>CAIXXP010000117.1 GCA_903923465.1 uncultured Sphingomonadales bacterium | reverse complement strand
CAGCCTCGAGATGGGGGTGATCGTCGAGGGCGTGGAGAACGAGGCCGAACTGGCGCTGGCCCGCCAGCTGGATTGCAGCGGCGTGCAGGGCTTCTATCTGGGTGGGCCGGTGACCGGCGACGCGGTACTGGCGGCGGTTTGCGCCAGCCGCGAGTCAGCTTTCGGCGAAATCGGCACTCGCGAGACGGGCGTCCAAGCGGCGGGTTAACACCGCTTCCACCGCCGCAAATCAGGCCGCGACCAGACCCCGTACCACGCTGGTGAACAGCGCCCGGCCATCGCTGCCACCATGGGCGGGTTCAATCATCCGCTCCGGGTGGGGCATCATTCCCAGCACATTGCCGGCCGCATTGAGCACCCCGGCAATATTGCGCGACGAGCCGTTGACATCTTCCGCATACCGAAAAGCCACTAGCCCCTCGCCTTCCAGCCGGTCGAGCGTGGCATCATCGGCAAAGTAGTTGCCGTCATGATGGGCGACGGGAATGGTGATGCGTTGGCCCTCGCTATAGTCACTAGTGAAGCGCGAGTGGGCATTGGCCACGGTGAGTGCCACATCGCGGCAGACAAAGCGGATGCCGGCATTGCGCATCAGCGCGCCCGGCAGCAGACCCGCCTCGGTCAGCACCTGAAAGCCGTTGCACACGCCCAGCACCGTCACGCCGCGCGCTGCCGCCTCCACCACCGCCCGCATCACCGGCGAGCGCGCGGCCATTGCGCCAGAGCGCAGATAATCGCCATAGGAAAAGCCGCCGGGCAGGGCGATGAAGTCCAGCCCTTCCGGCAGGGTGGCATCGCCATGCCACACGCGGTGGACAGGGCCGCCACAGACATCCTCGATGGCCACCGCCATGTCGCGGTCGCAATTGGAGCCGGGGAAGGTGATGACGGCAGAACGAAAGCTGCTCATGGTACCTGTCCTTATGCCGCGACCCGCTCGATCCGGTAGTTTTCGATCACCTGATTGGCCAGCAGCTTGGCGGCCATCTCGTCCAGCGCGGCGTCGGTCACGCTCTCGTCCACCTCCAGCTCGATCAGCCGGCCGGCGCGCACATCCTGCACGCCCGAAAAGCCCAGACCCTCGATCGCATGATGAATGGCGCGACCCTGCGGGTCGAGCACGCCGTTCTTGAGGCTGACATAGACGCGGACCTTCGTCGATTTGGACATCGCGGGCGGGCCTTTCCGGGCTGGGAGGTGATTCAGATTAGGTGGCCTATGGCGATTGGCGCGCGTTGGGGCAAGGGTGAGGGTGATGGAAGTGGGCAAGAGCTAAGATGCGAGGAAAGGGAAAGGTGCGAGGGACTCGTCCCTCGCGCTCCCAATACTGTCGGCGTTGGCGCCTGTTCTGCGGGGGCAGGCCTTGCCGGGTAGCGGTTTTGAAAGCCTGCGGCGCGGCGAGCTAGCACTCTGGTGAACCGGGGCACGACGCCGACAGTATTGGGAGCGCGAGGGCCAACCGATTTGCCTCGGCAAATCGGCACGTCAGACTCCACCCTCGCACCTATCCCTTTTAATTCCCGCTGTTCCCCACCACGGGATCATCCCCACCCAGTGCCCGATACAGCGCCACCCGGTTGCTGGCGGCGGCGAGGCGGGTGCTGACGAGGGCCTTGTCCTGCGCATAGAGCGCCTGCTGGGCGGTCAGGCTCTCCAGCCAACTGGTCACGCCGCCCTGATAGCGCCGGTCGGCGAGGCGGAAATTGTCGGCGGCGGCGTCGCGGGCGGCGGTGGTGGCGGCGAGTTGCGCGTCGATGGTGCCGCCGCGGGCCAGCGCGTCGGCGACATCGCGGAAGGCCGACTGGATCGCCTTGCGATAGGTGGCAAGGCTTGCGTCGCGCTGTGCCTCGCTGAGGCGGAAGGCGGATTTGGAGGCGCCGCCGTTGAAGATGGGCCAGCTTGCCGCCGCGCCCGTGCCCCAGGCGAAGGCGCCGCCGGTGAACATGGTGGACAGGGCGGTGGAGGCCACACCGACCACGCCGGTGAGGGTGATCTTGGGAAACAGCGCGGCGCGGGCGGCGCTCACATCCGCCTTGGCGGCGCGCAGGTTCAGCTCGGCTTCGGCCACATCGGGGCGGCGCAACAGCACGGCGGAATCCATGCCGGCCGGCACGGTGGCGAGGTGCGCGCCGGCATCGGCGATGTCGGCGGGCAGGGTGGCGGGCGGTACCTCGGCGCCGGTGAGCAGGCGCAGGGCGTTGATGTCGCGGGCCAGGGCTGTGGTTTGCGCGGCGACGTCGGCGGCGGCGCTGTTCTGCACCAGCTCTGCCTGCCGCTGGTCGGAGAGGGGGGCCACGCCGCCCTCCACCCGCCGGGTGGTGAGGGCAACGCTGGAGGCCGCGGCCTGATAAGTGCTTTGCGCGATGGTGAGCAGGCTGGCGTCGGCGGCATAGGTCAGCCAGGCATCGGCGATGTCGGCCACCAGCATCAGCCGGGTGGCGCGCGCGGCTTCCTCGCTGGCGAGGTAACGTGCCTTTTGCGCGGCGGTGAGCGAGCGCAGGCGGCCGAACAGGTCGATCTCCCAACTGGCGGCAGAACCCTCGGCAAGGTAGCTGTCGCCCTTGGTGGCGGCGCCGCTGACCAGCGTGCCGGCGCCGCCCGCGTGGTTCCAGCCGGCGCTGGCGTCGATCTGCGGCAAGAGGGCGGCGCGCTGGATGCGGTATTGCGCGCGGGCCGCCGCGATATTGGCGAGGCTGAGCGCCACATCCTGATTGTGCGCGAGGCCCGTCTCGATCAGCGCGACGAGGCGGGGGTCGGCCAGCACGGCGCGGTAGGAATCGGTGGGGGCGGTGCCCGTGGCGGTGGCGCCATAGGCCGGGCCGCTCGGCCACTGAGGCGGCATAGGGGAACCGGCGGTGGCGGGGCCGGCCAGCGCGGGGGTGCCGGCCATTAGGGCCGCGCCCAGACCCAGCGCCCATGCCCGGGGGCGGCGGCGCGTCATGCCGGATCCCCGGGCCCGGCATCGGTGGCCGGGGCATCGTGACCGTGCAATTTGGCCAGCGTGTCGCGGGTGGCGCGGCGCACCACCACGAAAAACAGCGGGATGTAGAATACCGCCAGCAAGGTCGCCGTCAGCATGCCGCCGATCACGCTGGTGCCGATGGCGACACGGGCATTGGCCCCCGCGCCCGTGGCCAGCGCCAGCGGCAGCACGCCGAAGATGAAGGCGCAGCTGGTCATCAGGATCGGGCGCAGGCGGATGCGGGCGGCCTCCAGCGCGGCCTCGACGATGCCCATGCCGTCTTTCTCGGCGCGCTCGGCGAATTCGATCATCAGGATGGCGTTCTTGGCCGCCAGCCCCATGGTGGTGAGCAGGCCGATCTGGAGGTAGATATCGTTCTGCAGGCCCCGCAGCGTGACCAGCAGCACCGCCCCGATCAGCCCCAGCGGAATGACCAGCAGCACCGCCACCGGCACCGACCAGCTCTCGTAAAGCGCCGCAAGGCACAGGAACACCACCACCAGCGACACGCCATAGAGCAGCGGCGCCTGTCCGGTGGACAGTCGTTCCTGATAGGAGGCGCCGGACCAGGCCAGGGTGACCGCGGGGTATTTCGCGACAATCGCGGCGATGACGTTCATCGCGTCGCCCGAGCTGGAGCCGGGGGCCGCCTGCCCGCTGATTTCGTAGTTCGAGATGCCGTTGAAGCGGAACAGGGCGGTGGGCGCGAGGCCCCATTCCACATGGGAGAAGGCCGAGAACGGCGCCATCTCGCCATTGGCCGAGCGGACATACCAGCTGGCCAGATCTTCAGGCCGCGCGCGATAGGGGGCGTCGCCCTGCACAAAGACGCGCTTCACCCGCCCTCGGTCGATGAAGTCGTTGACGTAGGTGGCGCCCCAGGCGGTGGCCAGCGTTGCGTTCACATCCTTTTGCGTGAGCCCGAGCGCCGCGAGCTTGTCGGCATCGGTATTCACCTTCAGCGTCGGCTGGTCGGGCAGGTTGGTCAGGCGCACATTGATCAGGCGCGGGTCAGCGCGGGCCTCGGTGAGGATGGCATCGCGCAGTTTGACGAAATCGGCGCGGGGGATGGCCGAGGTGTTCTGCAACTCGGCGGTGAAGCCCGAGGACTGGCCAAGGCCGCGCACAATCGCCGGCACCGTGGCATAGAACTCCAGGTCGCGGAAGGCGTTCAGGGCCTTGGTCGCGCGGTGGGTGATGGCATCGGCGGTGTTCTCGGCCCCGGGGCGCTGGTCCCACGGGAAAAAGGCGATGAAGCCGCGACCCGCGTTCTGCCCGCCCACGCCGCCCTGCCCGCCGCCGATGACGGTGAACACCGAATGGATCGTGCCTTTCTCGCGGGTGAGGAAGTAGTGCTCGATCGCCAGTTCGGCCTCGCGGGTGCGGCCAATCGTCGCCCCTGCGGGCAGATTGTAGTTGAGCTGGGCATAGCCCTGATCCTCGCCGGGCAGGAAGCCGGTGGGCAGGCGCATGAACAGTGCCACCATCACCAGCGCCAGCGCGCTGTAGGCCATGATCGCGCGCGGCCGATTGGTGATCATGCGCATGGCGTTGGCGTGATACCAGCCGAGCAGGCGGCCAAAATGGTGCTCGAAGGCGGTGCGCATCGCCATGCTGTGGCGGCCGACAAAGCCGGTGGTATCCTCGTCCTCCGGCCGCTTCAGCAAGGTGGCGGTGAGCGCCGGCGAGAGGATGAGCGCGACCAGCACCGACAGGCCCATCGCCGAGACAATGGTGATGGAGAACTGGCGGTAAATCACCCCGGTGGAACCGCCGAAAAAGGCCATGGGCAGGAACACCGCCGAGAGCACCAGGGCGATGGCCACCAGTGCCACCTGGATTTCCTCCATGGAGGCGATGGTGGCGTCGCGCGGGGACATCCCCGGGTTTTCGTGCATCAGCCGCTCGACGTTTTCCACCACCACAATGGCATCGTCCACCAGCAGGCCGATGGCCAGCACCAGGCCAAACAGGGTGAGCGTGTTGATGGTATAGCCAGCGGTGGCCAGAATGCCGAAGGTGCCCAGCAGCACCACCGGCACCGCGATGGCGGGAATGAGCGTCGCGCGCCAGCTTTGCAGGAAGACGAACATCACCACGACCACCAGTGCGATCGCCTCGAACAGGGTGATGACCACGTCGCTGACCGATTTGGTGATGAACAGCGTGGCGTCGTTGGCAAAGTTGTATTCATAGCCGGGCGGGAACACCTTCGCCTGGCGGGCGAATTCGGCCTTCACCAGCTTGGCGGTGGCAAGAGCGTCGGCGCCGGGGGCCAGCGAGACGCCCACGCCGGCGCCCGGGTGGCCGTTCACGCGGCTCATCACCGCATAGTTTTCCGCGCCCAGTTCGATGCGGGCGACATCCGACAGATGCACCGCGCCGCCGTTGGGCAGAGATTTCACCACGATGCGGGCAAATTCCGCCGGCGTGGTGAGGCGCGATTGCGCGGTGACGGTGGCGTTCAGCATCTGGCCGGGCGGATTGGGCATGCCGCCCACCTCGCCCGCGGCCACTTCGGCGTTTTGCGCGGCCAGGGCGGCGATGACATCCGACGGCATCAGCGAGAAGGAGGCCAGCCGGGTGGGATTCAGCCAGATACGCATGGCATATTGCGAGCCGAACACGTTGGTCTGCCCCACGCCCGGGATGCGCCCGATCGGCTCTTGCAGGTGGCTGACCATGTAGTCCGAGATGTCGATATTGGTGGCGCGGTCCCAGCTGTCGTAAATGGTGGCAACCAGCAGGAAATCGGGGTTGGACTTGGTGACGACCACGCCCTGCGCCTGCACATCCTGCGGCAGGCGGGGCAGGGCCTGCTGCACCTTGTTCTGCACCTGCACCTGGGCGATGTCCGGGTTGGTGCCCTTGGCGAAGGTGGCGGTGATCTGCACCTGCCCCTGCGAGGTGGCCGTGGCGCTGAAATAGAGCAGCCCATCCACGCCGGTCAGCTGCTGTTCGATGACCTGGGTGACCGAGCCTTCCAGCGTTTCGGCCGAGGCCCCGGGATAGCTGGTCTGGATGTTCACCTGTGGCGGGGCAATGTCGGGGAATTGCTCGATCGGCAGGCGGAAGATCGCGCCAAGCCCCACCAGCATCACGATGATGGCGATGACCCAGGCGAAAATCGGCCGGTCGATGAAGATGCGGGACATCTGAAGTGTCCGCCGCTCAGCCGCGATCAGCGCGGGGGGCGAAAGGCGGCGGCCCGGCCATGGCGCTGGCTCGCGGATGCTGCGGCGTGCTGTCTGGCACCGGGCGGATGGGCAGGCCCGGCTTCACCCGGCCCAACCCTTGCGTGATCAGCTTCTCGCCGCGCGACAGGCCGGCGGTGACGACCCATGCGTCGCCCAGCGTGCGGGTGGCGGTCACCTTGCGCAGTTCGGCCTTGTTGCCCGCGCCGACAACGAACACCACGGCGTTGCCGCGCGCGTCGCGGGTGAGCGCGCCCTGCGGCACCAGGAAGACGTTGCTTTGGCTGGCCTGGGTCAACTGCGCGCGCACGAACATGCCGGGCAGCAGCATTCCCTCGGGGTTCGGAAAGCGCAGGCGCAGGGTGACGGTGCCGGTGGCCGGGTCCGCCGTCACTTCCGAGAATTCAAGGCGGCCTTCGTGGGGATAGTCGGTGCCGTCGTCCAGCTTCAGATGCACCTTCACCGGCAGGGCGGTGGCGCCGCCGCCGGCCAGTTGGCGGCGCAGGGCCAGCAGGTCGCTCGCGCTTTGCTGAATGTCGACCAGCATCGGGTCGAGCTGAGAGATGACCGCGAGCGGTGCGGGCTGGCTGGCGGTGGCCAAAGCCCCCTCGGTCAGCAGCGAGCGGCCGATCTGGCCGGTGATGGGCGCCGGCACGGTGGTGAAGCGAAGATTGGTGGCGGCGGCCGACAGGGCGGCCCGGTTTTGCGCCACTTGCGCCGCGGCGGCCCGGGCGGCGGCGGCGGCATCGGTGTAGTCCTGCTGCGAAACGGCCTTGTCGGCGGCCAGCGGGCGATAGCGATCGGCCCGGGCCGTGGCGGCACCGGCATTGGCCTGCGCGGAGGAGAGGTTTGCCGCGGCCTGCATCTGCGCCGCGCGATAGAGGCTGGCATCTATGCGGTAGAGCGGCTGGCCCTGATGCACCAGCGCCCCTTCGGCAAACAGCCTCTGCTGAATGATGCCGGAAACCTGCGGGCGGACCTCGGCCGTGCGAAAGGCGCTGGTACGGCCGGGAAGCTCGCTGATCAGCGGGGCAGTGGTGGGAGCCAGCACGGCAAAGCCCACTTCGGGCGGGGGCTTGGTGGCGCTATCCGACGGACCACAACCGGCCAGTGCCGCCGCGCCCAAGGCGAGCGCGAGGGCGGCACGGCGTATTCGCGGTCGTGATTGTTGGTCGCCCCCCGGCACGCGTGTTCCCCGTTCCATGCCGCAGCCCTAGACTGGAGGAGGGGGGGGGAGTCAAGGCGCAGTCTTGTCGCCAGCATGCGACAAAGCGGCTGGGGCGGGCGCCGGCGGGTTGACGGGAGGCGCCTTTGCCGGGGCCGCCGCGGCCAGCGGCAAGACGGTGACCACCACGGCGGATTCTGGCGCGAGATAGCGCCGGGCCGCCGCCTGCACATCGGCGGCGGTTACCGCCAGCGCGCGGTCGCGGGCGTGCAACTGGCGCTCCACGGCATCGGGGCGGCTTTGCGCGCGGGACGCAACGGCCAGCCAGCCGCCATTGCCCTTCAGCTCGTTGTCAAAGATTTCGGCCAGCGGCTGCCTGGCGCGTTCGAGGATGTCCGCGCTCACCTTTTTGGCGCGCAGGGCAGAGACGGCGGCATCAACCGCGGCGCGCGCGGCGGCCACGTCCTTCACATCCACCCCGGTCCATACGGTAAGCGTGCCATATCCCGTCCATGTGCGGTTGCGGTCGGAATTGACCCTGGGTGAATAGGCCTTGCCCAGCTTTTGCCGCAGGCTTTCCAGCAGCTCGATTTCCAGCACCTTTTCCAGCATGTTCAGCTGCTGGTTGGCCACCGGATCGCCGGCGTCGCGCGTGGGCCAGGTGAAGCTGATCGCCGCCTGATCGGCCGGGCCCATGTGGTGCAGCACATGTTCGGAACGGTCGGCGGTGAAGCTGCGCTGGCGTTCCTGCGCATAGGTGCCGAACTGAAGCTCGCGCGCGGGCAGGGCGCCCAGCGTCTGCCCGACCAGCGCGATGGTCTGCGCCTCGTCGATATCGCCGACGATGGCCAGTTCGATCGCGCCATGGGCCAGCCGATCGCCAATGGATTGCTTCAGCGCGCGGAAATCCAGTGCCTGATAGGCGCTGAGCGGCTGGCGGGTGAAGCGGGGGTCGCCATCGGACAGAATGCCGCCGAGGTAGGTTTGCAGCGCATGCTGCGGGTCCGACAGTGACTGGGTGAAAACATCGCCGATGGCGTTGTGGAATTGCACTTCGCCCTCCGGCCGCCAGCCCGGATCGGTGATCAGCGCGGTCAACAGCCGCAGTTGCAAGCCCAGATCGGCCGGCGTGGTCTGCACGGTGGAGGAAAGGCTGTCGGGCGAGGCAGACAGGCCGATCCCCACGGAATGGCCGGCCATCTGCGTTTGCAACTGGTCCGCGCTGTATTTGCCGAGGCCGCCGGCGCTGAGCATCGGCACCATGTCCACCGCCAGCGGATTGTCGGGCGTGGCGAGCAGCTCGCCGCCATCCAGGTTCAGGGACACCAGCACCTGATCGCGGGCGAGATCGGTGCGCTTCAGGTTCAGCATCACCCCATTGGCGAAGCGGATCTGGCGCAGGCCCAGCCCCGGTTCGCGCATATCGGCGACCACCGTGCCCGGCACGCCGAAGCTGGTATAGGCAAAGCTGGCGGTGGGCGCGTCTGCGGCCGCCGTGGCGGTCGACAGGGGCTTGCGCATTGCCTCGTCCCAGGCGGCGCGCAGGGTGGCCTCGCCGCCGGGCAGCGGGTTATGGCCCTGATAGCGGATGAGCGGGGCATCCAGCGGCACCAGATCGGCGCGCAGGGCGGCCAGCACCGTCTGGGCGGTGATTTTTGGCGCGAGGGCGTCCTCCATGGCCAGATCGTCTTGCGGCGGCGTGGGCACCCATTCGCGGCGGATGAGGTTCAGGGCCGCCGCCATCAGGTCTTCATCGGTGCGGGTGTTGGCCCCGGCGGCGGCGTTTCGCGCAAATTCGCGCAGGTTGGCAATCTGCTCGTCCACCTCCGTGCGGGTGAAACCCTGAGCCAGCGCCCGCCGGTATTCCAGCGCGACAAGGCCCAGCGTGGCGCCGATTTCGCGGTTGGCCACAAGGATCTGCAGGCTGCTGAGCCGGGCGGCATGAAACAGCGGCTGGGTGGACAGGGTCGCGCGGCGAAACGGCTGGTCGGCCAGGCGGGTGAAGCGTTCCAGCCGGCGGTTGATGATGCCATAGCCAAGGTTGCGCAGAATGGCATCGCGGCGCCGGGCCAGCGTGTCGGGATCCGGCTGCCATGGGCCCGCCCGGGTGATGGTCATCGCGCCGGCCAGCGCGGGGTCCATCCAGATGCGCGTGCGGGCGCTGTCGGTGGGGCTGATCGGGCCGGCGTCGGGCTGGGGCGGGCTGGGGGCGGCGTCTGGCTTGGGGGCCCAATCGGTGAAATGGGCGCGGATGGCTGCCTCGACCACTTTCGCGTCGAGGTCGCCCACGACGATGACTGTGGTTTTGGCCGGCACATATTCGCGGGCCCAGAAGGCACGCAGGCGATCCGGGTTGGCGGCGGCCAGCGCCTCTGGCGTGCCGATGGGCATGCGGTGGGCATAGCGGGAATCGGGCGCGAGGAAGGCGGCTTCGTCTTCACCGGCGCGCTGGCTGGTGGTGTTGCGGTCGCGCTTTTCGGCCAGCACCACACCGCGCTCGCGCTCCACCGCCTCGGCGGGAAAGCGCAACTCGCTCGCGGTCTCGCGCATCAGCATCAGCGCGGTATCGAACAGCCCCGGGTCGGCGCGCGGCAGGTCCAGCACATAGGTGGTGTGCTCGTAGGTGGTGAAGGCGTTGGTGTCGGCGCCAAAGGCCAGGCCCAGCCGCTCCAGCAGGCGCACCATCTCGCCCGGCTGCACATGGGTGGAGCCCTGAAACGCCATGTGCTCGACGAAATGGGCATAGCCACGCTCATCATCGGTCTCGTCCAGCGAGCCGGCGGAAACCTGCATGCGGATCTGCACCACACCCTTCGGCGTGGCGTTCGGCACGATGATATAGCGCATGCCATTGGGCAGGGCGCCGCAATGAAACACGGGATCCAGCGGCACATCGCTGGTCTCGAAGGCCCAGCGGGGCGGCGCCGATACAGCGGCGGGCGTCGCCAGCGCCGGGATGGTTGCGGCGGTGGTGGCAGGCGCGGGGGCGGCCCACAGGGCATTGCTCCCGATCAGCAGGGCGGCGGCCAGCGTGAAGGCGTGGGCCAACGGGAGGCAGGCGGCCCGCATCGCGCGGGGCCGCCCCATCCGGGCGCCGGGCGGCCGCATGCTCATCGCCGGCCTCCGGCGCGCAGCGGCCGCATTTTCAT
>CAIXXP010000116.1 GCA_903923465.1 uncultured Sphingomonadales bacterium | reverse complement strand
TGTATGAAAGGCCCGAGGCCTTCAACGCCGCGCTGGCCGACCTGCTCGACGCCCCGGTCCGCGCGGGCTGACCCGGCCGCGGCGCTACTTCGCGCAGGCCGCCAGCAGCGCCATCGACCGGTCGCGCGCGCTGCGTTCGGCCAGCAGGGCGCTGGCCAGCAGGGCGGCGTCGTGCCGCGCCTCACCGCTGAGTTGGGTGCCGATCGGCGCGGGCGCGGCGGGCATCGCCCTGGCATCCAGGCAGGCCACCGCCACAGCCCGGTCGACATAAACCACCTGCGGATGGTCGGCCGCATCGGCGCGCGGCGGGCGGGCCAGGGCGCAGCCGGTCAGCGCCGCCGGCAGCATCACCACCGCCACACCCAGCACCAGCCGCAGCAGGGCCAACCAGACTTGCGCGGACAGGCTGCCGCACCACGGCAAACGCGCCCTCACAGCACGTCCCTCGCGGCCATCACCGCCTCGGGGGTCCGGCAATCCGTGCCATGCAAGGGTGCCGGTGGCTGGCTGTCGGCCGCCCGCCGAAACTTGGCGGAAAGTGCGGAAAGCCCCGCATCGCGCCGGCTCGCCGCCGCCAGGGCCGCCCGTGCCCGCACCTGCCGGGTGGCATTGGCGCGGGTGAGGTCGCCGATACTGACGTTCTGGCGGGCCAGGGCAGCTCGCAGGGTGCCGCTGGCCTGCTGCTCCGCGCGGAAGGCGCCCTGTTCAGCGGTGGAGGCACTCCGCCACTGGGCGATCTGCCGGGCATCGCGCGCGCTGATCGCATCGCGATCATGCCATTGCCACAGGTTCAGCGCGACGGCGATGAGCAGCCCGGTCAGCACCACATGAAACGGGCTCTGCCCCACCCAATTGGCCACGGCCGAAAGGCTGCCGGTCAGCCGCCGCCACCAGTTTGACGCCCCGAGCATCATCCAGATCGACTCAAACATCGCCGCACTCCCGCAGGGCGACGGCACCGGAAAAACCGCCATGGGTCATACCGAAATCACCTCGTTCATGATCTTACATGTTAAATATCACCATATTGGTACAACAATGACGGCATTGTAGGACAGAACTTCCTTGCGCTGCCACGGCGCGCCACCACGGTGATGCCGCGCTTCCTCCGGAAGCACCCGGGCGCGGCGAATGCATTCCCTCGCAACCCGTCGCTTCTCGGCCCCGCGCCGCGCACCCCGGATCGGCAAGCATTCGGCAATATTTGCCATTGGCATTCGCCAGCATAGCCTGCATCATCCCGCCGACGCGTAACGCTGGCCGTCGGCCTGTGGCATGCGCCGGGTTTGCGCCGTTCCGGGATGCGTTGCGGACGGCTTGGGCGCTCCGCCCGCGCCGGGGCACACAAATAAATGCTCGCCGAAGCTGAAGTATAATTACAAGAAAACAGGCTGACCCTTTCCGCGCACCACCCCCTCACGGGCAGCCCGGAAGGCGCGATCCAGCTACGGGAAGGATGACAATGGCTGCTGAACTACCTGCGGGGGATGCGGATTTTCGCGCCGCCCTATCTTCACCGGGCATGTTGGATGCCGCGCCCGCCCAAACGGCGCCCGCCCAAACGGCGCCCGCCGTGGGCGGCCCGGCGGTTCCGCTGTATAATTGGTACGTTCTGGGCCTGTTGTGCCTGGGTTGCATTGCCAGCAACGTCAACCGCTCGCTGCTGCTGGCGCTGGCCGAACCGATTCGCGCCGAATTCCACCTCACCGACACCCAGTTCGGCTTTCTGGCGGGCATGGCCTTTGCCGTGGCCTATTCGGTCGCCGGCGTGCCGGTGGCCATGCTGGTCAATCGCGTCAACCGCGCGCGGCTGATCGCCGGCCTGCTGGCGACGTGGAGCCTGATCACCGTGGCGACCGGCTTCGGCAGTTCCTACCTCACGCTGCTGCTCACGCGCATGGGCGTGGCCGCGGCCGAATCAGGCGGCGCGCCCACCAGCGTCTCGCTGCTCGGCGACTATTTCCCCCCGGCCAAGCGCGGCCGCGCGGTGGGCATTTTCTATGCGCAAACATCCGCGGCCATGATCGTGGCCTTTTCGGCGGCGGGCTATCTGGCGCAGGCCTATGGCTGGCGGATGGTGTTCGTGCTGGGCGGCCTGCCCGGCCTGGTGCTCAGCCTCGTCTTCCTGCTCACCATGCGCGAGCCCAGGCGCGGCGCGTTTGATCCGCCGCATGCCCACGACCACGATGCCTCGCAGCCCGGGGTGATCGAGGTGGCCAAGGCCATGGCGAAGGACAAGGTGCTGGCCAGTCTCACGCTGGCGGGTGGCTTTGCCGTGGCCGGGCAGGCGGGGATCAGCACCTTTTGCAGCCCCTTCTTCAGCCGCATTCATCATCTTTCCCTGCCGCATGCCAGCCTGACCGTGGCGGTGATCGTGGGTGGCGGGGCGACGCTGGGCGCGCTTGCCGGGGGCTTCATCAACGATCACGTCTCCAAATCCTCGCCGCGCAATGGTTGCTATGTCGTGGCGGCCCTGCTGGCGCTCTCCGGGGCGCTCGCGTCGCTGGGGTTTTTGCTGCCCTCGGTGCCCATGGCGATTGCCACGCTGTTTGTGGCGCAAGTCTGCCTTTGCACCTATCTGGGCGCGATATTCCCCACGGCCACGCTGGTTGCCCCCTTGCGCATTCGCGGCGCGGCGCTCAGCTTCATCATGCTGGTGATGAACATCGGCGGCTATGGCTTTGGACCGCAACTGGCCGGCATCCTCAGCGACCTTTCGAAGCATTTCGGCGCGGCCGAACCGCTGCGCTGGGCGATGGTGATGATGCCTTTCACCCTCGTGGTGGCGGGCTTTTACTTCTATCGCGCCGGCCGCGGGCTGGGCGAGGGGGAGGCGGCCGCGCGCGCGCGCTAGCGCCGGCCGTTCGGCCGGCAGGGCGGCGCCAAATCTTGGCGAGTTGACCTTGCCCAATCTCAATGAACATGTGTATAGCGCAAACGCGGCAGCAAGGGATTGCCGACCCAAAGGCGAGAGGGGGACCATGTCCACGCAGCAGAATTTTCCGGCCGAGCCCGGAACCGCCGAACTTCGCGACGTTTACAGCCGCGTCATGCTGATCAAGATGACCGATGAGCGCATCCGTCGCGTGATTCGTTCGGGTCGCATTGCCACGCCGCACTACTCCCCGCGCGGGCAGGAAGTGATCGCGCCGTCGGTCTGCGCCCAGCTCAATCCCGACGATTACGTCGTCACCATCTATCGTGGCCTGCAAGACCATCTGGCCAAGGGCGTGCCGCTGAAGTCGCTGTGGGCGGAATATGCCGGCCGTGCCACCGGCAGCTGCAAGGGTAAGGGCGGGCCGATGCACATCACCCACCCGGCCGCCGGCGTGGTGGTCACCACCGGCATCGTCGGCTCGGGCATCCCCATCGCCAATGGCCTCGCCTGGGCGTCGCAGCTCAAGGGCGACGGCCGCATCACCGTCACCAATTTCGGCGATGGCGCCAGCAACATCGGCGCCTTCCACGAGGGGCTGAACCTGGCCTCGCTGTGGAAGCTGCCCGTGGTTTTCGTGTGCAGCAACAACACCTACAGCGAGCACACCACCTATGAAAAGGTGACCGCGGTGAAGCGGATCTCCGACCGCGGCGCTTCCTATTCCATGCCGGCGGTCACGGTGGACGGCAACGATCCCATCGCCATGTGGAAGGCCGCGCACGAGGCGATCACCCGCGCCCGTTCCGGCGGCGGCCCCACCCTGATCGAGGCGATGACCTTCCGCTTCGAGGGCCACACCAATGGCGACGACAGCCACTACATCCCCGCCGACGTGATGGCGGCCGCGAAGGAGAAGGACCCGGTTCCCCGGTTCCGCAAGCTGCTGCTGGATGGCGGCCACGCCACCGAGGCCGAGCTTGATGCCATCGAGGCCAAGATCAAGGACGACCTCGACGAGGCGGTGGACTACGCGCTGAACTCGCCCTGGCCCGATGCGGCCGAACTCAATCGCGACATCTATGACGAGGAGATCGAGGCATGAGCGCCGAGGCAGAAACCAAGCCCGCCCAGATCATCGGCGTCCAGGCCATCAACATGGCGCTGATGGAGGCGATGGAAGCCGACCCCACCGTGCTGGTCTTCGGTGAGGATGTGGCCGACCCGGAAGGCGGCGGCGTGCTCAAGTGCACCGATGGCCTCTCCACCCGCTTTGGCGACCACCGCGTCCGCTCCACCCCGATCTCCGAGCAGGCGATCATGGGCGCGGCTGTGGGTGCGGCCATCGCCGGCATGCGCCCTGTGGCCGAGATCATGCTGATGAACTTCATCAGCGTGGCGATGGACCAGCTGGTCAACCACGCGGCGAAGATCCGCTACATGTCGGGCGGCGCCACCAGCGTGCCGCTGGTCGTGCGCACCCTCACCGGCGCCGGCATGAGCCTTGGCGGCCAGCACAGCGACATGCTGGAAGCCTGGCTCGCGCATACGCCGGGCCTGAAGGTGGTGATCCCCTCGAACCCGGCGGATTACAAGGGCCTGCTGCTGTCCTGCATCGAGGACGACAACCCTTGCGTGTTCATCGAGAACTCGACCCTGATGTACACGCCGGGCGACGCCCCGCCTCCGGGCTACAAGGTGCCGCTGGGCAAGGCCTCGACGCCGCGCGTGGGCTCGGATGTCACGCTGGTCAGCTATGGCCGCCCGGTGCTGGATTGCATCGCCGTCGCCGACAAGCTGGCGGCAGAAGGCATCTCGGTCGAGGTGGTGGACCTGCGCACCATCGTGCCGATGGACGAGGCGGCGATTTTCGCCTCGGTCGGCAAGACGGGCCGGGTGGTTATCGTGCACGAGGCGGTGAAGCGCTTCGGCGTGGGCGCGGAAATTGCCGCGCGCATCAATGAGGAATGCCATGGCCAGCTGAAGGCGCCGGTTGGGCGCATCGGCGCGAAATATTCGCCGGTGCCCTTTTCCTCGGCGCTGGAAAAGGACTACATCTGGACCGCAGCCGGCATTGAAGCCGCGGTTCGCAAGGTTATGGGGTAAACATGGCGACTGAAATTCTTCTGCCAAAGCTGGGCTTCTCCATGACGGAAGGCCAGATTGCCGAATGGCTTGTGGCCGATGGCGGCACGGTCAGCGAGGGTGACCCGCTGTTCTCGCTGGAATCCGACAAGTCCACCAACGAGGTGGAGGCGCCTGCCTCCGGCACGTTGCGCATCGTGATCCAGCCGGGTGATCTGCATCCGGTGGGCACCGTGCTCGGCTATATCGAATAAAGCGAATTCTCGCCGGGCGGCACCGTCCGGCGGGGCAGGAACACACCGTGCCCGGTCATCGCCTTGTGCGGTGGCCGGGTTTGGTTCGTCTGGGCGACGGGTTTATCCGCCATTCGGCGGAGCGGACCCGAGGACGTCCGCCCCGCGTGCACATGCTTGTGGAGTCACCCCGGCACCGGGCAAATTGATTGACGCTATGTCCAGCATAGCTAGGGTGCGGGGCCTTGGCCAAAGGCCAATTCTCCAAAAAATTGATACGGGAGCATGCCTGACGATGACCGCCGTTTCCCCCGAATCCGCGCCGCTGTTCGAACCCTTTGATCTGGGCGGGTGCCATCTGGAAAACCGCGTCGTCATGGCGCCGATGACCCGGCTGTTCTCGCATGGCGATGGCATCCTCGCTGAATCCGCCGTCGATTATTACCGCCGCCGGGCAGAGGGTGGCATCGGCCTCATCCTGTCGGAAGGCATCGCCACATCCGACCTGGCGGCCCAATGCGCGCTGGTGCCCAAGATTGAACCGGGCCCGGCTTTCGACATGTGGGTGCGGGTCACGGACGCGGTCCACGCCGCCGGCAGCAAGATCATGGCCCAGCTGTGGCACACCGGCCTTGGCCGCATCCGCACGGAGTCGAAGGACCCGTCGGTGCTCTCCATCGGGCCCACGGCGGAGTATCTGCTCGAAGGGTCGCCGCAGATCGAGACGGGCGGCAACACCCCGCCGGGCCGGGCGATGACCAAGGCCGACATCGCCGCAGTGGTCGAGGAATTCGCCGTGGCCGCCGTCGCCTCCAAGGAGGCCGGCTTCGATGGCATCCAGCTGCACGCGGCGCATGGCTATCTGTTCGACCAGTTCTTCTGGCCCGAAACCAACCGCCGCACCGATGAATATGGCGGCGACATCGCTGGCCGCACCCGGCTGGCGGTGGAGGTGGTCGAGGAGATCCGTCGCCGCGTCGGTCCGGGCTTCCCCATCGGCCTGCGCTATTCCCAGTGGAAGCTGCCCGCGCATTATTCGGTGCGCTCGCACAAAACGCCGCAGGAACTGGAAGCCTTCCTCACCCCGCTGGTGAAGGCGGGCGTCGATTTCCTCGATGCCTCCACGCGCCGCTACTGGGAACCGGCGTTTGACGGCAGCGAACTGACCCTGGCCGGCTGGACCAAGAAGCTGACCGGCCTGCCGGTTATGGCGGTGGGCTCGGTCGGGCTGTCGGGCGCGTTCCGGCCCTATGACATGACCGAGAAGGCCGATCCCGATGTCGATCTCGGGCGGATCGCCGGCATGCTGACGCGCGGCGAGGCCGACCTCATCCTCGTCGGCCGGGCGCTGATCACCAACCCGGAATGGGCCAACAATGTGCGCACCGGCAATTACGCCGCGCTGGTCCCCTACGACATCGCCAAGCTCGCCGAGCATTGGTGAGCGAACGAGGGCCGCGCCAAAGGGGGCAAGTGCGCAGACTTGTGTTCACTGCCCCATCGGGCAACCATCGCGGCCGAATTCAATTGCGCCTGTGTTTTTGCGGTACTTAACCTTCCCTCATAGTGATTCGGCGCCTGCTGGCTGAGTACAGCCGACAGAGCCCGCAATAGATGGAGGGTCGGATGACTGTCGCAACCGCGTTGCACGAGGAAGGCCGCCGTGCCTCGGCCCGCCTGCCCCACGAATGGGCGGTGCAGGGCAACAGCCTGCCCACCGCGCGCTATGCCGACCGGGGCTTCGCGCAACTGGAGGCGGAACTGTTCTGGCCGCGCGTGTGGCAAATGGCCTGCCGGCTGGACCAGATCCGCAACTCCGGGGATTACACCGTCTACGAAATCCTCAACCATTCCGTCGTGGTGGTGCGGGTGGATGAGGTCACCGTCCGGGCATTCCACAATGTCTGCCCGCACCGCGCCACCCAGCTTGCCATGGGCTCGGGCCGGTTCCAGCTGGAATCCATCGTCTGCCCGTTCCACGGCTGGAAATGGAACCTGACCGGCCAGAACACATTCGTCGCCAGCGAGGAGGAATTCAAGACGACCTGCGCCAGCCGCGGCGATGTCGACCTGAAAGCGGTGCACACGCGGGTGTGGGCCGGCTTCTTCTATATCAATCTGGCCGAAAACCCGCCCTCCTTCGACGATCTGGTGGCGCCGATCGCCGCACTGGTCGATGGCGTGAAGCTGGGCGAGATGCGGTTCCACTATCACTATCAGGCCAGGGTCAATGCCAACTGGAAGGTGGCGCAGGAGGCCTTCATGGAGGCCTATCACGTGCCCCAGACCCACCCGCAGCTGGTGCCGGGCGGGGGGGCGGCCTTCACCGCGCTCTACAGCTATGAAGCGATGCCGAAAGGCCACGGCCTGTTCCATTCCGGGGGTGCCAACGCGGTGGGCCGGCTTTCGGCGGAGGCCCTGCGGGAGATGAGCCACGAGCAGCAATCCGAAGCCCTGCTGCGCGGGCTGATCACCCTGCAAACCGGGCAGGATGCCCAGATCCACCTGGAGGAGCTGGAAATCGCCCGCTCCATGCGCCACCGCCCGATTCCCGAGGGCATGACGGTGGGCCAGTATTTCCAGATCGTGCTGCGCGAGTATTACGCCCATCAGGGCCGGGCGGTGGGCGAGGCGGCGGACATGGCCAAGGTGGGCGACATGCACATCTTCCCGCATGTCACCTTCCTGCCCACCTATGGCAATGCGGTGATGTACCGCTCGCGGCCCACGCCAGACAACGACCCCGACTGGTGCATCTTCGACATGTACGCCATCCGCAGCTACCCCGAAGGGGTGACGCCGCCCAAGTGGGAGACCACGCTGGCGGAAGGGGCGCTCGACAATGCCAAGAGCTGGTTCCTCATCCCCAGCCAGGATTTCAGCAGCATCGTGCGCCAGCAGCGTGGCATGCATTCCACCGTGCTGGATCGGGTGATCCTGGCCGATCGGCAGGAGAGCCTGATCCTTAACATGCACCACGAGCTGGACAGTTATCTGCGTGGCTGACACCGGCAAGCAAGGTACCGCCCGATGACCGGGCATGAAACCGAAACGCGCATCGCGCTGGCCGCCTGCTATCGCCTGATGGCGCGCTATGGCATGACCGATCTGATCTACAACCACATCACCGCCTGCATTCCCGGCACCGGCCATCAGGAACTGCTGATCAATCCTTTCGGCTATCTCTATGAGGAGATCACCGCCAGCAGCCTGGTAAAGATCAATCCGGCTGGCGAGGTGCTCGATCCCGGCTCCACGAATCTTGGCGTCAATCAGGCGGGCTATGTCATCCACAGCGCGGTTCATGCCGCGCGTGAGGATGTGACCTGCGTGGTCCACACTCACACGGTGGCGGGCGTGGCGGTGTCGTGCATGCCGCAGGGCCTGATGCCGATCAGCCAGGGCGCGCTGCGCTTCACCGACCATATCGGCTATCACGAATTCGAGGGGCCGGCGATTGACGAGGGCGAGCGCGTCCGGCTGGTCGCGGCGCTGGGCACGCATGATGCGCTGGTGCTGCGCAACCACGGGCTGCTCACCTGCGGCCGCTCCATTGGTGAGGCCTTCTGGCTGATGCAGCGGCTGGAGACGGCCTGCAAGGTGCAGGTGGCGGCACTCGCTGGTGGCGCGCCGCATTGGCCGACCATTGAAGCGCAAAAGCGCACCACCGCCATCTTCGACCGCGTTGCGGGCAGCGAGCATGTCTCGCGTAGCGGCGCGCTGGAGTGGGAGGCCATGCTGCGCCAGCTCGACCGCACGGACAGTTCCTACCGGCAGTAAGCTGGCGGCCGAAAAACAACGGCGCGCGAAAGTGCCGGCAGGGGGATGGGCAAGCGCTCAAGGGAAAGGCGAAGGCATGGACAATCTGGAACAGTTGATGGCCGATGTGCGGGCCATCAAGGATCGTCAGGACATCGAGGACTGCCTGAGGCGCTATAGCCGCGGCATGGACCGCAGCGACCGCGAGTTGGCCCGCTCGGCCTATCATCCCGACGCGCTGGACGACCACGGCGGCGTGTACATCGGCTCGGGCTATGGCCTGGTCGATTGGGCGACGGATGGCGCCGAGCGCAGCTATGAGCGATCGTATCACTACGTCACCAACGTCTCCATCGCGTTCGATGGCGATACCGCCCATGTCGAGAGCTATTTCCTGTTCTACGCGCAGGCCAAGGGCACCTTCCGGGTCGATCAGGTCGGCGGCCGCTATATCGACCGGTTCGAGCGGCGCGACGGGGTGTGGGCCATCGCCGCGCGCATCTGCACCACCGAATGGACGATTCCGCCCGAACTGGCCGAGCAGATCGCCCCGCTGGGCCTGCCCACGCCCCGCGACAGCACCGATCCGTCCTATCGCCGCCCGCTCACGGTGGAACGCGCGCCGATGGTGCTGCCGCATCCCTGAACGCGGATGGCCGGGGTGATCGGCTAAATTGTCGTCGATTGTCGCCACCCGGGCGGGGAGATTGTCGCGGGCGCGGGCGGCGTGTATGGCCGCCGGGCAATGCAGCCGGCACTCTATTCCACCCGGGCCAATGGCTTCACGGGGTCTGGACGCAGCCGGCTGGCGGCGGCCGTGCTGTCGCTCGGCGTGGTGGCGCTGCTCCTGTTCCTGATGATCGAGATGGGGCTGATTTCGCTGGGCACCAGCGGCGCGGGCGGCAAGCTGGTGGCGGTGCATATAGCGGCCTCGTCCGGCAAGGTGGAGAAGAGCGCCAAGGCCCATGCCTCGGCCAGCCATCAGGTGACCGAGCCGGTGCCCCAGCCGCAACAGGCGCAACCCAAGCCACCCCGGCCCCTGTGGCTCAGCCACGACGACTTTGCCGCCACCGACATTTCGCGCCTGCCCCGCCACGATGCGGATTCGGGTGAAACCGGCGGCCAGAACAGCGGCTCCACCTACGGCCCGGGCGAGGGGCCGGGCGGGGCGCAACTGTTCAACGCGGCATGGTATCGCGAACCCACGCGGGCCGAGCTGGCCGGCTTTCTGCCCGAGCGGGTGGAGGCGGGCAGCTGGGCCACCATCGCCTGCCGCACGGCGGAGAATTTCCACGTCGAGGATTGCCAGGAACTGGATGAATCACCGCCCGGCTCGGGCCTCGCGCGGGCCCTGCGCCGCGCCGCCTGGCAATTTCTGGTGCGCCCGCCCCGGGTGAACGGCGTGGCCAAGATCGGCGCCTGGGTGCGCATCCGCGAGGACTTCACCCGGCCTTCCGGAGATTAACGCCCCGGCGATTTATACCAGCCCCAGATCCATCGGCGGGCCTTGCGGAAACACCCGCGCCACCCGCGCGCCGTTCAACCCATAGACCCGCGCGAACACCCCGCCCAGCAGCGCGCGATAGTCGGTCAGCACCGGCAGGTCGCGGTTCTGGTTCAATGTGTCGGCGGTCAGCGCCACCTGCGGGCCGACCATGCGCCCGCCGCGAACCCCGCCGCCCAGCACCCAATAGATGCTGCCATGGCCGTGGTCGGTGCCCTTGTCGCCATTTTCGCGGAAGGTGCGGCCAAATTCGGAAACGACGATAACCGTGGTGTTGGCCCAGGCCGCACCGCTGGTTTTGGCGAAGGCGGCCAGCCCGCGCCCCAATTCGCCAATGCGCCCCGCCAGCTGGCCATCGGCGCCGCCCTGATAGGTGTGGGTATCCCAACCGCCGACATCGATGAAGGCGAGGTTGTAGTGCTCGGCCATCAGCGAGGCGACACGGGCGGCCTGAAGTTCAAAACCCTTGGGCACCACCGCCCCGCGCCCGGCCCTGGCCATCTCGTCGGCAAGCGAGGCATAGGCCTGCTCACGCGTGGCAAACCCCTGCCGCACGGCGACCTCCGGGGCCAGGCCCTGCCCGGCGGCGCCGGCATACATGCTCTCGATCAGCCCTTGCTGGCGCGCGTCCAGCCCGGGCTTGGCGATCGCGTTCACCGCCACATTGGGGATCTGAAGGCCCCCACCATGGAACGTCAGCGGCACCGCATCGGTAAAGGCCACCGGCCGCGCGCCATTCAGCACCCCGGCCAGCCGCGCCATGAAACCCGAGCGGTAGTCACGTGTCCCGGCTATCGGCTGGCCCAGCTCGATGGTGTCCTGCGTTTCGAAATGGCTGCGGCTCATGTCGTCGGTGCCGGCGAAGGGCACAAAGGCCATCTGGCCGGCCTGCCACAGCGGATAGAGGCTGGTCGCCAGCGCCGGATGCAGGCCCCATTGCCCATCCAGCGGCAGGGCGGCCTTGGGGTTGGTGGGGTCCGGCCGGGCAATGGCGATGGTCGGCCGGGCGGTGTAATAGAAATCGCTGGCGATGGGCACGATGATGTTGGTCGCGTCATAAGCGCCGCGCAGGAACACCACCAGCACCCGCGCACCCGCCGCCGCCGGCACGGCAAAGGCGCGCCCAGAGGCCATCAGCGCCCCGCTGGCAAGGGTGCCGGCCAGCAGGCTCCGGCGGGTGATGATCGGAGCCGGCATGGCCTTATCTCCCCATGAATTCCGGCGAGGAGAGGAAGAACACGTTCCACTCCTGCGGGTTGGTGGCCTGGTCCAGCGCGGCGCGGGTGGGCGTGCCCAACCGGCTGGCCAGCGTGGAATAATAGAGGGCGCCCTGCAGCAGCGGGAAGGCCGGCTCGGCGGTGGCGCCCGGCGCCTCGCCCCTGAACAGCCCGGCCGCGCCGCCGCCGATGGCCTGGGCCACCTCGAAGCGTTGCTCGATCTGCCCGGGGCCATTCCACGCGGTGCGCTCCAGCGGATAGCCATCCGGGGTGAGATGGCCGTAGAGCGGCTGGTTCAGCCGGTTCAGCCAACCAACTACAGGCCCGGTATTGACGATCACCCGCTGGTCATAGGCCATGCGCAGGGCCGAGAAGACATAGTGCTGCGGGTCCTTCAGCAGCGGCTGGCCCAGCGAGGCGGCGAATTCCCGGCTGTGCACCATCAGGTCCAGCACGGCGGCAATGTCGCCGTTGCTGTCGCGAAACCGGGTGGCCATGCGGTCCACCAGCCCTTGCGGTGGATTGTCGGCGACGAAATATTGCGCCAGCTCCAGCGAGATATGCATGGCCGTGGCCGGGTTCGCGCAGAGCAGATCGAGCGCCTGCTGCACCTCGCCATAGCCGCTGCCCTTGATGACATGGCCGAGAAACAGCTTGTCGCCATAATCGTGGCGGGCCGGGTTGAAGATAAACAGGCCATCCTGAATGGTGCCCGGCCTCACGCGCGCGGGGTCTTTCGGCGGGGCATCGGGATTGACCAGGCCCACGCCGGTGAGAATCCGCGCGAGTTCCTGCACGTCGGTTTGGGTATAGGCCGGGCCGGTGCCTCGCGTGGCGCCGCTCAGGCCCAGCGTGTGCAGTTCCATGATCTCGCGGGCGTAGTTTTCGTTGATGTGGCTGGCCGCGTTCTGGCTGTTGTCCAGATAGCGCAGCATCGCCGGCGAACGCAGGTCGGCCTCCAGCAGGTCGCGAAAATGGCCAAGGGCCAGCGGCCGGATCGCGCGGTCCTCATAATCCGCCAGGGCGAGGCGGACCTCGTCCTTGTTGGCATAGACGTTGAAATGGTTCAGCCAGAAGGCGGTCATGGTCTCGCGCAACTGGTCGGCGGAATAGAGATTGCGCAGGATCAGCCGCGCCTCATCCTCCTTGTAAGCCTCGGTAAGCGCGGTGTTGCGCACCTGTTGCGGGGTGGGCGCCATCGCGGGTTGCGGCACGACAGGGGCCTCGGCCATGGCGGTGGGCGGCATCATCGGCGGGGCCAAGGCGGACGGCCCAGCCGTTTGAGGCGGCATCGGGGGCGTCGCCGCCTGCGCCGCCTTAGCCATGGCCACCTGCCGGGCCAGATCGGCCGCCTGATCGAACAGCGGGCGTTGCGGCAGCGGCAGGGCGGCGATTTCGTCCAGCGCGCGCGGCGGCAAATGGTCGCCGGCGGCAGGGTGGAGCTGCGCCTGCAGCCAGCGCTCGGCGCCCATGGCCTGAATGCGCTGCATCTCGGTGGCGTTGGCGCCCCAGGTCAGCCGGTTTACCAGCGCCAGTTCGGCATCGGCGGCGGTGGCGCTGGCCGGGCTGGCCTGCGCCGGCGAGGCGACAAGCAGGGCCAGCACGGAAGCCGCGGCAAGGTACCGGAATTTTGCCCGGAATTTTGCCCGGAATTTTGCCCGGAATTTTGCGAAGTCTATCACGGGAACCGCGTCATTTTGGGCGCCTTCCGGGCAAATCGTGCCAGACCATTTGGCCGGACCATTCGGACAGTGGCCGGTCTAGCCAGACGCGGCTGAAGCGGGTCTGAACGATGCGCGGATAAAACCCCGGATTCGACAAAACGCGGGCCGAATGCCGGGTATTTTGCGACAATTTGTTGGCCTGTAAGATCGCCCGTGCAGCCGCTGGCACCCATTCGCCTGTCCGGGCCATCCGGCAAACGAAACGGCATAGCGCCCCATCGGGATGAGAGGTCCGTGCCCCGGCTGGCCCTTCGGCAATAACGGTTGGTGGTTGGCGCCGTTCGGGCGGTTCCCGAGCTGCCAACCCTGCCTCCTGACACCGCCACGCTGCATCGGCGCTGGGTGGGGGACCGCGGAACGGCGCGGGTGGCAAGGGTTGAGGAGATCGATGAAGCGGCTACCCCCTCCACCCCTTGCCGTCTTCCGGCGAGAAGTCATTCCAGTCGTGCGCCAAGGCGCCACGCCGGGATGGCAGCGCCAACGCGGGCAGCAACGGAGGTTCGGGGCGCCGACCGGTTTTTCCCACAACCGGCACATCAAGCGCCGACCCCCAGAGCAGCCGCTAAAAACCCTATTGCGGATCCTCAAGGCTAAACCGGTCACTATCCTCGTCATAGGCGAAGATCTCGGCATAGCGGCCCCACAGGGTCACCGTGCGCAGCGTCTCGTCGGCATATTCCTCGCTCATGTGGTCTTCGAGTTCGTCGCGGAAACGGCGGGCGGGGGCCTGCTTGTTGGCGCGCTCGTCAAGGATGCGGCGGATGTGGCCGGCCAGCGGCACATGGGCCAGCAGGGCCTGGGCAAACAGGGCCTTGCGCGCGTCCACATCGGCGCCGGCATATTGGCGGCCGGCCGGGGTCAGCACGAAATCGGCGCCGCGCAACTCGGCAAAGCGCAGCAATTGCAGCGATTCGGCGATGGGCAGCAGTTCGTCGACTTCCAGATCGGCGGTTTCGGCCAGATCCGACAGGCCCGCCTCGCCGTTGAACGGGGTGCCGTCCACCTCCTCGATAAGACCGGCAAGGCTGTTGGTGGAAACGCGCGGCAGGGCCATGGTGATGCCCATGCCGGGGAACAGCCCATCGCGCGCGGGCTGGGTGGCGATGGGGCGCGCGGTCATGCGGGCATATATCTCGTCGACCAGCGCGCGGAAGGCGGGGTCGAGGCGGTCGCGCGGCTGGGGCAGCTCCACCTTGATTTCCGCGGCCACCCGGCCCGGATTGGCGGAGAACACGAGGATGCGGTCGCACATCAGCACCGCCTCCTCGATGTTGTGGGTGACGATCAGCATGGCCTTGATCGGCATGCGGCCTTCAAACCACAGGTCGAGCAGGTCGGTGCGCAGCGTCTCGCCGGTCAGCACGTCGAGGGCGGAGAAGGGCTCGTCCAGCAGCAGCAGCGTCGGGTCCACCACGATGGCGCGGGCCAGGCCCACGCGCTGGCGCATGCCGCCCGAAAGTTCCTTGGGATAGGCGTTCTCGAAGCCGTCGAGGCCGATAAGGTCGATGGCGGCGATGGCGCGCTCGCGGCGGATCTCGGCGGGCACCTTGCGCGCCTCCAGCCCCAGCTCCACATTCTCCAGCACCGTCAGCCAGGGGAACAGGGCGAAGGTCTGGAAGACCATGGCGATGTCCGGCGCCGTGCGGCTATCGTCGCGCTGGAAACGGACGTGCCCCTCGTCGGGCTGGATGAGGCCGGCAATCGAGCGCAGCAGCGTCGACTTGCCCGAACCCGAGCGCCCCAGCAGGCCGACGATCTCGTTCTCGAACAGCGTGAGGTTGACATCGTCGATCACCGGCGTGCCCTTGGCGGAGCGTCCATAGAAGTGGCGCAGGTGCTCCACCTCCACGAGAGGGGTCCGGCTGGGAAGGATCTGGGTGGCCATGGTGGGGTTCTCTCTCGCAGGTCTTTGCGCGGGGGAAGGGCTTTAACAGGGTGGGATTACGAAAGCCGCATGCGGCGCTCGCCAAAGGCGTAGAGTGGTCGCCACAGCGTGCGGTTCAGCGTGACCACGAAGATGGACATCACCGCGATGCCCAGAGCCACGCGCGGATAGTCGCCGGCGACGGTGGCCTTGGCGATATAGGCGCCAAGGCCGGTGGCGGTCAGCTTGTCGTTGCCCCAGCTCACCATCTCGGCCACGATGCTGGCGTTCCATGAACCGCCCGAGGCGGTGAGCGCGCCGGTGATGTAATAGGGGAAGATCGCCGGGATCACCACCTGCCGCCACCACTGCCAGCCCTTCACGCCAAACATGCCGGCGGCCTCGCGCAGGTCGTTGGGAATGGCGCTGGCCCCGGCGATGACGTTGAACAGAATGTACCACTGCGTGCCCAGGATCATCAGCGGTGACAGCCAGATCTCGACATTCAGATGCCAGCGCAGAATGGCGATGACGAAAAACGGAAACATCACATTGGCCGGGAAGGCGGCGAGGAACTGCGCGATCGGTTGCAGCCGTTCGGCCCAGACCGGGCGCATGCCAATCCACACGCCGATCGGCACCCAGATGACGCTGGCCAGCGCGATGAGCACCAGCACGCGCACCAGCGTGATGCCGGCATAGCCGAAAGCGGTCAGCCCATCGTGCAGCGTGAGCGTGTGGTGGACGTAATCGAAGATCGCCCAGGCCGCGCTGAGCACACCAATAGCCACCGCCACCTGCCAGCCGATCTCCACCCAGCGGTTCGGCGCGCGCGTGGAGACCGCCTTGCGCTGCGGCCCCCGGTCGAACAGCAGCAGCAGCATCGCCGGCAGTTCGAACACGCGGAACAGCCAGTCGAACGTGGTGGTGCGGCGAAACAGCTCATAGGCCCAGCTGTTCGGCTGATCGGCGCTGGAGGTCTGTTCCACGCGGAAACGGTCGGCCCAGGCGACCACCGGGCGGAACACCAGCTGGTCGTAGATGAGGATGACCACGCCCATGGCCCCCACCGCATAGGCGACGGCATGAAAATCGCGGTTCTGGATGGCCAGGGCGAGGTAGGAGCCGATGCCCGGCAGGGTGACCGTGGTGTTGCCCACGGTAATCGCCTCGGAGGCGACGACGAAGAACCAGCCGCCCGACATCGACATCATCGCGTTCCACACCAGCGATGGGGTGGCAAAGGGCAGCTCCAGCCGCAGGAACCGCCGCACCGGCGACAGGCCAAAGCCCTGGCTCACCTCGATCAGGTCGGCGGGCACGGTGCGCAAGCTCTGGTAGAAGCTGAAGGCCATGTTCCACGCCTGGCTGGTGAAAATGGCAAAGACCGCCGCGCATTCCACCCCCAGGATTTCGCCGGGAAACAGGTTCAGGAAAAAGGTGACGGTGAAGGTGAGGAAGCCCAGAATCGGCACCGACTGGAGGATGTCGAGCGCGGGGATCAGGATCTGCTCGGCCCAACGGCTTTTCGCCGCCAGCGTGGCATAGGTGAGGGTGAACAGCAGCGAGGCCAGCAGCGCGGCAAACATCCGCAAGGTGGTGCGCAGCGCATAGCCGGGCAGGTTCGCCGGATCGATGGTGACCGGCTGGATTTGCAGGTGGCTGAGCGGCTGGGCAACCCCTTCCGCCCCGCGCACCACCATCACCGCCAGGCCCGCCAGCAACAGCAGCGCGACGATATCGGCACGACTGGGCGCCTGCAGGCGCAGCATGCGCGAAAAGGCCGGCATGACCCGGGCCTGTGGCGTGCCATCTGGATGGAAGTCTTCGCTCATCGCGCTACTCGGCAAGCTGGCTGGAACGGGGTTCGGCGGAGGTCATGCGGACTATACGGCGTTGAGCACAAAGGCAATGGAGTGACCTTGGGGAGGGGCCTGTCGCGGGCGTGGCAGGGATGCCGCGCCCACGTCTTCCAGCCCCTATCGGAAAGAAAAATGACAGTCTGACGACTCGTTGCGCCGCGCCTGCCGCGGGCCGGGCCGGTGCCCGGCCTTCTGGCCATGGCGAGCGGGTTCGGCTATGCGCGGGATCCCGCGATGCATGGATGAGAAGCACAGTGCCGCCCTGCCAGATGACCATGCCCCACGGAACTGACGCGCGCGCTGCCCATCAACGAATCCGGGCGTGGCTGGGCGCTGTCTGCGCGGGGCTGTTGCTGTTGGCTGGCGCCCTGGCCTTGCCCGCGCCGGCGCTGGCCGGGCCGCCCTTCATCACCGATGATCCCGAGCCGACTGACCTGCATCACTGGGAAATCTATAATTTTGCCGGCGGTGGGCGCGATGAGGGCGTCACCAGTCTCGATGCCGGGGTGGATCTGAATTATGGCGCCGCGCGCAATCTGCAGCTTACCGCCACCCTGCCCCTGCATACCGAAACTGGCGTGCCGCTGGATGTGGGGGTGGTGGAGCTGGCCGGTAAATACAAGTTCCTGCACCAGCACCCGGGCACGGTTTCCGCCGATGTGGCGCTGTTTCCGCGCGTGTTCCTGCCCACCGGCCGTGGCTCCACCCGCGCGCAGCTGCTGCTGCCGCTGTGGGCGCAGCGCGATTTCGGCCCGTGGAGCCTGTTCGGCGGCGGCGGCTATATGCTCAACCCCGGCCCCGGCAACCGCAACTATTGGCAACGGGGCGTGGCGCTCTCCCGGCAGATCCGCCCCGGTTTCCAGCTCGGCCTTGAATATTACGGAGAGGGCCGGGCCAGCCGGGACACCCGCCCGGTGCAGGGGTTGAACTTCGGCAGCATCGTCCATATTCATGGCCCGTTTTCCTGGCTCGCCTCCTTCGGGCAGGGGCTCAGCCGGAAGCAGACGGTATTTTACACGGCGCTGAAACTCGATTTGTAACATTCAGGCTTAAGGACCGGCCCCATGACACAGCACGATTCCCCTTCGTCGCCCCCCTCTGGCCCCCGTCCCTCTGGCCCCAGTTCGTCTGGCCCCAGTTCGTCTGGCCCCAGTTCGTCTGGCCCCAGTTCGTCTGGTATGGCCCGGGCCCTGTCGAAGGTGCCGGCCGTGACGCTGGGCTTCTGGATCATCAAGATCCTGGCGACAACGCTGGGCGAGACGGCGGGCGATACCGTCAGCATGAGCTGGCTGGGCGAGACCACCAGCACCGCCACCGGCTGGGGCTATCTGATCGGCACCGGCATTTTCATCGTGCCGCTGGTCGTGCTGATCTTCGCGCAGATCCGCTCCAGCCGGTTCCATCCCCTGCTCTATTGGGCGACGATCATCGCCTCCACCACGGCGGGCACCACGCTGGCCGACTTCTTTGATCGAACGCTGTTCACGCGGGCCTGGCATGTCGGTCAGGCCACCGCCTACATGCTGGGTTCGCTGTCGCTGTTCGCCTGCGTGATGGCCACGCTGATGGTGTGGCGCCGCACGCTGGGCACGGTCAGCATCGCCAGCGTGCGCGAGCCGCGGGCCGAATGGTTCTACTGGATCACCATCACCTTCTCGCAGACCCTGGGCACGGCGCTGGGCGACTGGACGGCGGACAGCTTTGGCAATGCCACCTTCATGGGGCTGGAATCAGGCTATGTGTTCGGGGCGCTGATCTTCGCTGGCGCGCTCGCGGTTGTGGCGGCGTTGTGGCGGTTTAGCCGCGTGTCGCCCACGGCGCTGTTCTGGAGCGCCTTTATCCTCACGCGGCCATTGGGCGCCACTGTTGGCGATTTCCTCGACAAGCCGGTGGCCAAGGGCGGGCTGGATTTCAGCCGCCCCATTGCCACCATCGCCCTGCTGGCCGCCATCGCCGTTGGCCTATGGGCCTTCCCGCAAAGGGCCGGGAAGGCGCATTAGCACGCCATTAGCGCCGCATTAGCCGGGCAATTGCCGCAGCAGCGCCGGCACTTCGCCCAGCGCGCGCAGCGCGTCGTTCAGGTGGGTGCAGCCGGCCGGCCCGCGCAACCGGTCCAGCACCGCCGCGCGGATCTCGGGCAGAGGGGTGCCCACCAGCTTCAGCGCGTTGGCAATCGCGCCCGGGCATTCGTGGAAGGGTAGCACGCGCGGGTCGATCTCCAGCCCTCGCAGCGTCAGCGTTTCGGGATCGAGCGTGGCAGACAGATTATACTCGTGGAGGGCGGTGCGGCCACCATCCGGCCGGGGAGCGCTGTCCTGAAAGGCGGAATCGACATGGATGAGGCCATCGGCCGCATCGCGCCACACCTCGATGCGCCGCGCGCGCCGCATGGAAACGCCGTCAATCGCCGGGAACTCGTGCCAGCCCTCGGGGTCCGCCGGGTTGCGCAGCTCGCCGCCATCGGTGATGGGGGAAGGCCCGTTGCCGGGAGTGCGGTCGTGGCTGGAATGGCCGGGTTGAAAGCCCCAGCAGACATTGGTGGGGGGCATGGCCGGTCGGTCGGCCTGCTCACCCAGCATCGCCTTGGCCGACCGTTCCAGCCAGTCCGGCCGCCACAGCGACCATGCCCAGTTGCTGATCAGTGATACGCCGGAGATGTCGTCCAGCAGCAGATAGAGCGGCGTGCCGGCGTTGATCAGTTCGGGGATCTTCTCGGACATCACCAGCCGCAAGTGGCCGCCGCCGCGCTCGCCCACCAGATGCGCCAGCCGGTCCGCCGCGGGGGTGGCGGTGATGGCGGTGATGGTCCGGTCGGGGGTGACGGTGGTCTCCACGCGGGCCGCGCCGAGCACGGTCGCCCCGCCGCCCGTCCCGCCGCCCGCGCCTTCGGGGGTGAGCACGTCGCGGGCGCGGCCGTGCAGGATGCGGGCACCCTCCAGCCCATCGGGCCAGGCGACATCAATGCTGGCGGTGCGCCGCAGCGACCCGGCGCGCCGGGGCGGGGCGGGATTGGCGGTGAGGCGCGGGGGAAGGGGGCGTGCGACGCCGGTGGCAGTGCCTGTCATCTGTGTCATCCTCTTTGTTGCCCTGCACAATGCCAGTGTGGGGCGAGGGGGCAAGTGCAAATGCCGCGTCGCATTTGCAAATGGCGGGCGCGGCGGCGGGTATCATGGATGTGGGGCGCGGCGTGGGCGGGCGGAAATTCGCGTATAAATCGCGCGACCAATGCCACGAAAGAGGCACCTTTGGGCGCTATCACCCGGTCGGCGCCGGGCCGCCTTTGCGCGCGGGGCGAAATGGCGGCGGGGAAATCAAATGCTTGGCTATCGGCGGATGGTGGCACATGCCCGCTTCACCGGTGCCGATGCGGGCACGCTGGTGCTTGGCCATGGCAATATTGGCCATAGCAATAACCGGAGGCAGAATCCGTCCCGGTTTGGCGCAACCCGCCCAAACTATGGTAAACCGCGTTGACCACATTGCCCTTTATGCCACGCTGATTGGCAATTGTCGTATGGGGCGGCAAGGGAGTTCAGGTAGATTGATATGTATCGGTCCCAATCCAGAAACGAGCCCGGATTTGCCGCCGGATTTGCCAGCGGATTTGCGGGCGGCATGCCCCCGATGGGCGATATGCCCGCACCTGGTGCGGGGCGGCCGATGAGCGGCCCCCGCGGCACCGGCGGCATTCTGCTGCCGCTGGAGCGACGCGGCCACACGCCGCCGCAAGATCTGGTGGAGCGCCGCGCGCAATTGGCCGCAGGCGTGACCGCCGGCCAGTGGCGCACAGAGCCGATGCCGCATGACACATTCGTGGGCGGTGCCGGTGGGCCGATCGGTGGCCGGGCGCTGGTGCGGGCCCTGCGCTTCCGTCCGCCGGGGCGCATTCGCGGCCGGGTGCTGCATTTCCACGGTGGCGCCTTCCGCCTGGGTTGCCCGGATATGGAGGGGCCGTTTGCCGCGGCGCTGGCGGCCCGCTGCGATGTGGAGGTGGCGATGCCGTCCTATCGCCTTGCCCCGGAGCATCCTTTCCCCTCGGGGCTGGCCGATGCGATGACCGCGCTGCTGACCATGGCGCGCGAGGGCGGCGTGGGCCAGCACCGGGTGCCGTTGATCCTTTCGGGCAGTTCCGCCGGCGCCGGGCTGGCGGCCGCTCTGGCCGTGCTGGCCGCGCAGGAGCATATCCCCGTGGACGGGCTGGTGCTGCTCTCGCCGTTCCTCGATCTCACGCTGTCGGGCCAGTCCTATCATTACAATGCCGGCACGGATCAGCTGTTCTCGCTGGAATCGGCGATGAACGCCGCGCAACTGTATCTGCAGGGCAGCGACCCCACCCATCCGCTGGCCTCGCCGCTCTATGCGCCGCTGTATGGCCTGCCGCCCACGCTGATCAGCGTCGGTTCGGGCGAGGTGCTGGCCGATGATGCCCGCCGCTTCTGCCAGCAGCTGATGGGCTATGGCGTGCCGGCGGCCTTGTCGGAAGTGCCGGGCATGGAGCATGTCGCGGTGGTGCGCAGCCCGCATCTGACGGGCTCCGCGGAAACCTTTGCCGCCGTGGCCAGCATGGTGGACGATTTGACCCGCCCCTGACGCCGCCTCCCCCCTGGGGGCAGTGCCGCTTGACCAATCGGGGCCCGGCCTGAATAGTGGCTGGGCCCCGGCTTGCGTGCAGGCCGCAGGGCGAAGCGGAGAGGACGCGGAATGAAACTGAGCGAAGCGACGCACGCCTTCATCACCGGCGGCGCCAGCGGTATTGGCCTGGCCATTGGCGATGCGCTGGCGGCGCGCGGGCTGGCGGTGACGCTGACCGATATCGACGCGGCGGCGCTGGAGCGCGTGCTGGCGCAAAGGGGTCCGCGCTTTCGCGGCGAGCACCTTGATGTGCGCGACCGCGAGGCCTGGGCGCGCGCGCGTGGTGCGGCCGAGGCGGCATTTGGCCCGGTGGACATTCTGGTGAACAATGCCGGGCTGGCCCCCGACGGCTCCGCCATCGCCGATATGTCGCCCGAGGCCTGGGAGCGGCACATCGGCATCAACCTGAACGGCGTGTTCAATGGCATATCCATTTTTGGCCCCGGCATCCGCGCGGGCAAGCGGGGGCATATCGTCAATACCGCCTCGATGGCGGGCATCGCGCCGATGTTCGAGCATGCCGGGCTGGGCCCCTATGCGGCGATGAAGAGCGCGGTGGTGGTGTTGAGCGAGGCGCTGCGTATTGAAATGGCGCCGCACGGCGTGGGCGTTTCCGTGCTGTGCCCCGGCATGGTGGCGACCAGCCTGAACGAGACTTCGCGCGCGCTATCTGGCCTGCCACCCACGGGCGAGGTCTCGATCCTGCAGCAAAGGGGCATTCCGGCGGCGGACGTGGGCGAGGCCGTGGCGGCCGCCATCGAGGCGAACGCGCTGTATATCGTGACCCACAAGGACCGGCTGCCCTATGTTGACGCGCGGGCTGGCGCGATCCGCGCGGCGTTTCTGTAACGGCGGGTGCGGGGTTTGACCGTAGGGGGCGGTGCGTGTGTGACCGCGTCTACGGAATTATACCTTTGTTTTCAAATGTTTCTACTCCCATAATGGGACGGGCGCCGGCGCCGGCGTCGTTGACATGGGCCGGTGGCGGGCGGAGAATTGCCGGCATGTGGCAAAGACTTCCCCCCCTTCGGCGCGATGGCGCTTCGACCCCGGCCAGCATGCCCCGCGCGGTGTGGCGCGAGCGGGTGAGCGCGCTTTGCGCGGCCTGTGTGGATGGGGTTGCCGCCGATGCCCCCGCCCGCCTGCGCGAGAGCCTGGCCCTGCTGACGCTGGCCCCAGAGGCCTATTTTTCCGGCGCGGATGGCCTGCCCGCAGTCTCGCGGCTGGAGGCAATGCTGGCTTGCGGCGCGCAGGAAAGCGCGGCGCTGGCGCTGTTGCCACAGGGGGCGAGCTATCTGCTCTCGCGCGGCGAGGGTGACATGTGCCTCGCCTCGGTGGTGCTGCCGCTATCGGGCGAGGAAGTGACCGCGGAGGGGGCGAACCCGGCGCTGGCGCTGCTGGCGGCGCTGACCGCATCGCTGGTGCTGCCGGTGCGGGGGCAGGCGGATGGGGGCCAGACGAACGGCAGGCTGGCCGATATCGATGGGCTGATACTGCCCGAGGCGCACTGGCTGAACTGATCCCGTGCCCGGCCGACCGGCGCCGGCGGGCGGGAAAGAGCACCCCGACCGGGCGAAGGGGCCGCGGCCGGGGCGATTGAGGTGCTCGACTGTTCGCCGGCCAAGGGGGGAGAAGGCCGGCATGGCGCCCTTTCGGGGCACAGCTTGCGGTGTAGCAGCGGCGGGTTAAGCTGCGGTCTGCACGCCTCTACGCGGTTTCCCCGCCCCCCCGGCAGGATGCGCGGCACGGGCCTCAGCTGTTCGGCTGGCGCCCGGGCGACAGGCGGTCGCGCAACGCATCCACCGAGATCGAGTTGACTGCCGACACTGGGCAATCGGCTCGCAGCAAGGTGGCCAGCCAGCGTTGTTTCTGCGCGATCAGGTCTATCGCCTGCAGCGGCGCAAGGTGGCGCAGCATCACCGTGGGGTCGGTGCAGAGTTGCGCGCCCAGCCCCTCGATTTCGCCCGACAGCTCCAGCAGCACCTCGGCGATCTCCAGCAGGTGGCCGGGGCTCGCGCCCGCATCATCGCCCCGCGGCCTGGCGCTTCCCGGCCGGGGCATGCGACCGGCCATGTTCATGCTGCCTCCGCCAGTTTCGCGCCATCGCCCAGCGAGGCCAGATTAAGCACCTGCACCATCGTGTCGCCAATGGCGGCAAGCCCTTCGAGGAAGGCGGTGACGGCATCCGGCCCGCCAATGCCACCGGTGACTGGGGGCGGCTGCAGCGCGTCTGCCGGCAGAGTGACGATGTCGCTCACCGCATCAACGATCAGCCCGCAGGCTTGGCCGCCCATTTGCGTGACGATGATCGCGTGGCGCGGGCTGGG
>CAIXXP010000115.1 GCA_903923465.1 uncultured Sphingomonadales bacterium | reverse complement strand
CTGCACGCGGCGGCTGTGATCAATGCCCAGCTTGTCTGCAATAGCCTTCGCCTTGTGGGCGCCGATACCGTGAATATAGGTGAGCGCGATGATCACGCGCTTGTTGGTGGGGATGTTTACCCCGGCAATACGAGCCACTTACTTCTCCATGCTCCACGGGGAATGCCGTACCATTCGAAAACGGCCGGGCCTACCCCATCTCAACGCTGTTAACACGCCACCAACACCGGAAAGCCATAACGGCAAAAAGCCCGGTTGGCGCAGATTGACGCTGCCGCCTGCCGGACTAACCCGATATTGTCGCGTGAGGGGCGCGCTTACGGCGATTCGCACCGCCTGTCAACGCAGCACAGCGCCTATTCCGGGCCAATACTGCCGGCAGGAATATCAAGCCCGCAGCAAATTCGTGACCGCCTTGACGACGGCACAGCGCACGCGGCAGGAAACACGCCCTCCACCGGCCAAAAGAACGGTCCTGCGCAATTACTTAGCGACAATCCGCTCAATCGCTGCGGTCACGTGGTCCATCTCCGCCATTCCGTTCACGCGGGCAACAATGCCGCGCGCCTCATAGCCGGGCAGGATTGGCGCCGTTTTGGCGCGATATTCGGCCATACGCGTGCGCACGGTCTCTTCATTATCGTCGGGGCGACGCTTGAATTCGGTGCCATTGCACTTGTCACACACGCCCGGCAGCTTGGGCTGCTCGAACTTGTCGTGATAACCCTTGCCGCAAGTGGCACAGGTGTAGCGGCCGGTAATCCGTTCCACCAGGGCATCCTCGTCCACCGCCAACTCGATGACGTGGTCGAGGCTGCGCCCACGCGCCGCCAGAATGCCGTCGAGCGATGCGGCCTGCGCCTCGGTGCGGGGATAGCCGTCGAAGATGGCGCCCACGCCAGCACCCATGCCGTCAAGCTCCTCGCCGATCAGCGCGGAAACGATGTCGTCGGAGACCAGCTCGCCGCGCTCCATTACCGCCTTGGCCTGCAGGCCAACAGGCGTGCCGGCCTTCACGGCGGCGCGCAGCATGTCTCCGGTGGAAAGCTGACGCATGCCATGGCGCTCCACCAGACGTTGCGCCTGCGTGCCCTTGCCCGCCCCCGGCGGCCCCAGCAGGATGATGTTCACGCCCGTCCTCTCCCTCAAACCAGACTGTCGGTGCGCTTAGCGCATCCGGCCCTTCAGCTTCGCCTTCTTGATCAAATCGCCATACTGGTGCGCCAGCAGATGCGACTGGATCTGGGTAATCGTATCCACGGTCACGTTCACCACGATCAGCAGCGAGGTGCCGCCGGCCACGACCAGACGCAACCCGGTCTGTTCCATGAAGAACTCCGGCACCACGCAGACCACGGTGATATAGGCCGCGCCGATCACTGTGATGCGGGTCAGCACATAGTCAAGATAGACCTGCGTATTTTTGCCGGGCCGGATGCCGGGAATGAAGCCGCCATTGCGCTTCAAATTCTCGGCCGTCTCCTCCGGGTTGAACACAACCGCGGTATAGAAGAAGCAGAAGAAGATGATCCCCAGCGCATAGAGCAGCATATACAGCGGCTTGCCATGGCCCAGATACTGGTTGAGCGTCACGATCGCCGCGCCGAGCTTCGAATCCGGGCTCACCGACTTGCCGGCGAACTGGGTGATGGTCAGCGGCAGCAGCAGCAGCGAGCTGGCGAAAATCGGCGGAATCACGCCCGAAGTGTTCAGCTTCAGCGGCAGATGGCTGCGGTCGGCCTGCATCATGCCGTTTTGCCCGGCCCGCTTGGGATACTGGATCAGCAATCGGCGCGTCGCCCGCTCCATGAAGCTGATGAACAGGATCAACCCCACCACCAGCGCGATCATCCCGACGATGGTAAAGCCGCTCACCGAACCGGAACGCCCGCCTTCGAACAGTTGCGAGAAGAAGCTGGGCATCTGCGCGACAATGCCGGCCATGATGATCAGCGAAACGCCGTTGCCGATACCGCGCGAGGTAATCTGTTCACCCAGCCACAGCAGGAACATCGTGCCGCCAATCAGGCTGATCACCGCGGAAACACGGAACAGCATGCCGGGAATAACCACCGCCTGCAGCCCCGACGAAGCGCCATAGGCCTCGAGCCCGGAGGCAACGAACCAGCCCTGAATCGCCGTCAGCAGCACCGCGCCATAGCGGGTGTACTGGTTCATCTTCTTGCGGCCGCTCTCACCCTCTTTCTTCAGCGCGGCCAGCGCCGGATGGAGCGAGGTCGCCAGCTGCACCACGATTGAGGCGGTGATATAAGGCATCACGCCCAGCGCGATCAGGCTCATGCGCTGCAGGCTGCCGCCAGAGAAGGTGTTGAAAATATCGAGGATGCCGCCCTGCGTGTGCTTGTACAGCTCCGTCAGGATCAGCGGGTTCACGCCCGGCAGCGGCACGAAACTGAGGAACCGGAAAACGATCAGCGCCCCCACGGTAAACCACAGGCGCTTCTTCAGCTCGGTCGCCTTGGAAAAATTGGCGAGACTGAGATTACTGGCGATATTGTCCGCGCGTGAAGCCATCGATCGGTCGAGCCTTGCGATAAAGCCTTGGCACAGCCGCGCCTCGCGGGCCTCGAGGCCCATGGCGCGCCCGTTTCCACAGGCCGTTCAGATGCGCCCATATAGGACGCGGGCGAAGTCTCAGGAACCCCGCCCGCGCCCCGTTAGGGAGATTTTTATTACTTCGCAGCCTTGGCGGCCTTGTTGACCTCGCGGCGAGCGGTCTTCTTCTCATGCTCGCTCGGGCCAGCCTCGGGCACCTGCACAGCGCCGCCAGCGGCTTCCACCGCAGCGCGGGCACCCGCGGAAACGCCAGCAACCAGGAAGTTCGCCTTGGCGGTGAAGTCACCCTTGGCCAGCAGACGGACACCATCCTTGCCACCACGGCCCAGGCCAGCGGCCTGCAGCGCGGCGTGGTCGATCACCGCCGAGACGTCGATCTTGCCCGCGTCGATCGCCTTCTGGACCAGGCCCAGGTTTACCTCGGCGTAATCCTTGGCGAAGATATTGTTGAAGCCACGCTTCGGGATGCGCATGTGGAGCGGCATCTGGCCGCCCTCGAAGCCGTTTACCGAGACGCCCGAACGCGCCTTGGCGCCCTTCTGGCCACGCCCGGCGGTCTTGCCCTTGCCGGAGCCGATACCACGGCCCACACGCATGCGGCCCTTGCGGGCGCCTTCATTGTCACGGATGTCGTTGAGTTTGAAAGTCATGGAATGCACTCGCTTTCGCTTTAGTCGCGCTGAAAAGAAGCGGCGCCTTAACCGATGGGAGCGAAACTGTCACCCCCTTTAGGCACCACCGTTTAAACAGAAAAGCCCCGGATGCGTTATCCGCTCCGGGGCTGTTTCCGATATCGTCCGGCCGGCCGCGAAACAGCGGCAGGCCAGCAGGATCAATCGACCACGGCCACCATGTGGGGCAGCTTGGCGATCGCGCCGCGCACTTCGGCGGTGTCCTGAAGTTCGACCACCCGGTTCATCTTGCCAAGGCCCAGACCGATCAGGATCTTCTTCTGGGCTTCAGGGCGACGAATCGGCGAGCCGATCTGCTTGATCTTGACCGTCTTTTTATCTGAAT
>CAIXXP010000114.1 GCA_903923465.1 uncultured Sphingomonadales bacterium | reverse complement strand
GCCTGCGGAAAATCCCGGCGCGCCCGGCTGCCCGGCGCCTCCCACGGCCCGCGCCCGGCCCATTGCGCGGCTCCGGCATCGGCCTGCACCCGCGCCATGAACGGACCTTCATCGCCAGCCCCGGTGCGCAGCGCCGCCAGCCGGCGAAAATCGGCCCGGGCCGCAGCCAGCGCGTCGCGCGCCATGGCCATCGCCAGCCCTTCGCTTGCCCCGCCGCTCAGGAAATCATGTCCCGGCACAATCGCCCAGGCAGTATACATCGCGCGCCTCCACCCCAGACCTTACGAAAAAATAAAGGCCCTATAAACACGATGTTAGCCACCAAGCCTTGCCGGGCATTAAACAAAAGGCCCTAACGGACAGGGTTTTCATAAACGGTTAACACCCGTCGCCCCCCGTGCCCGCCCAGCCTTACCGCCCAGCCTTACCGCCCAGCCTTCCCGCCCAGCCTTCCCGCCCAGCGTTCCCGCCCAGCGTTCCCGCAAGGCACCGGCCCCGCCGGTCAGTCGCCAATCTGCGGAAACGGCGGCTCCAGCTTGATCGCATCGGCCAGCGTCAGCCGGTCGAGCATCGCCGCCATCTCGTCGCGCAGCGCCACCATCAGCCCGCGCAACCGGCAATCCGCCTCGGGCAGGCAGTTGGCGCAGGTCTCGTGGGCATAGCGGCTGGCACAGGGCACCAGCGCCAGCGACCCCCGCGTCAGGCGGATGATATCGCCATAGCGCACATCGCAAGGCGCCAGCCCCAGCTCATAGCCACCCTCGCGCCCGCGATGCGAGATCACCACCCCCTCGCGCACCATTTCGGAGAGAATGACGGTGAGGAACTTGCGCGGAATATTCTGCGATTCGGCGATGGCATCCAGCCGCACCGGCCCCTGCTGCCAGTGATCTGCCAGATGCTGCAGCGCGCGGATGGAATAGCGGGTCTTCTGTGACAGCATCAGCGCGCCCCGGGGACAAAGGAAAAAGCGGGATAGAGGCATTCAGCCTGCGCCCGGCAAACTGCCGAACCTGCCGCTATTTCAGGCACCTTGCCCCCAAAAGTCAACCGCCGGGGTAGAACAGTGCCCAGCCGCGAGGGCGCGCCGCCGCTTTCCGCCCGCGCGTCCCGCGCCGGCCCCAGCCGCCAGCCCTCCGCCCTCAGCCGCCAGCCCTCAGCCGCCAGCCCGGATGTCAGCCGCGAATGATCTGCGGCGCATCCTTGCCCACCAGCTTGTAGGCACGGGCATACCACTCGCTGCCCGGATAGTTGGAACCCAGCACGGCGGCATATTTCTGCGCCTCGTCGGGCAGGCCCAGCGCCAGGCTGGTTTCCACCAGACGGAACAGCGCCTCGGGCGTGTGGCTGGTGGTCTGGTACTTGGCGATCACGTTGCGAAAGCGCAGGTCGGCGGCCAGCCACCGGCCAGAGCGCTCATAGAACCGCCCGATCTCCATCTCCTTGCCGCCGAGGTGGTCGGTCACCAGATCGATCTGCAACCGCGCCGGCTCGCCATAGGGCGAATCGGGATAGCGCCGCACCACATCGTTCAGCGCGCTCAGCGCCTGCTGCGTCAGCTTCTGGTCGCGGGTCACATCGCTGATCTGCTCGTAATAGCACTGGGCGATCAGATAATAGACGTAAGCCGCGTCCTTGTTGCCCGGGTGGATCGAAAGGAAACGCTGCGACGCCTGAATCGATTTGGAATAATCCCGCGCCGCATAATAGGAAAAGGCGCTCATCACCTGCGCCCGGCGGGCCCACGGCGAGTAGGGATGCTGGCGCTCCACCTCGTCGAACAGGGCCGCGGCGGTCTTGGGGTCATGCTCGTCCAGCTTGGCCTTGGCCGCCAGATACAGCGATTCGACGTCATGCGCGACATAGGCCGTGTCCTTCGGCCCGTGGGACTTGCCCCCGCAACCAGACAGCAGCGCCATGCCGATAGCGGCAGCAGCGAAAACAGGAAGGCGAAGCGCAGCGGCGCGATACATCGAATGAGCCATGGCGCGGCTATAACCAGCCCCCGCGTGAACGCCAAGTGAAACGCGCGGGGTTTTTTGGCGGGAAGAAACAGAAGGGCGGGAAATGGATAGTCTTGGGGGTGGCGTTTAATGTGCCGGTTTGCCAATGCAAACCGGTTGGCGCCCCAAACCCCCATAACGTCTCCCAGCGAGAGGTCGTTCCGGCGGCGGCGTGGGGAACCTCACCGCGCCGCAGGCTTTTAAGGCCGCTTGCGCGGCCGGGCGTCGGCGCGCGGGGGTCGTGCTCCACTGCCCTCTCGCCGGAAGACGTTCCGGGGTGCAGGGGGGTCACCCCCTGCAAAACTCCCTTAAAACCTTAAACTCCTAACCCCCCTAAAAACCCTCAGCCCAAAATCCCCGCATGCACCAGCGCCGCGTCCACCGCCGCCCGAGCGCCCGCGTTACACTCCACCAGCGGCAGGCGCAGTTCGGCGGGAAACCAGTCGAGCACCCGCGTCATGGCATACTTCACCGGCCCCGGCGAAGCATCCTCGAACATGGCGTAATGCAGCGGATAGAGCCTGTCG
>CAIXXP010000113.1 GCA_903923465.1 uncultured Sphingomonadales bacterium | reverse complement strand
TTGCCGACGAGGTGGGCGCCTATCTGCTGGCCGATATGAGCCATATCTCGGGGTTGGTTGCGGGCGGTGCGCATAGCTCGCCGGTGCCGCATGCCCATGTGACCACCACCACCACCCACAAGAGCCTTCGCGGCCCCCGTTCGGGCATCATTCTTTCGAATGACGAAGCCATCGCCAAGAAGATCAACAGCGCCATCTTCCCCGGCATGCAGGGTGGGCCGCTGATGCACATCATCGCTGCCAAGGCTGTGGCCTTCGCCGAGGCGATGACGCCCGAATTCAAGGCCTATGCGCGGGGCGTCAAGGCCAATGCGGCGGCGCTGGCCGCCAGCCTGCAGGCGGAAGGGCTCGGTATCGTCTCTGGCGGCACCGACAATCATTTGATGCTGGTGGATCTGCGTCCCTATAACGCCAAGGGCAAGTTCGCCGAACAGGCGCTGGATCGCGCCGCCATCACCTGCAACAAGAACAATATCCCCAACGATCCGGAAAAGCCCTTCGTCACCTCGGGCATTCGCCTCGGCACGCCCGCTGGCACCACCCGCGGCTTTGGCGTCGAGGAGTTCACCCTCATCGGCAAGCTGATCGCCGAAGTGGTGGATGGGCTGCGCAAGAATGGTGAGGCCGGCGACGCGCAGGTGGAAGCCAGCGTTCAGGCCCGCGTGGAAGAGCTGTGCGCCCGCTTCCCGATCTATGAAGGCCTGCATTACGGCCAAATCGGGTGATGCACCGCTGATGCGTTGCCCCTTTTGCGCCCATGATGACAGTCAGGTAAAGGACTCGCGCCCCACCGAGGACAATACCGCCATCCGCCGCCGTCGCCAGTGCGAGGGCTGCGGCGCGCGGTTCACCACCTTCGAGCGGGTCCAGCTGCGCGAGATCACCGTGTTGAAGAACGGCCTCTCCGGCGCCGAGCCGCGCCGCGAGCCGTTCGAGCGCGAAAAGATCGAGCAATCGGTGGCGCTGGCGTGCCGCAAGCGGGGCATCTCCCAGGAACGGCTCGACCAGCTCGTCTCCGGCATCCAGCGCCAGATCGAGACGCTGGGCGACGCCGAGGTGCCCTCCAAGGCGATCGGCGAACTGGTGATGGAGGGCCTGCGGGCGCTCGACAGCGTGGCCTACATCCGCTTTGCCTCGGTCTATCGCGACTTTTCCGAGGCGAAGGACTTTGAGGACTTTGCCAGCACGGTGCGCGATGCCCACCGGAGCTGAACCGCCGGTTATCGTGCCCCCCGTGATCGTTCTGGTGCGCCCGCAACTGGGCCAGAACATCGGCAAGGCGGCGCGGGCCATGCTGAACTTCGGCCTTACCGAGATGCGCCTCGTCTCCCCGCGCGATGGCTGGCCGAACCCTTCGGCGGGGCCAGCGGCGGCGGGCGCGGATATCGTGCTGGAACGCGCGGTGGCGTTCGAAACGCTGGCTGAGGCGGTGGCTGATTGCGCCCATGTCTATGCCACCACGGTGCGCAAGCGCGGCGTTTCCAAGCCGGTGTTCACGCCCGAGGAAGCGGCGCAGGCCATCCACGCCGCTGGGGCCACCCGCAGTGCCATCGTCTTCGGGCCGGAGCGTTCCGGGCTGGAGACCGACGATGTCGCGCTGGCCCGGGCGATTATCACCGTGCCGGTGAACCCGGAATTCGCCTCGCTGAATCTGGCGCAGGCGGTGGTGCTGTGCGCCTATGAGTGGTCGAAGGGGGCGGCGCTGGGCGTGGTGGAGCAACCCACCGTCGAGGAGATATTGCCCCCTGCCCCGCAGGCCGAGCTGGACGGCCTGATTGGCCATTTTGAGGCGCTGCTGGAGCCGTTCGAGTATTTCGACCCGCCTGCCCGCGCCGCTTCCACCCGGCGCACCTTGCGCAACATGCTGACCAAGCCGGGCTGGAACCATCTGGAGGTGCGCACGATGCGCGGCATGCTCTCCGCATTGGAACGCCGCCCCCGCAAAGAGTGAGCGCCCACACCCCTGCGCGCTTGACTTTCCGGCCGCACGCGGCCATTGGCGCCGCTTCCACATGGGCAGGGTCGTTTTTCGGCCCCGTCCGATTGGCCCCGCACTCCGGTGAAGCGGCGGCCGCGCCCGGCACATTTGGTCGGGCGGTGCGATCCCGGGCTAGATTGGCTGGCGATTGGCGCCGGCCTCAAGCAAATTGGAAAGAAACGCGCCATGTCTAAGCGCCATGCATCAAAGTACAAAATCGATCGCCGTATGGGCGAGAACATCTGGGGCCGTCCCAAGAGCTCGATCAACCGCCGCTCCTATGGCCCCGGCCAGCACGGCCAGCGCCGCAAGAGCAAGGTTTCGGACTACGGCATCCAGCTGCGCGCCAAGCAGAAGCTCAAGGGCTACTACGGCGATGTGACCGAGAAGCAGTTCAAGGCCACCTATCAGGAAGCCAGCCGCATGAAGGGCGATACCGGTCAGAACCTGATCGGCCTGCTCGAGCAGCGTCTGGACATGGTGTGCTATCGCGCCAAGTTCGCCCCCACCGTGTTCTCGGCCCGCCAGATCGTTTCGCACGGCCACATTCGCGTCAATGGCGTGAAGTGCAACGTTGCCTCGCGCCGCGTGTTCCCCGGCGACATCATCAGCCTGGGCACCAAGGCCAAGGAAATGGCGCTGATCGCCGAGGCGCAGAGCCTGGCCGAGCGCGAGATCCCCGATTATGTCGCGCCCGACGGCACCGACAAGATCACCTTCGTGCGCGTGCCCACGCTGGACGAAGTGCCTTACCCGGTGAAGATGGAACCGAATCTGGTTGTCGAGTTCTACTCGCGCTGATCGGCCTTTCGGGTTGAAAGAAAAAGGGCGGAAGGCTTCGGCTTTCCGCCCGTTTCTTTGTGGGGCGCCGCCTTGCGACGACGCGCTCGTTCGCTGAGGGGCGCCGTCTTGCGACGACGCCCCGGCAACGATCAGAACTTCACGCTGGCGCTGGCGAAGAAGGTCTGGCCCAGCGGATCATAGACCTGCGGGAAGGTGTTGCCCTGGTTGGCGCCAGAGGAGCCCGCGGCCGCGCCCACGTTCGGCGGATTGAGGTTGAACATATTCTTGATGCCGAGGCGAACCTCGAGGTTCTTCGTCAGATCGACCGTCGCCGTGGCATCAAACCACGAGTAGGACGCGATGCGCGGCAAAAGCGACACGGTCGAGGAGTCCTCGGTTACCGCACCCATATAGCGCCATGCGCCATACAGGCTGAACTTGCCGACCTGATAGGTCAGGCTGGCGATATGCTTCCAGTGCGGGATGGGGTTGCCGCTGTTGCCGGCGCCGCCCTCGAAGAACGAGCAGGCATTGCCGTAACGACCCGCGCACTGAATCGGGCCGCCGGCGTTGAACACCCAGCTATCGACATAGGTGCCGGCCATGTTGAAGGTGAGCGAACTGTTGTGGGTGAGGCGAATCCGGTAATCGGCGGTCACATCGATGCCGCTGGTGGTCAGCGAGGCGATGTTGATCAGGCTCTCCACCACGCCGACAGTCACGCCGCCGCTGAGCTGGCCATTGATCGAATTGCGGACAAACAACGAGCAGAACGACGAAATATTCTTTACGAAACAATTGTCCGAAGTGCCCTGAGACGAAAACGACGTGATATAATCGGTTATCTTGATGTGGTAGTAGTCCACCGTCACATGCAGGCCAGTATGGGCCGGGGCGAATACGGCGCCAATGGTGATCGTGTCTGATTTCTCCGGACGCAGACCCGTGTTGCCACCAGTAAGGATGTTCACCTGGTTGGCGATCACGTCCTGAATCACCCCCGTGTGCACCAGATTGGCGGGCGCCCCCTGCGCAATACAGACGGCGGCCAGCGCGGCGTTGGTCTGCGGGCGACCATTGGCGCAGGGGTCCGTGGTGAGCACGTCGGTGCCCCCTTGCGTCAGCGGCGAATTCAGTTCGTTCACATTGGGGTCGCGGATGGAGCGGTTGAACAGCGCGCGGAACCGCAATCCTTCCACCGGGGTCCAGTCGCCACCGAACTTGTAGGTCAGCTCATTATACTTGTTGGTGCCGGCGGTCGTGTTGTTGGTGTAAGCCGAGTACCGGAGGCCGCCCTCAAAATTCAACTGCTGGATGAACGGCTTGTCGCTGATGATCGGCATCTTCAATTCGCCGAAGATTTCCTTGGCATTGAACGAGGCGCCAGGAACTTCGGTGCCCTGCCCGTAATAGATCAGGTCGCCCGAGCCATAGGCCGCGTCCACGCTCTGGCTACCTTCCTCGCGGCGATATTCCACACCCACCGCGACCGCCGCGCCCTTTGCCGCCCAGGGCGAGCGCAGGAAATCGAGCGTTCCGTTCAGGCTGCCGCCCGCCACTTCCTGCTCGTAATGGTTCTTCTGGTGGCCATTGGCGATGACATAGGCCAGCCCCGGCCCCGACAGCGGCGTGGTGGTGAACAGGTTGATGGGCACGCAGCCGCCGCTGGGGTCGGCGCAGGCCGGGCCGTTGGGGGTGGAGACGGCGTTTACCGCCTGCTGCGTGCGGTTATAGCTCAGATCGTTATACAGCGTCTCGTTGCGGTCTGTGGAGCCGTATTGCCCGAAGACATCCCAGTGGAACTTCGACCCCAGTTCGCCGCGAAAGCCGCCAACGACGTATTTGGTGTTGGACTGGAACGCCTGAATGCGTCCGCCCGTCTCCACAATGCGGCGACGGATGCCGACATTCGCCGTGCCATCCGCGTTCAGGTTGCCCGGATCGCCAAAGATCAGATTATAATTGGCCGGGTTGGCCAGCAGATAGGGGTTAGTTGGCGAAATGGTGAAATTGTAGCCACCCGTGGCTGTCGGCGCCAAAATGTCGGTGACGTCCGAATGGACGTAGGTTCCGCGCAAATAAAACTCGGTATTTTCGGCGATCGGCTGCGTGAAGATCGCCATCGCCGACCATTCCTTCATCGGCGCGATCAGGTAGTTCGCCGGGTTGAAGTTATAGGGATTGTTGAAAGCGCCAAAGGTGCCGGTGGAATCCAGTTGGTACCGACCGGAGTTGATATCGATAACCGTGGGCACGGCGTTGCTGGAATAGCCGCAGCACGCGGAATAGGCGCGCGCCGATTCATACACGCCCTGGCGGAAGGTATATTGCCCGCCGATCACCAGATGGCCCTCGTTCGGCAGCTTGAAACCGACCGCGCCATCGAAACTATATTGCTCGCCATCGTTATACTGCGTGATCTGGTCGCCGCCTTGCAGCTTGAAGCCGACGAACTTGTCATCAAGCACGAAGTTGACCACGCCGGCGATGGCATCCGCGCCATACACCGCCGAGGCGCCGCCCGTCAGCACATCCACGCGCTTGATCAGCGAAACGGGGATGGCGTTGATGTCCACCGGCCCGGTAATATCCGCGGGTACCATGCGATTGCCGTCCACCAGCACCAGCGTGCGCGACGGCCCCAGCCCGCGAAGGTCGACGGTGGCATACCCCGCCTGCCCGTTGTTGGTGGCGCCGGTCGTGGCACCCACGAATTGCGACATCTGTGTCAGATAATCGACGGCGGTGTTGGTGTTGGTCACCGCCAAGGTTTCCGCGCTGACCGTGGTGACCGGGCTGGCCGCCTGCAGGTCCACACGATTGGAAATGCGGGTGCCGGTCACCACAATTTCATTGGCCGCGCTGTCGGCGGCCGCGTCGGCGGCAAATGCGGCGGGAATGCCAGCTATCAACATGAACGCCACCACCACCGGTGCGGCACCAGATTTCCACAGAGTATGCTTCGAAGTTGACGTCATGACGTACCCCATCGGTTTCGGAGCGGCGGTAAAGGCCGTTCTCTGAGAACCCGGGTCTGCAGTCTGGGTCGACGACGTATCCCCCCTCGCATCTTTGGCCTGACCCAGCCATTAAACACGGGAATGAAGGGAGGCTATCTTGGATGCAAATGCCCGACAATGGGCCTTGATACGCATTATTACAGATTGATGGCGCAGTGTTGCAATTCTGACGCATTTGTGGTTACGGCCGCCGAAAATGCGTGAAATCCCCGGCGATCACGGCGCCACGCATGGCAAAATTGCACGCCAGCGCCCGCTTTCCGCGCGGTCTCGCACCGGCGCTAACGGGCGGACGGGGCGAGGCCGTGTTCTTCGAGCATGGGGCCGACATCGGGGTCCTTGCCGTAGAACGCCCGGAACATCGCGCCGTAATCCTGCGTGTGCCCCTTGCTCAGGATCATGTCGCGAAAGCGCTGGCCATTCTCGCGCGTCAGCCCGCCATGATCCATGAACCAGTGGTAGGCGTCATGCTCCAGCATCTGCGTCCACAGATAGGCGTAGTAGCCCGCAGAATAGCCGTTCGACCAAATGTGGAGGAAATAGCTGGATCGATAGCGCGGCGGCACATCGGCAATATCCAGGCCGGTTTTGGCCAGCGCCGCGGCTTCGAACGCGTCGACATCCCGCTTGCCCGCCGAGGCCGGCAGCGCGTGCCATTCCATATCCAGCATGGCCGCCGCGATCACCTCGCCCAGCGCATAGCCCTGGTCGAACTTCGCGGCCTTCTTGATCTTCTCCACCAGAGCGGCAGGAATGGGCGCCCCGTTGCGATAATCCCGGGCGTAATGCGCGAGCACCTGGGGGTCGAGCGCCCAGTGCTCGTTGAACTGCGAGGGGAACTCCACCCAGTCGCGCGCGGTGTTCGTGCCGGAATCCGCCGGATAGACCTGCGCGGCAAACAGCCCATGCAGCGCGTGGCCGAACTCGTGGAACATGGTCGTCACATCGTCGGCGCTCACCAGCGCCGGCTGCCCGGCGGCGGGCTTGGGGAAATTGCCGACATTGTAGATAACCGGCTTGGTGCCCAAAAGGCTCGACTGGTTGACGAAGTTCGACATCCAGGCGCCACCGTTCTTGTTGTCGCGCTTGAAATAGTCGAAATACATCAGGCCCAGTTCGGAACCGTCCTTATCGTAGACGGTGTAGACCATCACGTCGGGATGATAGACGGGAATGTCGTTGCGGCGCTTGAACGTCAGCCCATAAAGCTGGTTCGCGGCATAGAACACCCCCTGTTCCAGCACAGTATGCAGCTCGAAATAGGGCTTCACCTCGTTCTGGTCGAGGTTGTATTTCGCCTGGCGCACCTGCGCGGCGTAATATTCCCAGTCCCACGGCTGGAGCGCGATCCTGTCGCCGTCCTTGTCGATCTGCGCCTGAAGCTCGGCGGCCTCGCGCTTTTGTTCGGGGAGGGTGGCGGCGGCCAGTTGGCGCATGAAGTCTGTCGCCACCTGCGGGGCTTGCGCCATCTGGTCATACAGCGTGTAGGCCGCCCAGTTGGGGAAGCCCAGCAATTGCGCCTTTTGCGCGCGCAGCAGGGCGAGCTGCTGGATGACCGCACGGGTGTCGTGGGCGTCGCCCTGTTCGGCGCGCGTCCAGCTGCGCTGAAACAGCACTTGCCGCGTGGCGCGGTCGGTCATGTCCTCCAGGCTGGGCTGCTGGGTGGTGTTCTGCAGCGGCAGCAACCATTGGCCATCCAGCCCGCGCGCCTTGGCATCCTGCGCGGCGGCGGCAATCCTGCCCTCGGCCAGCCCGGCCAGTTGCGCCTTGTTGGAAACCACCAGCGCCCCCGCCTTGGCCGCCGCCAGCAGCTTTTGCTGATAGCTGGTCTCAAGGCTGGCAATCTGCGTGTTCAGCGCCTTCAGCACGGACTGGTCGCCGGGCGACAGCAGCGCGCCGGCATGGACGAAACTGTCGTAGTAGATCTTCAGCACCTGCGCCTGCTCGGGGGTAAGGCCCAGCCCGGAGCGGTGGTCCCACAGGGCCTTCACCCGGGCGAACAGCCGGGGATCGAGGTTGATGGCATCCTGATGCTGCGACAGCCGGGGCGCCTCGATCTCCTGCACCTTGTCCAGCGTATCATCGGTGTTGGCCTGAACGACGCCGAGAAAGGCAAGGTTCACGCGGTCGAGCATCCGACCCGATCGTTCCAGCGCGGCAATGGTGTTATCGAAGGTGGGTGGGGCTGGGTTGTCGGCAATGGCGCGCACCTCGGCCAGATGCTGGTCCATGGCCTTCTCGAAGGCGGGCTGATAGTCGGCGTCGCTGATCCTGTCGAAGGGTGGCGCCTGAAACGGCAGCGTGCTGGCCTCGGCAAAGGGATTGGCGCCCGATGCCGCCATCGCCTGGGGCGTGATCAGCGCGGAGGCAGCCAGCAGCAGCGCGCCACCCAAATGGAAATGAGCCACGTTTTACGCCTCCCTGTCTGCCCCGGGGCATTCGCATCGCAAAGCGATGGCAATTCATGCCATGCAGCTCATACCATGCAGCCCCGGCCCGCGATACCGCCATCGGACCGGGGCTTCGGACCGGGGGCCGAACGCGTGAAACGCTTTAACCGCCGCGCGGTTCCAGATCGGCCGCCCCTTGCTGCGGCGCAACCTTCCCGCGGCGAGCCCTTTCCACCTGTCTAACCACGGGGCTGGACCTTTGGCACAGCGTGAGCCACGATACCGACTCACCCAAACAGGCGAGGTTGCGATGCCCAGATCGGCTACCGGTGTTCTGACGCTCCTTGCCCTTTCGCTGCTGGTGGCCCCGGCCCTGCCCGCCGCGGCGAAGCAACCCGTGCACAAGCCGGCCAGTATCAGGTCAGCCACCCCATGGGATAGTTTCGTTCGGCACGCGACTGACGCGTGGTTGGCGATCGACCCGGCAACGGCGGTGTATGAAGGCGCCCACCAGTACGATGGCCAATTGCCCGACTGGAGCAACGCGGGCCTTGCCGCCAAAACGGACTTCCTGAACGGCGTGATCGCGCGCGCCGCCACCTTCCATGGGCTGACGAGCCAGCAGCGTTTCGAACGTGATTACATGGTGCAGGTGGCCAAGGGGCAGCTGTTCTGGCTGAACGACGCCGACGCGCCGCACCACAACCCCGCCTTTTATGTCGGCGGCGGGCTGGACCCCAACGTCTATCTCTCCCGCGCCTATGCCCCGCCGCCGGTGCGGATGCGCGCGCTGATCCGCTTCTTCGACGCCGTGCCGCGCGCCGCCGCGCAGATCCGCGCGAACCTGTCGAACCCGATGCCGGCCACCTTCCTCTACTTCGGCGTTGCGGGCTTTTCCGGCTTTGCCGACGCCTATGCCAACGATGCCCCGCGCGCCTTTGCCGATGTGCAGGACGCGAAGCTGCAGGCCCAACTCAAGGCCTCCTCGCAGCGGGCCAGCGCGGCGATGAAGGACATTGCCGATTGGCTGAAAGCGCAAAAACCCGGCGGCGATTTTGCGCTGGGTGCCGATCGTTTTGCCCGCATGCTCGCCACAACCGAGGCGGTCGACGCGCCGTTGGCAACCATCGCCGCCGCCGGCCAGGCCGATCTCGACCGCAACCGCGCCGCGCTGGTCGAGGCCTGCGCCGCCTTCGCGCCCGGGCAGAGTGTGCCCGCCTGCGTCGAGAAAATGAACGCGGAAAAGCCGGCGGATGGCCCCGTCGCCGAAGCCACCCGGCAGATCCCCGAACTGGAAACCTTCGTGCGCTCCCACGATCTGGTCAGCATTCCCGGCACCGAGAAGGCGCTGGTGCGGCCCAGCCCGCCCTATAACGCGCAAAACTCGGCCTACATCGATCCGGCCGGCCCCTTGGACAAGGGGCTACCCTCGATCTACTATATCAGCCCGCCCGATCCCTCGTGGTCGAAGGAAAAGCAGGCCGCCTATATACCCGGCAAGGCTGACCTGTTGTTTACCAGCGTGCACGAGGTGATGCCCGGCCACTTTGTCCAGTTCCTGCATTCCAACCGGGTTGCCTCGCCGGTGGGGCAATTGTTCGTCGGCTATGCCTTTGCCGAGGGCTGGGCGCATTATGCCGAAGAGATGATGTGGGAAGCAGGCCTCGGCAACGGCGATCCCAAAATCCACATCGGCCAGCTGACCAACGCCCTGCTGCGTGATTGCCGCCTGTTGTCGGCCATCGGCATGCACACTGGCGGCATGACCGTCGCGCAATCAAAGGCGCTGTTCCGCGAGCAATGCTTCCAGGACGAGGGCAACGCCGATCAGCAGGCGGCGCGCGGCACCTACGACCCGGCCTACCTCAACTATACGCTGGGCAAGCTGATGATCCGCCGCCTGCGCGCCGACTGGACCGCCACCCACGGCGGGCGGGCGGGCTGGCGGGCATTCCACGATGCATTTCTCTCATATGGTGGCCCGCCCATCCCGCTGGTCCGGCAGGCGATGATGCGGGAAAGCGCCCCGCACGCACTGTTCTGAGGGCAGCGGCAGCGCCGGCGGTAACGCAATCGCCGGGACGCGGGGTGCGGTCTGGCCGAGATGGCCTGCCGCTTTCCCGCGCGCTTCCTAGCCTTTGCTCGCCCGATAATCCCGCCGGAAATCGGCGGCGAAGGCGGCAAACGTGCCTTGCCCAATCGCCGCCCGCATCGCGGCCATCAATTGCTGATAGAAGGCGAGGTTGTGCTCGGTCATCAGCATCGCACCGAGGATTTCGCCCGATTTGACCAGATGGTGGAGGTAGGCGCGGCTGTATGTGGCGCAGACCGGGCAGGTGCAGCGCTCGTCCAGTGGCCCGTTATCCTCGGCGTGTTTGGCATTGCGGATGTTTACCGGGCCGCTCCAGGTAAAGGCCTGCCCATTGCGGCCAGAGCGGCTGGGCAGCACGCAGTCAAACATATCGACCCCGCGCTCCACAGCGCCCACCAGATCGTCGGGCTTGCCCACGCCCATCAGATAGCGCGGCCGGTCCTCGGGCAACTGGCCCGGCGCGAAATCGAGCGTGGCGAACATCGCCTCCTGCCCCTCGCCCACCGCCAGCCCGCCGATGGCATAGCCGTCGAAGCCGATATCCGTCAGCGCCTGGGCGCTGCGCAGCCGCAGATCCTCGTCCAGCGCGCCCTGCTGGATGCCGAACAGCGCCGCGCCCTCGGCATGGGCGCGGCCGGAATCGAAGCCTTCGCGGCTGCGCCGGGCCCAGCGCATCGACATTTCCATGCTCCGGGCGATCACGTCACGCGGCTGGTCGATCTTCGGGCATTCGTCGAAGGCCATGACGATGTCGCTGCCCAGCAGGCGCTGGATTTCCATGCTGCGCTCGGGCGTGAGATTGTGGCGCGACCCGTCGATGTGGCTGGCGAAGGTGACGCCTTCCTCGGTGATCTTGCGCAGATCCGACAGGCTCATCACCTGATAGCCGCCGCTGTCGGTGAGGATGGGGCGGGGCCAATTCATGAACTTGTGCAGGCCCCCAAGCCGCGCCACCCGCTCCGCACCCGGCCGCAGCATCAGGTGATAGGTGTTGCCCAGAATGATGTCGGCGCCGGTGGCGCGCACGGCTTCCGGCTTCATCGCCTTCACCGTGGCGGCGGTGCCCACTGGCATGAACGCGGGTGTGCGGATCTCGCCCCGGCGCATCTGGATGGTGCCGGTGCGGGCGCGGCCATCGGTGGCGTGGATGCTGAAGGCGAAGCGGGGGGGCGTGGATTGCGTCATGGGCTGGCCTGCTAGCCGGAGTGAGGCGGATGCGCCAGCCCGCCCTTTCGCCTCACTGCCCGAGCTTTTTGAGCTTTTCCTCGTCGATATACTTGGCGAACTTGCCCATTTCGGCGTTGGCCACCGGGTCGCTGGTCAATTCGTCTCCCCAAACCCGGCGCCACTATGGCAGCAGCAGGCTGGCATCGCCATAGGAATAGAAGCGATAACCTTCTGAAATGGCGGTGGCATAGGCCGCCTGCATCCGCTCGCGGCCCATCAGCGCGCTCACCAGCATGAACAGGGTGGAGCGCGGCAGGTGGAAGTTGGTCATCAGCCCGTCGATGGCGCGGAAGCGATAGCCGGGGGTGATGAAGATCGCGGTGTCGCCCGCGAAAGGATGGATCGCGCCGTCCTCTCCCGCCGCGCTTTCCAGCAGGCGCAGGCTGGTGGTGCCCACCGCGATCAGCCGCCCGCCGCCCTGGCGCACGGCATTCAGCCGCGCGGCGGTGGCGGCATCGATGGTGCCCCATTCGGCATGCATGGCGTGTTCGGTGGTGTCGTCGGCCTTTACCGGCAGGAAGGTGCCCGCGCCCACGTGCAGGGTGAGGAAGGCATGGCCCACCCCTGCCCTATCCAGCGCCGCCATCAGTTCCGGGGTGAAATGCAGCGCGGCTGTTGGCGCGGCCACGGCGCCATCGGCCCGGGCGAACATCGTTTGGTAATCGGCCTTGTCGGCCTCGTCGGTGGGGCGCTTGCCGGCGATATAGGGGGGCAACGGCATGGTACCAGCCCGCTCCAGCAGCAGTTCCACCGGCTCGTCCCCGGCAAAGGCGAGGGTCCAGCTGCCGTCCTCGTGCCGCGCCTCGGCCACGGCGGCAACCCCGGCGGGAAACGCGATGATGTCGCCGAGACGCAAGCGCTTGCCGTTTTTTACAAAGGCCTGCCAGCGGCGCAGGTCGATCCGCTTGTGCAGCGTGGCGCCGATGCGGGCTTCCCCCCGCCTGCCTTCCAGTTGCGCGGGGATCACGCGGGTATCGTTGAACACCAGGCAATCGCCGGCGCGCAGCAGGCCCGGCAGATCGCGCACATGATGGTGCGCCAGTGGGCCATCGCCCGCCACCACCAGCATGCGCGCCGCATCGCGCGGAGAGGCCGGGCGCAGGGCTATGCGCTCTGGCGGCAGGTCAAAATCGAACAGATCAACGCGCATGGGGTCAGCGGCGGGTTACGCCGCCCGCTCCGTCAGCCTCACGTCAGTCAGACTTGGAATGGCTGAGTTGGTCGGCGGTGAAGCTGGGGGCAGCGACCGGGGCGATCGCCGCCGGGCGCGGCTTGCCGTCGGTCTCCATGGAGGCCTGCACGATCTTGGTCGGGTTCGTCGGCGGCTCGCCACGGGCGATGGCATCCGCCGCATCCATGCCGGCGATCACGCGGCCGAAGTTGGTGTAGTGCCGGTCCAGCCCGAAATGCGGGTAGAACACGATGAAGAACTGGCTGTTCGCCGAATCCGGCGCATCGGTGCGGGCCATGGAAACCGTGCCGCGCACATGCGGCAGGGCGTTGAACTCGGCCTTCAGGTCGGGCAGCGGCGAGCCGCCCTGGCCAGTGCCCGTCGGGTCGCCGGTCTGCGCCATGAAGCCTTCGATCACGCGGTGGAAGATCACGCCATTATAGAAACCCTGGCGGACCAGCGTCTTGATCCGCTCGACGTGGTGCGGCGCCCAGTTCGGCATCAGGCGGATGGTGATGCGCCCGCCGTTCGACAGGTCGAGGAACAGCACATTGTCGGGATCATGCGTGGGGTCTGGGTCAACCCGCGCATCCACCGTGGCGGCAATAAACGAAGGCGGCGCCTCGGGCGCGCGCAGGGCATCGCGGTGGTGCGCGCAGGCGCCGGTGGCAAGCAGCGTCATCCCGGCGACAAGGCCAAGGCCAAAACGGCCAAAACCAAAACAGGAGGCGATTCGGGCAAGAGGCTGACGGTTCATGCGGATCCCATGTGATTTTGGCCCAGGTGCAATCGAGGTATCAATCCGGGCAATCTGTGCCGGCGATAGCGGCGAGCGCCTGTCGTGGCAATGAACCATGCGCAGATTTGGCGTCACGGGCCGCGCCGCTCCGGTCAATACTCGCCCAGCCGGCCCAGCTTTTCCACGCGCGCCATCACGTCGTCGCGCACCGCCGGGCTGACGAAATTGGTAATGTCGCCGCCGAACAGCGCGATTTCCTTCACCAGTTTCGAGGCGATGGGCTGCAGGCAGACATCGGCCATGAGGAAAACCGTCTCGATTCGCGCGTTCAGCTGCTGGTTCATGCCGGCCATCTGATACTCATATTCGAAATCGGCCACGGCGCGCAGCCCGCGCACGATCACGCTGGCCCCCTGCACTTCGGCGAATTTCATCAGCAGCGCGTTGAAGCCCACCACCTGAACATTGTCGACCCCCATGGCGGCCACCTCGCGCTCGACCATGGCGATGCGCTCCTGCGGGGTGAACATCGGGTTTTTCGATGGGTTGGTGGTGACGCCAATGATCAGCCGGTCCACCAGCTTGGCGCCACGGCGGATGATGTCGGCATGGCCCCGGGTGATGGGGTCGAACGTGCCCGGATAGACGCCGATGCGTTCAGAACTCGCCATCAGTGGTCCCTTTCGATGATATAGCGGGCCAGAGCGCGCAGCAGATCCGCCTCCGAGCCGTGGTTGGCCAGGTGGTTGATCGCCTGCTCCACCAGAAAACTGGCCTGTTCGCGCGCCCGTTCCGGGCCCAGCAGCGAGACGAAGGTCTCCTTGCCGGCCTCGGCATCCTTGCGCAAAGCCTTGCCGGCGGCGGCCTCGTCGCCCTCGTGGTCGAGCAGATCGTCGGCAATCTGGAAGGCAAGGCCAATGTCGCGGGCATAGCCCCGCAGATGCGTGCGCCCCTCTGGCGCGACCTTGCCCAGAATCGCGCCCATTTCCACCGCCGCGCCCAGCAAGGCGCCGGTTTTCAGCTGCTGCAGGCGGGTGACGGTGGGCAGATCGAAGCTGGCGGTCTCGGCGGCAATGTCCATCATCTGCCCGCCGACCATGCCCGCCGCGCCACTCGCGCCCGAGAGCGCCTGCACCAGATCGATGCGGGTGAACGGGTCGGCAATGGTGGCCGGATCGGACAGGACCTCGAAGGCGAAGGTCAGCAGCGCATCGCCGGCCAGCACCGCCATCGCCTCGTCATAGGCAATGTGCAGCGTCGGCTTGCCGTGGCGCAGGGCATCGTCGTCCATGCAGGGCAGATCGTCGTGGATCAGCGAATAGACATGCACCGCCTCGATCGCGGCACCGGCGCGCACGGCGGCGGCCCGGTCCACCCCATACATCGCCGCCGTGGCGGACAGCAGCAGTGGGCGCAGCCGCTTGCCCCCGCCAATGGTGGCATAGCGCATCGCCTCGTACAGCCGCCCGCGCGGATCGGCGGGCACCGGCAGCAGTGCGTCAAACGCCGAATCGATGTCGCGCTGGATTTGCTTCAAGCCCTCGGCGAGCACGGGATCAGTCTTGGCCATGGGAAATCGAACTCTCAGGTTTCGGCAGGTTTCAGGCGTCGTCTAGCGGGCGGGTGCCGGCGGGCGCGCCATCGGCGCCGACCACGATCTTCTCGATGCGCGCCTGTGCCGCGTCGATGCGGGCCTGGCAATGACGGCGCAGCGCCTCGCCGCGCTCATACAGGCTGATGGATTCATCGAGCGGCACGTCACCACTCTCCAGCCGCTGCACCACATTTTCCAACGCGCGCAGGGCGGTCTCGAAGCTCATTGCCGACAGATCGTCGGCAGCGGAGGGTGGGGTCTGGCTCATCTCGCAGCAATGGCCGCGCGCGTTGGCCGGGTCAAGCCGCTACGGTGGTTTTGGAAGGTGTTAAGGGTGGGGGCAAGCAAGGCAATTTATAGACTTGGGGGTGTTACACCCCCAAACCCCCATTACTGTCGACGGGGCGCTTAGTCTGCGGCGGGGCGCCTTGCCGCGCAGCGACTTTTGATAGCCGCGGCGCGGACAGGTTGGGCGGGACGGAGCCTTTGGCCCGACCCCTCGCCGGAAGACGTTCAGGGGTGCAGGGGCTAGCCCCTGCTGCTTTACCCTTACCCTTACCCTTACCCTTAGCCTTAGCCTTAGCCTTAGCCTTCCCCTTTCATTTTCGCGCGACATTTCCTTTGCCGCACCGCTGGATGCAAAAAACCGGTTCCCACTTTTTTGCGCGGTGTTTTTCGTTGCCGCACCGCTGGATGCAAAAAACCGGTTCCCACTTTTTTGCGCGGTGCTTAAAGGCCGCATCATGAGCGCCCAAAATCCCCCCATCACCCCAGATGTCGTCGCCGCCCACGGGCTTTCCCCCGAGGAATACGAAAAAGTGCTCAGCACGCTGGGCCGCGAGCCGAATATGGTGGAGCTGGGCATCTTCTCGGTGATGTGGTCGGAGCATTGCTCGTATAAATCGAGCCGCCTGCATCTGAAGAAGCTGCCGACCGAAGCCCCGTGGGTCATCTGTGGCCCCGGCGAGAATGCCGGCATCATCGACATTGGCGAAGGGCCCAATGGCGTCAGCCAGGCCGCCATCTTCAAGATGGAGAGCCACAACCACCCGAGCTACATCGAACCCTATCAGGGCGCGGCAACAGGCGTGGGCGGCATCTTGCGTGACGTCTTCACCATGGGCGCCCGCCCGGTGGCAAACCTGAACGCGCTGCGCTTTGGCCGGCCCGATCACCCGAAGATGAAGCACCTGGTGCAGGGCGTTGTCGCCGGCATCGGCGGCTATGGCAATTGCGTGGGGGTGCCCACGGTTGGCGGCGAGACCAATTTCCACCCGGCCTATGACGGCAACATCCTGGTCAACGCCATGACCGTGGGCGTGGCCGATCAGGACAAGATCTTCTATTCCGCCGCCACCGGCATCGGCAATTCCATCGTCTATGTCGGCAGCAAGACCGGGCGCGACGGCATTCACGGCGCGACCATGGCCAGTGCCGACTTCGACGAGAAATCGGACGAAAAGCGCCCCACCGTGCAGGTGGGCGACCCCTACACCGAAAAGCTGCTGATCGAGGCCTGCCTGGAACTGATGGCCACCGATGCCATCGTCGCCATTCAGGACATGGGCGCGGCGGGGCTTACCTCTTCCAGCGTGGAAATGGCCAGCAAGGGCGGCGCCGGCATCCGCCTCAACATGAACGCCGTGCCCTGCCGCGAGACGGGCATGACCCCCTACGAAATGATGCTGAGCGAGAGCCAGGAGCGCATGCTGATGGTGCTGGCCCCCGGCAAGGAGCCGATGGCCGCCGCCATCTTCAAGAAGTGGGAACTGGACTTCGCCGTCATCGGCGCGGTGACGGATACCGGCCACATGGTGCTGGAATTCGACGGCGCGGTGGTCTGCGACATTCCGCTGGCGCCGCTGGCCGATGATGCCCCGCTGTATGACCGCCCGCATGTGGCAACGCCCAGGCCCGCGGCCCTGACCAATGTGCCCGAAAGCACCGACATCGCCGCCGACCTGCTCAAGCTGATCGCCTGCCCCGACCTCGCCTCGCGCCGCTGGATCTACGAGCAGTATGATTCGCAGGTGGGCGCCGACACGCTGCAGAAATCGGGCGGGGATGCCGCCGTGGTGCGCGTGCATGGCACGCAAAAGGCGCTGGCAATGAGCACCGACTGCTCGCCGCGCTATTGCTTTGCCGACCCGTACGAAGGCGGCAAGCAGGCCGTGGCCGAAACCTATCGCAACATCAGCGCGGTCGGCGCCACGCCTCTCGCCATCACCAACTGCCTGAACTTCGCCAACCCGCAGCGGCCCGAGATCATGGGCCAGATCGTCGGCTGCCTTGAGGGCATGGGCGATGCCTGCCGGGCACTGGACTACCCGATCGTGTCGGGCAACGTCAGCCTGTATAACGAGAGCAAGGCCACTGGTGGCGGCAGCGCTATCCTACCCACCCCGGCAATCGGCGGCGTCGGGCTGATGCTCGACCACACCAAAATGGCCACCATCGCCTTCAAGGCTGAGGGGGACGTGATCTGGCTGATCGGGCCGCAGGGGTCACACCTCGGCCAGTCGCTGTATCTGCGGGAGGTCCATGGCCGCGAGGAAGGCCCGCCGCCGCCGGTCGATCTCGCCGCCGAGCGCCGCAATGGCGAACTGGTGCGCCAGTTGATCAATGATGGCGTGGCCACCGCCGTGCACGATATATCTGATGGCGGCCTGCTGGTGGCCCTCGCGGAAATGGCGATGCGCAGCGGGCTGGGCGCGAAGCTGGATGCGCCGCTAAACGCCGCCCAGGCCTTCGGCGAGGATCAGGCGCGCTACGTCGTTACCACCAAACCCGGTGCCGTGGTGCCCGGCGCGGTGCGGCTGGGCGCTGTGGGCGGCAGCGAGGTGGGCGGCATCGCCGTGACCAAGCTGCGCGAGGCCAATGAGGCGTTTTTCAAGGATTGGATGGAGGGTTAAGACCAAGGATAGATGCAAGGGACTCGTCCCTCGCGCTCCCTTCCCCTGTCGGCGTGGCGTAAACCTTTCGGCGTTGCGCCTTGCCGTAAAGCGGCATTAACAGCCCGCGGCGCAGCGGCCCTGCGCCAAGGCTGAACCGGGGCGCGGCGATGACAGTAAAGGGAGCGCGAGGGCGATGGCCCTCGCACCTACCCCTTGAACCCCTTTACCCCGTAACCCACTCGCCCTCGGGAACCCCCAAAAGCGTCAGCACAGCGGTCAGATCGCCAAAATCCACCGCGCCATTGGCCGCCGCGCGGGCCTTCGGCTTGGCGTGATAGGCTATGCCGTAGGTGGCGGCGGCGATCATCGGGATGTCGTTGGCACCATCGCCGGTTGCCAGCGAGACGGTGCCCTCGCCCAGCGCTGCAACCTCGTCGTCATGGGCGGACAGCTTGGTGCCGGAATGGCAGATCGGCCCGACAAGCCCGCCGGTCAGCTTGCCATCCACGATCTCCAGCCGGTTGGCGATCACCCGCTCGAAGCCCAGCATTTCCCCGACGGGGTCGGCGAACTGGTGGAAGCCGCCGGTCACCAGCACGGTGCGGCAGCCTTTTGCCTTCAGCGTGGCGACCAGTGTCTTGGCGCCGGGCATCGGGCGGATGCGCTCGGCGATGCAGCGGGCGATGGCGCCCTCGCCCAGCCCGGCCAGCAGGGCCACCCGCTCGCGCAGCGCGCTTTCGAAATCGAGTTCGCCCTGCATCGCCCGCTCGGTGATTTCCGCGATCTGCGTTTTCAGCCCGGCGAAATCGGCCAGTTCGTCTATGCATTCCTGCCCGATCATCGTCGAATCCATGTCGGAGACGAAGACCTGCGGTACTTGCGGGGTGTGGTCGGTGACCAGCAGATCGGCGGGGGCAAAGTGGGCGTCGAAAGTGGTGCGAACCTGCGCGGCGTCGGCATCCGCAAAGGCAATCTCCAGCGCGCCCTGCTGCGCCCCCAGGCAAGAGGCCTTGCCCACGGCGCCCTGCGCGGCCAAATCGGCCAGGCATGCCTCCATTTTGGCGCGCATCCCCGTCACATCTGCTATCAGCCTGGCAATGACCACCGTGAATTCCCTCATAACCCAGTCGCGCGATGGGGCCGCGCCGGAAGCGCCGGCCCGCCCGCCGCTGGCGCTCATCGCAGGGCCGACCGCCAGCGGCAAGAGCGATTATGCGGTGCGGCTGGCGCAGGCGCTTGGGCGACAGCGGCGCGAGGCGGTGATCATCAATGCCGACAGCGCGCAGGTCTATGCCGATCTGGCGGTGCTGAGCGCCCGGC
>CAIXXP010000112.1 GCA_903923465.1 uncultured Sphingomonadales bacterium | reverse complement strand
GCTGGGGAACAGCTCCACCAGCAGCGCGGCGATCGGGCCATAAACCATGGTCACCAGCAGCACGAGCCAGAACAACAGCGCCACCACCATCGGCTTGTTAATGGCATTGGGGTCCGCCTTGGCAGGATAGCCCACCCGTGACAGCTCGCCCACCACGGCGGGTTTGGCGGCCACGGCCGGTTTTCCCCCTTCGGCAGGCTTTGCGGCAACAGCGGGCGCGCCCACCACCTGCGCGGTGAAGGCGGCAATCGCCTTCTTCTTGGCGTCGCCTGTAACCTTGGCAGGGTCGGGCGCGACAAAGCTCTTGTCGCCAATGGTGATGGCGGCAATCGCGCCTGCGGGCGCCGCTACGTTCTTGTAGTTCACGCCCGCCTTGGCCAGCGCGTTTTTGACAATGTCGCAGCTGGTGGTGTCGAACTTGTTGGTGCCAACAGGGTCGAACTGCGAGGAACATTCCGCCGGATTGGCGGTCAGCGAGACCGGCGCGGAAAGCTGCGCATGGGCCAGTGCCGGATTGGCGGCTTCGGTGAGGGCATGGAACACCGGGAACATGGTGAGCGCCGCCAGCGCGCAGCCAGACAGGATGATCGGCTTGCGGCCAATTTTGTCAGACAGGGCGCCAAACACCAGGAAGAAGGGCGTTGCCAGCAACAGCGCGGTGATCACCAGCGTGTTGGCGGTAAGGCCATCGACCTTCAGCATCTTTTCCAGGAAGTACATGGCGTAGAGCTGGCCGGAATACCACACCACGGCCTGCCCGGCGATGGCACCGAAGAAGGCGAGCAGCACGATCTTGAGGTTTACCCACTTGCCGAAAGCCTCGGTCAGCGGCGCCTTGGACGAGGTGCCCTCGTCCTTCATCTTCTGGAACACCGGCGATTCATGCAGCTTCAGGCGCAGCCACAGGCCAACGCACAGGAACAGGCCGGAAAGCAGATAGGGAATCCGCCAGCCCCACGCCTTGAAGGCATCCTCACCGATACCGGTAACCGGCGAGCGGACAAGGATGACGATCAGCAGCGCCATGGCCAGACCCGCCGTGGCGGTGATCTGGATCCAGCTGGTATAGAGCCCGCGCTTGTTGTCGGGCGCATGCTCGGCAACATAGGTGGCGGCACCACCATATTCGCCGCCCAGCGCCAGACCCTGGCACATGCGCAAGGCGACCAGCATGATCGGCGCGGCCACGCCCGCCGTCTTGTAGGTGGGCAGGCAGCCGACGAGGAAGGTCGACAGGCCCATCACCAGCAGGGTGATGATGAAGGTGTAGCGGCGGCCGACCAGATCGCCGATCCGCCCGAACACCAGCGCGCCGAACGGGCGGACGATAAAGCCCGAGGCGAATACCAGCAACGCCATGATGAACGCCGTGGTCTGGTTCAGCCCGGTGAGGAACTGGGCGGCGATAATCGAGGTCAGCAGACCGTAGAGGTAAAAATCATACCATTCGAACACGGTGCCCAGCGACGAGGCGGTGATAATGAGTTTCTCACTATGTGTCGCCGGGTGGTGCTTGGGCAGGGCATCAGATGACGTTGCCATGGCTCTCTCTCCTTTGTTATATTTTTAGAAGCTGTATTTGGCAGCAAATTCAATGCGATCAAGCGTGCCGGACGCGCCGTTCACCAGTTCGCGCTCGCCGTGCCGGTATTCCAGGCCCAGGTCGATCTGCTTGACCGGCGAGTAGAACACGTTGCCGGCCAGGCTCCAGGCACGCTTGTTGAACAGCCCGTCCTGCGCGAGGGTGAGCCCATTCGCATATTGGACGTTCTGATAGCTGCCCATCAGATTGGCGCGAACCTTGTCGGCCACCGGCAGGCGCAGCGACGCGAAGGCCGCGAACACGTTCACATTGCTCAGGCTGTTGCTGCCCGGCACATAGATCGCGTCCGGCGCGAAGTTCAGCCCGACATAGCGGCCGATGTTCTGCCCATAGGTGGCCATGAAGCGCAGGTCCGCGCTCTTGGCGGTGTTCAGGAACAGCTTGCCGGCCACGCTGCCGCCAAGGCCGGTGCTGGTAATGCCGGCGCCATTGTTGACCAGCTTGCCGGCGTCGGTCTCCGAACGCACCTGCCGGGCCAGGCCCGCCACCGAGACTTCGCCAAGCTTGCTGGCCCACACCAGCCTTGCGGTGAAATCGGGCAGGTGGTCGGTGCCGTTTTCAGTGGTGGCAGAGGCGGTGGTGGCGCTGGTTTGCGCTGCGGCAACCGCGCTTTCCGGGTTTTCGGCGGCCACGGCCAGCGTCAGCCCCTTGCCCAGCGGCGCGGTGTAGCGGACCATCGGCTGCCGCACGAAGACGGTGCCCTCGGTCACGCCGACATAGTCGGTGCTCTCCGGCAGCGAGGGTGTATACTGGAACGTCGTCCAGTCCTGCCCGAAGGTGAAGCGGTCCACCTGCATATAGGCGCGGCGCAGCGCCAGCGTATAGCCATTGGTGGTGCGCTGCGAACCGCCGGCGGTGACATTGGCCGCCGCGCTGGCCGTGGTCTGGAAGTCTGTTTCGAGATAGCCCTTGACCACATGGCCAGCCACCTGCGTGTCGAGGTTCAGCCACAGCCGGGTCTGCTTGGCGGTGAAATCCTCCGAGGTAGAGGGCTTGCCGGTGGCGGTCTTGGTGGGGATGGTCTGCGGCAGATAGAAATCGCGGCCCAGCGTGTTGCTGGCCACGGCGCCATTATTGAAGTGGCTGTTGGCCCCCTCCAGCTTCAGATAGCCGCCGATCTTCAGCGTGGTGCTGCCCACGCGCATGCCCTCGGGCTGCGGCTTGGCGGCAAGAGCAGCCAGCTTGGTGGCGGTCTCGCTCGATTTGGCGGTGGCGGTCTGGGCAACGGCGGTGGCCTGCGCGGCGGTGGCCTGCGCGGTGGCGACGGCCTCGCTGGCCAGCTCGGCGCTGTGCGACTGGGCCTCGCGCGCGGTTACCAGATCGGCATGCATGCTCGCCATCTCGGCCTCGAGCCGCTCGATGCGGGCCTCCAGCGCGCGCTCATGCGCCGTGGCGCCGTGGGCCTTGGCATAGGCCAACTGCGGCTGCGCCAGCGCGCTGGCCGCCAGCAACAGGCCAACACAAGCGGATTTACCCTTGAACATGTCCCTCTCCTTTTTCCCATGATTTGTGGTTTTTAGACCGGGGACCATTCGGGCAGCGCCGCGCGGCGTGCCACCCCGACCATGGTCTATCGGCTACGACCTTGGTCTAGGGTCCACTGGCCAGACCCAGGCGGTAGGATGAGCGGATGGGACGAACGACCGGAGCCGGCGAAAGGCCCGGCCCCCATGGTTGGGCACAGGAGAGGAGCGAAGCGATGGGGGATGCCGTCTATCCGGTTCCCGCCGATTGGGCGGCGAACGCGTTGGTCGACGAGGCCGGCTATCACGCGCTCTATCACCGCTCCGTGGCGGATCCCGAAGGCTTCTGGTCCACCGAGGCCGCCCGCATCGACTGGATGCGCCCCTTCACCCGCGTGAAGGAGACCAGCTTTGGGGAAGGCGATTTCGGCATCAACTGGTTCGCCGACGGCACGCTGAACCTTTGCGCCAATGCGCTCGATCGCCATCTGGCCACACGCGGCGACCAGATCGCAATATTGTGGGAGCCGGATGACCCAGCCGAGCCTGAGCGCCGCATCACCTATCGCGAGCTATACGAGGACGTCTGCGCTCTCGCCAACCTGCTGAGGAGCCGGGGCGTGAAGAAGGGCGACCGCGTTACCCTCTATCTGCCGACGGTGCCCGAGGCCGCCGTGGCCATGCTGGCCTGCGCCCGCATCGGCGCGATCCATTCCATCGTGTTTGCCGGCTTTTCTCCCGAGGCGCTGGCCGGGCGTATTGTCGATTGCGGCAGCACCGTGGTGCTCACCGCCGACGAGGGCCTGCGCGGCGGCCGCAAGGTGCCGCTGAAGGCCAATGCCGATGCGGCCTTGGAACATTGCCCCAGCATCACGTCGGTGATCGTGGTCAAGCGCACCGGCGGGACCGTGCCCATGCGGGCCGGCCGCGACCTGTGGTACCACGAGGTGACCGCCGCCGCCGCCGCCACCCACCAGCCGGCCGCCATGGG
>CAIXXP010000111.1 GCA_903923465.1 uncultured Sphingomonadales bacterium | reverse complement strand
GCTTGTCGCCGAGGATCTGGATCTCGATGTGGCGCGGGTTGAGGATGAACTTCTCGATGAACACGCGGTCATCGCCGAAGCTGTTCAGCCCCTCGCGCTTGGTGGCCTCGAAGCCCTCACGCACGTCCTTCTCGTTGTGCGCAAGACGCATGCCCTTGCCGCCGCCGCCGGCGCTGGCCTTCATCATCACCGGATAGCCGATCTCGGCGGAGATGCGCACCGCGTGTTCGGTGTCGTCGATCTCGCCCACAAAGCCGGGGACGACATTGACGCCCGCAATCTTGGCCAGCTTCTTGGATTCGATCTTGTCACCCATGGCGGCAATGGCGTTCACCGGGGGGCCGATGAACTCGATGCCCTCGGCGGCCAGCGCCTCGGCGAAGGAGGTGCGCTCCGACAGGAAGCCATAGCCGGGGTGCACCGCCTCGGCGCCGGTCTGCTTGCAGGCGGCGATGATCTTGTCGGCAATGAGGTAGCTCTGCGCGGCGGGCGCGGGGCCGATATGCACGGCCTCGTCAGCCATCTGCACGAAAGGCGCTCGGGCATCGGCGTCGGAATAGACCGCAACGGTCTTGATGCCCATGCGACGCGCTGTCTTGATAACCCGGCAGGCGATTTCACCACGATTGGCGATGAGGATTTTCTTGAACACTATTGGCTCCTATCAAACCGTGCGGCGCGCGAAATAAATACCCACCGCCATAATCAACAGCCCCATGGCACGGCGCAGCGTGAATGCTGAACTCAGTGCCCCCCACAGGCCAAAATGGTCGATCGCCGCCGCAGACACCATTTGCCCGAGCAGTACGAAAAATACAGCATTGCCGATACCGATCTTCGGGCCGGTAAAGGTGATCGCCAGCGCGTAGAACACCATGAACCCGGCGCCCAACATGTAGGGCAATTTGACCGAACGGATATTTGTCAGGTCCGGCAGGCCGACAAAGGCAAGGCAAATCAGGGATAACACCAACCCCACGCAGAACATCACTGCCGTGGCCGCCGCCGGGCTTGCCAACTGGCGTCCCAGATTGCCGTTTAGCGTCGCCATTAGCGGAATGCCGATGCCGGTGAGGAACATCAGCGTCGACAGTGCGACAAAGCTTCCCCGGTCGGCCGTCACCCTGCGGCCTCCAACTTTGCGCAGCCCCGCGGCATCCGCTCAGCCTCGATCTCCGCCAGCGTCTGCGAGATCGCCATTGGCTTCAGACCCAGCCTGGCGAACAACAAGCCGTCGCGGTCATCACCGGCGTTGGGCGCGGTCAGCAGGCGGTCGCCGGTGAAGATGCTGTTGGCGCCGGCCATGAAGCACAGGGCCTGCGCCGCGTCACTCATGCTCTCGCGCCCGGCCGACAGGCGCACCATGCTGGCGGGCATGGTGATGCGCGCCACCGCCACGGTGCGCACGAACTCGATGTCGTCGATCTTGGCCAAGGGCGTGTCCGCCAGCATATCGCCCAGCACGGTGCCCTTCACCGGCACCAGCGCGTTCACCGGCACGCTTTCCGGGTGCGCGGGCAAGGTCGCCAGCGTGTGGATGAAGCCGACGCGATCCTCCCGCGTCTCGCCCATGCCAACGATGCCGCCGCTGCACACATTGATGCCAGCCTTGCGTACCTGCGCCAGCGTATCCAGCCTGTCGTCCATGGTGCGGGTAGTGATGATCTCGGCGTATTTTTCCGGCGAGGTGTCGATATTGTGGTTGTAGTAGTCCAGCCCCGCCTCGGCGAGTTGCTGAGCCTGATGCGGCTCCAGCATGCCCAGCGTCATGCAGGTCTCCAGCCCCATGCCGCGCACACCCTTCACCATCTCGATGATGGCGGGC
>CAIXXP010000110.1 GCA_903923465.1 uncultured Sphingomonadales bacterium | reverse complement strand
GCTCAACGAACGCGCCGAACTGGTGCATGCCGTGGGCGAAATCAAGCGCAAGGACGACTCTTCGAAAACTATAGCTGCAAGAACATGTGGACGCTGGGCCTGTCGCTGTGGATGTTCGACCGCGACCGCCAGCCGATGATCGACTGGCTGAACGACAAGTTCAAGAAGAACCAGGTGCTGGCCGACGCCAACGTGGCCGCGCTGAATGCCGGCCATGCCTATGGCGAGACCGCCGAGATCGGCGGGCACATCAAGCAGCTGCATCTCGCCCCCGTGGCGACGCCTTCGGGCCTGTATCGCACGGTGACCGGGGCCGAGGCGATCAGCCTTGGCTTGGTGGCGGGCGCCAATCTGGCCGAGCTGCCGATGTTCTTTGGCGGCTATCCGATCACGCCGGCCTCTTCCATTCTGCACAATCTGGTGAAGTGGAAGGAATTCGGCGTCACCACCTTCCAGGCCGAGGACGAGATCGCCGCGATCTGTTCGGCGATTGGCGCGTCTTACGCCGGGCATCTGGGGGTGACCTCGTCGTCGGGCCCGGGCATCGCGCTGAAGGGCGAGGCGATGGGGCTGGCGATCATGACCGAGCTGCCGCTGGTGATCGTGAACTCGCAGCGTGGCGGGCCTTCGACGGGTCTGCCGACCAAGACCGAGCAGAGCGACCTGTATCAGGCGGTCTATGGCCGCAATGGCGATGCCTCGCTGCCGGTGGTGGCGGCCTGTTCGCCTTCCGACGCGTTTGACTGCGCGATCGAGGCGGTGCGGCTGGCGGTGAAGTACATGACGCCGGTGATGCTGATGACCGATGGCTATATCGCCAATGCTTCCGAGCCGTGGCATGTGCCGGACCCGGCCAGCTATACGCCGTTTCCCACCACCTTCCTCGAGGAGATGAATGGCGCCAATGCTGACGGAAGCCCGCGCGTGCTGCCCTACAAGCGCGACGCGCATGGCGCGCGGCCATGGATCAAGCCGGGCACGCCGGGGCTGATGCACCGCATCGGCGGCATCGAGAAGGCGCCCGAGACCGGCGACCTCGATTATTCCGCCGCGACCCATCAGGCGCAGACCGATGCCCGCAAGGCCAAGATCGACAATATCGCCTTCGATATTCCCGCGCAGGAAGTCTCGACCGGCACGACCAGCGGCAAGCTGGTGGTGGTGGGCTGGGGCAGCACCTATGGGCCGATCCATCAGGCGGTGCGCCGGGCGCGGGCCAAGGGGCAGGACGTGTCGCATGTGCATGTGCGCCACATCTGGCCGCTGCCGGCCAATCTGGGCGATCTGCTGCGGGGCTATGACAAGATCATCGTGCCCGAGATGAACACCGGCCAGCTGAAGACCGTGCTGCGCGACCAGTATCTGGTGGATGCGCGGCCGTTGAACAAGGTTTCGGGCCAGCCCTTCACCATCGCCGAGATTGAAGCGGCGATTGAAGCGCAACTGGCCTGAGGGAGAAAACCAATGAACGATATGACCCCCCTCGCCAAGCTGACCGTCAAGGATTGGGAAAGCGATCAGGAAGTGCGCTGGTGCCCGGGTTGCGGGGACTATGCGATTCTGAAGGCGGTGCAGCGCACCATGGTCGATCTCGGGTCTGACCCGGCCAAGACCGTGTTTGTGAGCGGCATCGGCTGTTCGAGCCGCTTCCCGTACTACATGGCGTCTTATGGTTTTCACACCATCCACGGGCGCGCGCCGGCCTTTGCCACGGGCATCAAGCTGGCCAACCCGGAGCTGGACGTGTGGCTGGTGACCGGCGATGGCGACGGCATGTCGATCGGCGGCAACCACACGATGCATGTGATCCGCCGCAACCTGAACTGCCAGATCATGCTGTTCAACAACGAGATCTATGGGCTGACCAAGGGGCAGTATTCGCCGACCAGCCGCGTGGGCACCAATTCGCCGACCTCGCCGCTGGGTTCGGTGGACCGGCCGGCTTCGCCTTGCGCCTTTGCGCTGGGGGCCGGTGGGCGCTTTGTCGCGCGCGGGTTTGATGTCTCCAAGGAGCTGTCGGGCGTGCTGAAGGCGGCCCATGCCCACCAGGGCGCGGCTTTCGTCGAGATCTTCCAGAACTGCATCGTCTATAACAAGGACCGCTTCGAGGAATTCGCCGTGGCCAAGGGCGCCGAGGCCAGCCAGCTGTGGCTGCAGAACGGCCAGCCGATGCTGTTCGACAAGAACACCAAGGGCATTGCGCTCGATACCGAGAAGCTGGTGCTGAAGGTCGTCGATGTGGTGGATGGCAACTGGCAGGCCGCCGGGGTGATCGTGCATGATGTGACCAACCGCAGCGTTGCGCATATGCTGGTGGAGCTGCCGTTTGGTCTGTTCCCGATGGCGCTGGGCGTGATCTATGACGACCCGCAGCCCTCGTTCGAGGTGGCGCTGCTGGGCCAGGACGCCAAGGCCCGCGAAGGCAAGAGCGCCAACCTCGCCAAGCTGCTGGCCAAGGGGCAAACCTGGACCGTGGCGCCCGAGGATCAGGGGCCGCTGTCGGGCGTTTGAGGTTAGGTTTCAGATTTTAGGATAAGGGTAGGTGCGAGGGTGTTACACCCTCGCGCTCCCATTGCAGTAGAGGCGGGTGCTGGTTCTGCGGCGTAGCGCCTGGCCGCGAAGCGGCTTTGAAATGCCTGCGGCGCGGAGAGGGCGGCCTGGGTTCGCCAGCAGCGCTCCCTGTCGCCGGGAGACGTTATGGGGGTTTGGGGGTGTAACACCCCCAAGACTTCCCCTTTTCCCCTTACCCTGACTTCGGGCCTCGGCTTATTTCGGCCCTTGGCTTATTTCGGCATAGTCTCGCGATGCGGGCTGGCGAAATCCTCAGCCAGCAGCGCGACGATGCGGTCTGCCACCACTTCGGGAGCCTTGACGCTGGCCGGGTCCTCGCCCGGATAGGCGGCGGCGCGCATTTTGGTGCGGGTGGCGCTGGGGTTGAGGATGGCGACGCGCACTTTCGAGATGGCGCGGACTTCCTGGGCGTAGGCGTCGAGCAGCGCTTCCTGGGCGGCCTTGCTGGCGCCGTAGGCCCCCCAGAAGGCGCGGGGGGTGGCAGCGACGCTGGAGGTGAGGCCGATGACGCGGGCGTTGCTGCTCTTGCGCAAACATGGGTCGAAGCGGGCGATGAGGCTTTGCGTGGCGAGGACGTTGATGGTGAGGGCGCGGGTGAAGGCGACCTGATCGATGTCGGCGACGCTGGTGAGTTGCGGCAGGACGGCGGCGTTGATGACGAGGATGTCGAGCGCGCCCCAACGGCTGGCAACGGCGGTGGCGAGGCGGGCGATGGCGTCGGGCTCGCCAAGGTCCATCGGGGCGATGGTGGCGTGACCGCCCTCGGCGGCGATGGCTTCCTCGACGGCTTCAAGCGCGCGGGCGTCTCGGGCGGTGAGGATGACGTGGGCGCCGGCGCGGGCGAGGGCTTGCGCGGTGGCGGCGCCGATGCCGCGGCTGGCGCCGGTGACGAGGGCCAGTTGCCCTTCCAGCGGACGGGCGGGGGCGATCTGCCCGGCGAGGGGCTGGGTGGTGGTGTCGGTCATGGCTGGGTAAAATCCGGCGCGGGGGTCAGGCGATGGGTTCGCGGTCTACGGCGATCCGGTCCACTGGCAGGCTCAGCTGGGCGGGATCGGAGCGTTCGGCCAGATCGGTGAGGCGGGTCGGGTATTCGCCGGTGAAGCAGGCGTCGCAATATTGCGGGCAGGAGGCTTTGCGGCCCGGCTCGCCCACGGCGCGGTAGAGGCCTTCGATCGAGACGAAGGCGAGGCTGTCGGCGTGGATGTAATCCGCCATGGCCTGCAGATCCATGCGGGCGGCGAGCAGCTTGTTCCGCTCTGGCGTGTCGACGCCATAGAAGCAGGAGTGGTCGGTGGGGGGCGAGGCGATGCGCATGTGCACTTCGGCGGCGCCGGCGTCGCGCATCATCTGGACGATCTTGAGCGAGGTGGTGCCGCGCACGATCGAATCGTCGATGAGGACGATGCGCTTGCCTTCGACCAGCGCGCGGTTGGCATTGTGCTTGCGCTTGACGTCGGCGTTGCGGGCGCCATCGCTGGGCTGGATGAAGGTGCGGCCGACATAGTGCGAGCGGATGATGCCGAGTTCGAACGGGATGCCGCTCTGCTGGGCATAGCCGATGGCGGCCGGCACGCCTGAGTCGGGCACCGGGACGACGATGTCGGCGTCGGCGGGGGCCTCCTTGGCGAGTTCGATGCCGATCTGCTTGCGCGAGGTATAGACCGACTGGCCGTCGAGCACGGAATCGGGCCGGCTGAAATAGACATGTTCGAAGATGCACGGGCGCGGCGGCAGGCTGCCGAACGGGCGGTGGCTGGAGACCACGCCCTGATGATCGACCTGCACCAGCTCGCCCGGTTCGATCTGGCGGACGAAATCCGCGCCGATGACATCGAGTGCGACGGTTTCTGACGCGAAGACGATGGTCTGGCCGAGGCGGCCCATGACCAGCGGGCGGATGCCGAGCGGATCGCGGCAGGCGATCATGCCCTCGGGCGTCATGCAGATGAGCGAATAGGCGCCCTCGACCATGCGCAGCGCATCGACAAAGCGATCGAGCAGGGTGGGGTAGCGGCTGGTGGCGACGAGGTGGATGATTACCTCGGTGTCGGAGGTCGACTGGAAGATCGAGCCCTTGATCACCAGATCGCGCTTCAGCGTCATGGCATTGGAGATGTTGCCATTGTGGGCGATGCTGAAGCCGCCGCTGGCGAGATCGGCGAACAGCGGCTGGACGTTGCGCAGGCCCGAGCCGCCGGTGGTGGAATAGCGCACATGGCCCGAGGCCATGGCGCCGGGCAGGGCGGCGAAATCCTCCGCGCGGTTGAACACCTGGGCGACGTGGCCCTGGCCGCGGTGCGAGTAGAACTCTTGCCCGTCGTAGCTGGTGATGCCGACCGCTTCCTGGCCGCGATGCTGGAGCGCGTGGAGGCCGAGGGCGACCATGCCGGAGGCCTCCTTCGCGCCGATGACGCCGAAGATGCCGCATTCTTCCTTCAGCTTGTCGCCATCGACATCCCAGGGGGCCGCATCGTGATCGGCCGACAGGGGCGCGGCGGCATTTTGAGGCGAGTGGCTGGCGGCTGTCATGGCGGCGGGCGGGCTTTCCTGACTGGGGACCTGAAGGGCAGGCCCATAGGGCTTTGGCCGGGAACGGAAGGCAGGGGCGCGGCGGGCGCCCGGTGCATCGCTTGTTCCTGAGCTGGCCGGTGGATTGGGCTGGTGGCGCCGCCTTAGGCCCGTTTTGCCCCGGATGGCAAGAGGTGGCCTGAGGCATTGTGGCTGGCGTGGGGCGCAAAGTGGTGATTGACCGGCGGGATGGCAAGAGGTGGGCGGTGGGTTGCCAATGGCAAGGGCGCCATGACGGGCTATGGGCCGCACCTTGGCCATTGCCTGATGCCGGATCGGCGCTTAGACCGGCGCTCGCTGGCGCCACGGCCAGACGGTGTTGCGCGCGGTATTGGGCGCGCGTTACTGGTTCTGGTGGAATACCGCCACGGGAGAAACCCTTGCTGCTCACCCCTTTTGAATGGACTATCGCCCGGCGCTATATGTTGCCCGGTAAATCCGAGCGGTTTATCGCGCTGGTGGCGGGGATTTCGCTGGCGGCGGTGATGCTGGGCGTGGCGGCGCTGGTGATCG
>CAIXXP010000109.1 GCA_903923465.1 uncultured Sphingomonadales bacterium | reverse complement strand
TTCCCCTTTCCCCTTTCCCCGTTTCTCTTTGTTCCTCCCCCCGATCACTTCAACCCCGCACACCCGATCGCGGCGGCATCGAGCGCGGTGGCGGCGCCGGTGAGGGGGTAGCTGTCGGTGAAGGCGTGGCCGGTGGTGTCGCGGCTGGAGACGCTGAGGGTGCTGGCGCTGCGCAGGAGTGCGGCGATGGCGGCGTCGTCCTGGCGGTTGGCGGGCCAGGCATCGTTGCCGCCGCCGACGAGGCGCAGGCGCCGCGTGCCGGATGGGCCGGCGAGCATCAGCGAGATGGTGGTGTTGGGGGATAGCTGGCGCGAGAGGCGCAGGTGCAGGGCGCCGTGGATGCCCCGGCGCGGCCAGGTGCCGATGGCGGCGTAGGGCTGGTAACTGGCGGGCGCGGCGGCGGTGGTGCTGGCCGGGGCGGTGCTGGCCGGGGTGGCGCTGGCCGGGGTGGTGCTGGCCGGGGTGGGCATGGCGATGGCGTAGCAGCGGGGCACGCCGGGATCGCGGAAGGCGGCCCAGGTGCCGAAGGTGCCGAGGCTGTCGCGGGCCAGGGCCGGGGTGGCGGCGAGCAGGGATGCGGCGAGCAGGGTGGCGAGGAGCAGGGTGGCGAGGAGCAGGAACGGCGGGGCCGGAGACGAGGCGGCGCGCGGCGCGGCGGGTAGCGCCGGGGACAGGGCGGAGTGCCGGGTGTTGGGCAGCGCGGCGGGCAGGGCGTTGGGCCTTGCGGCGCGGGGGCGTTGGCGGGACGGGGCCGGTGGTTGCGGCGGCGCGGGGGGGGAGGGCGGCGTCATGGCTGTCTCATCGCAGAAGAGCGGGGGCGGGGGCAAGCGGTGATGGCGGGAGAGCGGGGCCGGAGGACCTGGGCAGGAGGACTTGGGCCAGAGGACTTGGGCAGGAGTCCGGGGCGCGAGGCTGGGGCGGGTGTTCGGGGCAGGAGTCCGGGGCGGGTGTTCGGGGCGGGTGTTCGAGGCGGGTGTTCGGGGCGCGAGGCTGGGGCGGGGGCTGGTGTCCGAGGGGGATGCGGGTTTCCGCGTAGGGGGGTGCCAAGCGGATGTTACCCGCGAATCGTTACTCACCGGCTTGGGCGGTCCGCGCCCCCGGGGCAGGCGTGAGGCTTGTCGCGGGGGGGCTGGCACGACGCCTTAACCGGGCCGTTTGCGGCCGCAACGGGAATGTCGCCAATGACCATCGGCCAAGCCGCCCTGACGAAGGGTGCCGGGTTCACGCCTGTTTTGCGCAAGTGGCACCTCGGTGGGGGGGGCGCCGCGAAACGGCCGGGGCCACGGGCTGTGGAGGCGGCGGACGTCGGCAGGCGCCCCGCAGTGATCGTGGAGGTGTTTCGCGCGCTGAAGCTGCGGCCGGTGACCATCAAGGAGCGCGCGGTGCTGTGTCTGGTGACGCTGGCGCTGGTGGCTTTTGCCCAGTGCGGCGCCTCGCTGTTCATGGGCGAGGCCTTGCGGCGCAACGGCCAGACCCAGCACATGCTTTCCGACGTGCGCGTGGCGCAGATGTATGGCGACATGAAGCATGACGGCATTCAGGGCGACATCTTCCGCCTGATCGATGCCACGCAGCGCCACGACCAGCCGCATATCGATGCCGCGCAGAAGGACATCGCCTTCGACATCGGCGAGATAAACATGACCTATGGCAAGGTTTTCGCCCAGCATTATGCGCCCGATCTGCAGGCCAAGGTGGATGCGGTGGAGACCGACGAGCACGCCTATGTCGACCAGGCCGGGGCCATGGCGCTGCGGATGCAGACCAACCCCGATGACTATCACGGCCAGATGGCGCAGTTTACCGACGCCTTCGACCGCTTCGAGAAATCGCAGGACACGCTGGCCATCGCGCTGAAGGCGGAGGGCGATGGGCGCGAGGGCTATGCCGGGATGCTGACGCGCGGCACGCTGCTGGTGCAGCTGGTGCTGATGGCGCTGGGGGTGGCGGCGATGAGCTGGGCCACGCGGCTGATGCTGCGGCAGGTGGTGGACCCCATCACCCGGCTGGGCGCGCAGATGCGGCGCATGGCCGGGGGCGACTTTTCCCAGGCGGTTGCCGGCAATGGCAATGGCGACGAGATTGACCAGATCGCCGCCTCTGCCCGCAGCTTTCGCGAAACCGCGCTGGCCAAGCGCGAGGCCGATGCCGCGCAGCAGGCCGTGGTGGCGGCCCTGACCGAGGGCATGGGCCGGCTGGCCGCCAAGGATCTGGAATTCCGCATCACCGAGGCCTTCCCCGAAGGCTATGAGATGCTGCGCGACAATTTCAACGCGACGGTGGTTTCGCTGGCCCGCGCGCTGGGATCGGTGCGGCAGGGGGCGGCGGCGCTGAGCGAATCGATCAGCGAGATCCGCGTGGCCTCCGACGACCTGGCCCAGCGCAACGAGGAGCAGGCCGCGCGGCTGGAATCCACCACCGCGGCGATGAAAGCCGTGGCGCGCAGCGTGCGCGAGACCGCCGATGGCGCCGTGCAGGTGAAATCCGCCATCGCCCAGGCGCAGGAAGAGGCCACCGAGGGTGGCTCCGTGGTGGCGCTGGCCGTGGAGGCCATGGCCGCCATCGAGAAATCGGCGCAGGAAATCAGCCAGATCATCAACCTGATCGACGGCATCGCCTTTCAGACCAATCTGCTGGCGCTGAATGCCGGGGTGGAGGCGGCGCGGGCCGGGGACGCGGGCAAGGGCTTTGCCGTCGTCGCCAACGAGGTGCGGGCGCTGGCCCAGCGCAGCGCCAATGCCGCGCGCGACATCAAGGACCTGATCCTGACCAGCAGCCAGCAGGTGGCGCATGGCGTGACGCTGGTGGGGGCGACGGGCGAGAAGCTGGGGACCATCGTGACCCGCGTGGACGAGATGACCACGCAGATTACCGAAATCGCCGAGGCGGCCGAGCACCAGTCCGACAAGCTGGCCCAGGTGAATGCCGCCATGGCCGAGATGGACCGCGTGACCCAGCAGAACGCCGCCATGGTGGAGGAGACGACCGCCGCGACGCGCTCTCTGGCCGACGAGGCGAGCCAGTTGGCGGCGATGGTGTGCGATTTTCGCACCCGCGCGCCGGGCGGCAGCAATGGCGGGGTGCGCGCCCATGCGGCGCGCGGCGAGACTCGCGGCAAGTCCCACTTCCAGCGGGTGGAGGACTGGGTGGCCAACCCTGACCTTGCCCGGGCCAGCGGGCAGGACTGGGTGAGCTTCTAGGCCGGGATGGCTTGCCCGTGGCGGGGTGCCCTCGGGGCTAATGCAATCGATTGCTGTGAGCGATCAATTATCAAGGGAAATGCCGTTTTGTGAACCGGAAGGGTAAAGCCATGCGTTCTGACACTTCGCCCGATTGGGCTGCGCCTTATCTGCTGCGCCAGCGCAAGACGCCGCTGTGGCGGCGGCGGCTGGCCGAGACGCTCGCTTTTGGGCCGGCGCTGGCCGGGCTTTCCGCGGTGGCGCTGGTGCTGGCGCCGGGTGGGGCCCGTGCGGCGGGCGCCGGGGACTATGCGGCCGGCGCCGGGGACTATGCGGCCACTGACTATGCCGCCACTGACTATGCCGCCACTGACTATGCGGCGGCGCTGGATGCCAGCCCCGGTGGGCCGGGTGCGGCTGCCGATCCGGCGGGGTCTTCGGGGTTTCCCGCCTCGCCGGGGGCCAGTGGGGGTAGCGGCGGCTGGTGGTCTGTGCATGCGCAGGCGACCTTTACCGCGCAAGGGGTGACCGGGTTCCATTCGCCCTATGCGGGGCCCGAGAGCCTGAAGCCGAACGATCTGGAGGAGACCGCCGATGTTACCCTCTATGCCGGGGTGCGGCCGTGGCAGGGGGCCGAGATCTGGATCAACCCCGAGGTCGATCAGGGCTTTGGCATTGGCAACACGCTGGGCGTGGCCGGCTATACCAGCGGCGAGGCCTATAAGGTGGGCAAGTGGAACCCCTATGTGCAGTTGCAGAGGCTGTTCTTGCGCCAGACGTTCGATCTGGGTGGTGAGGGGAGCGAGATTGCCTCGGCGGCGAACCAGTTTGCCGGGCGGCAGGCGGCCAATCGCGTGGTGGTGACGGTGGGCAAGTTCAGCGTGGGGGATGTGTTTGACACCAACCGCTACGCCCATGACCCGCGCGGGGATTTCATGAACTGGGCGATGATTTCCAGCGGGTCGTTCGATTATGCCAGCGACGCATGGGGCTATTCCGTGGGCGCCTCGGCCGAGTGGTATCAGGGGGTGTGGACGCTGCGCGGCGGACTGTTCAACTTTCCCCGCGATTTCAACGGGCCGGTGCTGGGGGCGAACTTTGCCCAGCAGCAGGCGATTGGCGAGGTGGAGCATCGGCATGCGATCGGCGGGCATGCGGGGGCGGTGCGCCTTGGCGTGTGGCGGTCGCATTTGAGCGAGGGCAGCTTTGCCGACGCGATTGCCTGGGGGCTGGCCAATGCGACGGCGCCCGATGTGACGCAGGTGCGCCGGTGGCACACGCGCTGGGGTGGCTATATCAATGCCGAGCAGGAGTTGACCCCGGCGCTGGGCGCCTTTGTGCGGGCGAGCACGGCCGATGGGCGCTATGCCGATTATGACTTTACCGACATCGATACCGCCGTTTCGGGTGGCCTGGTGCTGTCGGGCGCGGTGTGGCACCGGCCGGCGGATTCGGCCGGGCTGGCCTTTGCGGTGAATGCGGCATCCCGGCAGATGAAGGCCTATCTGGCGGCCGGGGGGCTGGGGATTCTGGCCGGGGATGGGCAGTTGTCGCGCCCGGGTTTGGAGAAGATCGTTGAGGCCAACTATAGCTGGCGGCCGAGTGGGGCGGTGTTGGGTGGCGCGGTGGTGGTGACGGTGGATTATCAGCTGGTGGTGAACCCGGCGTATAACCGCGACCGGGGGCCGGCGCATGTGCTGGGGGTGCGGGTGCATGTGGCGGGGTGACGGGGTTTAGGATTATAGGGTTTAAGGTTTAGGGGAAGATGCGAGGGACGCGTCCCTCGCGCTCCCTTTTCCTGTCATTGTTGGGCCATGGGTTCGGCCTTGTGTGAGGTCGCGGCGCCGCAGGCTTTTTTGGCGGGGTTGCGCTTGGCCGAACCCTTGGCGCGACAATGACAGTATTGGGGTTTGGGGCCCGAGGCCCCAAGACTTTACCTTAATATCTTGTTCTATCCCGCTTCCGGATAACGGATTTCCAGAACTTCCCATTCCTTTTCTCCGCCGGGGAGCAGGACGCGGCGCAGGTCGCCTGTCGCGGCGCCGCGCAGGGCGCGGGCGAGGGGGGCGCTCCAGCCGATGCGATGGGCGGTGGCGTCCTGCTCGTCGTCGCCGACCAGGGTGAGGGTGCGGTGGTGGTCGTCTTCATCGGCGATGGTGACGGTGGCGCCGAACCAGACGCGGGTCTGGTCGGTCTGATGGGCCGGGTTGATGACACGCAGCGCCTTCATGCGCCGGGCGAGGTGCGCCAGCTCGCGGTCGATCTCGCGCATGCGCTTGCGGCCGTAGAGGTAGTCGCCGTTCTCGCTGCGGTCGCCATTGCCCGCCGCCCAGCTGACGATCTCGACAATGGCCGGGCGCTCGGTGCCGAGGAGGTGATCGTAGCGGGCGCGCAGGGCGGCCATGCCTGCCGGCGTAATCGGGGCACCTTCGGTGGGGGCTCTGGTTTCGCTCATTGGGCGACGGCTTAAAGGATTAAAGGGAAAGGTGCGAGGGGCCGGGAGTATCGTGTGAAACACGATGCGACCCACAAAGGCGCCCCCTCGCGCTCGCATTACTGTAGAGGTTTGCGCTGGTTCTGTGGCGGGGTGTTTTGCCGCGAAGCGGCTTTATAGCCTGCGGCGCGGCGGCGTGGCGCTTGGTGGAACCCCGGGCGCGATGCTGACAAGTAATGGGAGCGCGAGGGTGTAACACCCTCGCATCTTTCCCTTATTCCTCTCCCTTATTACTTTCCCTTCAGGAAATAGCCGATCGCGTCCGGGCCGGTGTAGTGCGCGTGGGCGGGGTTGCGGGCTTCGTAGACGACGGCGTTTTCGACGATGTGCTGCACGTAGCCGCGGGTTTCGGTGACGGGTATGCGTTCGATCCAGTCGGGCCAATCCATGCTGCTGGTGCGGGGGTCGCCGAGGCTGCGCAGCCAGCGGGCGACGTTGCCGGGGCCGGCGTTGTAGGCGGCGGCGGCCAGGGGCCAGGAGCCGTTGTAGACGCCGAGCAGGTGGGTGAAATAGGCGTTGCCGGTGGCGAGATTCAGCATGGGATCGGAGATGAGGGCGCTGGTGCTGTAGGGCACGCCGAGGCGGCGGGCTTGTTCGGCGGCGGTGCCGGGCATGAGCTGCATCAGGCCGCGGGCGCCGGCGCTGCTGATGGCGTTTTGGGCGAACTGGCTTTCCTGCCGGGCGACGGCGTGGACGGCGGTCCAGTCGGCGGTGGCGGGGGTGGGGATGAGCGGGAAGGCGGCGTCGCGGAAATTGGCGAAGCCGGCGGTTTCGGCGGCGGTGCCGGTGATGACGGCGAGATCGCGGCGGCCCAGTTCGCGGGCGAGATCGGCCAGGAGGGTGAACTCGGCCTCCGGGGTGGCCGAATCGGCAGCGGCGTCGGCGGCGGCGCGGAAGAAGCGGATGGTGGTTTGCCAATCGGCATCGCGGGCGACGAGGCGCAGGGCGGCGGTGAGCGGGCGGGCGTTGAAGGCGGCGCGCTCCGAGCGGGTGGGGCGGCGCGGTTCGGCGGGCGCGCGGGCCAGCAGCGGGGCGGCGTCGCGGTGCAGGGCTTGCAGTGCGAGCAGGCCGTAGAACTGATCCGGGTAGGCGGCGGCGGCTTCATAGGCGCGGGCGGCGGCGGCGGGATCGATGGGGGCGAGGGCGCGGCCGGCCCAGAACTGGCCTTTCGCGCGCGACTGGGGCGTGCGCGAGGCGGCGGCATAGGCGCGGAACAGGGCGGCGGCGCGCGGGCGGTCTCCGCGCCACCACAGCGCCTGCGTGCCGCCCAGCCACAGCAGCGAGGTCATCTGGTCGCGGATGGTGAAGGAGGCGGCGCTGAGGTCGGTGCCGGGGGGGAAGGCCTCGCCGGCGCGCTCGGCGATGCGGATGGCCTCGTTGGGGCCGGCATCGCGGGCGATGGCCAGCGACAGGGCGAGCCAGCGGCGCGGATCGGCGGCGGGGTGGGACAGGGGGAGGTGCTCGGCCAGCAGGCTGGCGGCCTCGCCCGCGCGGCCGTGGCGGACGAGGAAGCGGGCGCGGTCTTGCAGATAGCCGGGATCGGCCAGCGCGCCGGGGGGCGGGGGCGGTGGCGCGATGGTGGTGACGGCGGGTGCGGGCGGGGTGCCGGGCAGGTAGGGCGGGGACGGGGGCAGGGGGGCGGCGGTGTCGGGGTCTGTGCCGGGCTCGGCCGGGGCGGTGGTGTCTGCGGTGGCCGGGTATGGCGTGGCCGGGGCGGCCGGATAGGGTGACGCGGGATATTGGGCTACGGGCGCCTGCGGGTCGCGGCCCTGTTGCAGGGCGATGCGCGACAGGGCGATGGCGCGGGCCGGCGGCGAGGCGAAATTCAGCGCGCGCTGGGCCTGCGTGAGGTTGCCATCCCACAGCAGCGAATCGAGCCGGGCGTCGTGGTCGGCCTGGGTGAGGATGGTGCCCCACTGGGCGCGGATGGCGGATTCGGCGCTGTCGCTCATGCTGCCGCCGCGCCAGGCGGTGCGGGCGGCGGGGGCGGCATCCGGGCGGGCGAGGGCGGCAAGGGCCAGCGCGTATTGCGCGGCGGCCGGGTTGGTGAGCGGGGGGAAGCGGTCGAAATAGGCGGCGATGCGCTGCGGCGTGGTGCCCAGGCCGGGGCGGCCGGCGGCCAGCGCCTTTTCGGCATTGAGGCGGAGTTTGGTTTCCTCGGGGAAGCCGGGGTAGGCCAGCAGGAAGGCGGCGTAGTCGGCAAAGGCCAGCGCATCGGTGGCGCAGAGGCTGCGCCAGGTGGCAATGGCGGGGGCGATGGCGGATTCGGCCGGGCTGGGCGGGGTGGCCAGCAGCAGGGTGTGGGCGCGGTCCCACTCGGCGCCTTCGGTGATGCCGGGGAGCAGGGCGGTGGCGATGGCGGGGGGGGGCGCCGGGGTGGCGGCGATGCTCTGGGAGTAGGGCGGGCTTTGCGGATAGGGGGCGCTTTGCGGGTAGGGGGCGCTTTGCGGATAGGGGGAGGCGCCGGGCATAGGCTCGTCGCCGGGGGCCGGGTGCGTGGGCAGCGGCTGAACCACCGGCGTGGCCAGCGACGGCGCGGCCCGGAACGGGGCCAGCGCCAGCAGCGTGGCGGCCAGCGCGGCGGTAGTGGGCCCGCGGCGCGGCGGGGTGGGCCCGCGG
>CAIXXP010000108.1 GCA_903923465.1 uncultured Sphingomonadales bacterium | reverse complement strand
GCTTAAAATATCAAAAGTTTTTCCTGATTACGCATGAACCTCAGCCAATTTCAGTAGGCGATATGGCATTGGCGTGGTTCGAGTTGCGGCCCATGTCAGGCGCGGGATCATGGCTGCGAGGTCGTATCGCCGGTTGAAGCGGTATTCGAACTCGGCGAGATATCGTGGCACGTGCTTGCTGTTGATGGAGCGGTAGGTGCCGATGATGGCGGCCTTGATGTTTCCCAAGGCTGTATTGACCCACTTGAAGGCTGCCGATTTGGCTGCGGCTGGCCCGGAGCCGGTGACAACGACTTCATGCGTGCAGCCGGCCTCGATGACGGCACCAAAGCAGCGCAGGCCATCGCTGAGGACGACGCAGGACGGATCCAAGCTGGCGCGGGCGAATGCCTCGATCGAGCGGTTCGAGAAAGCGCTGACCCGGCGCAGTTTCAGCTGACTTGGCTTGCCATCTTGTGTCGTCTGGGCAGCGGCGACAAACGGCGTCTTGCCCGCCGCCCCGCGCCCGCGCTTGCCGCCTGTGCGTTCACCGCCGACATAGGCATCGTCGATTTCAACGCGCCCGCTCAGCTGCTTGGTGGCGTCGCGTTCAAGCATCACCTGCTTGAGCTTGTGCTTGATCTTCCAGGCCGTGGTCTGGGTCACGCCCAGCCGGCGGCCCAGTTCGATGCTGGAGATGCCCTGCTTGGTCTGCGTCAGGTGATACATCGCGCGAAACCAAGTCCGCAGCGGCAATTTGGTCGACGCGAAGATCGTCTTGGCCATCGCCGAGGTTTGCAAACGGCATGTGCTGCACTGGAACAAACGACGGGTCGTCACCACGCTGAGCTTGGCACCTCCACATCCTGGGCACACGAAGCCGCGCGGCCAACGCGACGCGACCACCGCCTGCCAGCATTGCTCCTCTGTCCCGTATTGCCGGTCAAACTCCGGCTCGCTAAGGCCTTTCTGAAACTGCACCTTGTTGCGCGCCATCTCAAAACCCCTTCAACCCAACATGTTGACCGAGTCGAGCATGCCACCCGTTGGCTGAGCAAGGTGCGTAATCAGGAAAACTTTTGATTGTTTGGGCGCCGGTTACGCGGCGAGTTGGGCGGTCACGGCGCCGGCCTCGCGGCGGGCGGCGGCGTCGTGGTGCATGACGCTGGGCAGGTCGTCGGCGGGGGGGGAGCCGAGGCGGTCGAGGACAGCTTCGACGGTGTCGGCGATGTCGAGGAAGCCGATGCGGCGGTCCAGGAAGGCCTCGACGGCGACTTCGTTGGCGGCGGAGAGGATGGCGCTGGCGGCACCGCCGGCGCGCAGGGCGGCGCGGGCGAGGCGCAGGGCGGGGAAGCGGTCCTCGTCGGGGGCGGCGAAGTCCAGCCTCGCGACGGCGGCCAGGTCGAGCCTGGGGGAGGCGGTGGCCAGGCGCTCCGGCCAGGCGAGGCAATGCGCGATGGGGATGCGCATATCGGGCGCGCCCATCTGCGCGAGCACGCTGCCGTCGCGGTAGCACACCAGGCCGTGGACGACGGATTGCGGGTGGACCAGCACCTCGATCTCCGGCTCGGCCAGGCCGAACAGGCGGGCGGCCTCGATCACTTCGAGGCCTTTGTTGAACAGGGTGGCGGAGTCGACGCTGATCTTCGCCCCCATCGACCAGACCGGGTGGCGCAGCGCCATCTCTGGCGTGGCCTCGCGCATCTCGGCGCG
>CAIXXP010000107.1 GCA_903923465.1 uncultured Sphingomonadales bacterium | reverse complement strand
TTTCCGTCCATACTGCTGGCATGAGCCGGAGTGACGCAGAAAACCAATGCTAACGGCAATATGCGCTTCATGCTCATCTCCAAGCTGGATCACGGGTTATTAGCTACACAAAAAGGTATGGGAGCGCGAGGGACGAGTCCCTCGCATCTATCCCTTTTCCCCTAAACTACGCCTTGTCTTCGATAGCTGAGGGCCTCGGCTATGTGGGGGCGGGCTATTTGCTCGGCGCCGGCTAGGTCGGCGATGCTGCGGGCGACGCGGAGGGTGCGGGTGTAGGCTCGGGCTGACAGCTTCATGGCTTCGGCGGCTTGGAGGAGGAGTTTGGCGCCTGCGTCATCCGGGGTGGCGAAGGCTTCTAGCGCCTCGCCGTTTAGTTCGGCGTTGGTGCGGTGGGGGGTGCCTTCGAGGCGGTGGGTTTGCAGGGCTCGGGCGGTGGCGATGCGTTTTGCGACATCGGCGGAGGTTTCGCTCGCGGTGGTGGTGGCCATGTCGCGGGGGGGGACGGGTTCGACGGTCACGTGGAGGTCTATGCGGTCGAGCAGGGGGCCGGAGAGGCGGGACTGGTAGTCGGCGCCGCAGCGGGGGACTTTGGCGCAGGCGAGGATGGGATCGGCAAGGTGGCCGCAGCGGCAGGGGTTCATCGCGGCGATCAGCTGCACGCGGGCGGGGAAGGTGACATGGGCGTTGGCGCGGGCGACGCTGACCTCGCCGGTCTCCAAGGGCGCGCGCAGCGAATCGAGGACGGCGCGCTGGAACTCGGGCAGCTCGTCGAGGAACAGGACGCCGAGGTGGGCGAGGGAGACTTCGCCGGGACGGACGCGGGCGCCGCCGCCGGTCATCGCGGGCATGGAGGCGGAGTGGTGGGGGCTGCGGAAGGGCCTTTGGCGGGCGATGCGGCCGCCTTCGAGGGTGCCGGCGATGGAGGCGACCATCGAGACTTCGAGCGCCTCGCGCGGGGTGAGGGGGGGCAGGATGCCGGGGAGGCAGGCGGCGAGGAGGCTTTTGCCGGCGCCCGGAGGCCCGACCATGAGCAAATTGTGGCCCCCGGCGGCGGCGATTTCGAGCGCGCGTTTGGCGGATTCCTGGCCTTTGACTTGGGCGAGGTCGGGGCCTTGAGTGGGCGGGGTGGCCTCGCCCGGTGTGGGGGTGGGGAGCTGACTGGTGCCTTTCAGGTGGGAGAGCAGGTGGACGAGATCGGGGGCGGCGAGGACGGGGATGTCGCCAGCCCAACTGGCCTCGCTGCCTTGGGCGGCGGGGCAGATGAGGCCCTTGCCCTGCGCGCCGGCGTGCAGGGCGGCGAGCAGGACGCCGGGGCAGGGGGCGATGCGGCCATCGAGCGCGAGTTCGCCCAGCGCCACGAATTCGGACAGGGTTTCGGCGTCGAGGATGTCCATGGCGGCGAGCAGGGCCAGGGCAATGGGCAGGTCGAAATGGGCGCCTTCCTTGGGGAGATCGGCCGGGGAGAGGTTGACGATGATGCGCTTGGCCGGGAGGGCCAGCCCCATGGCGGCAAGGGCGGCCTGCACGCGCTGGCGGCTTTCGCCCACCGCCTTGTCGGGCAGGCCGACGATTTGGAAGGCGGGCATGCCGGCGGTGATCTGGCACTGCACCTCCACAGGCCGCGCCTCCAGACCCTGAAATGCCACGGTGGGGACGAGCGCGACCAAGATTTTGTCCTTTGCGGTGAGGGGTATGGTCTTATCACCGGCAAAATCGCCGGTGGCAACAGCGCGCGTTTGCGCGTGGTGGACGGAGCGGGATGGCGCCGAATCCCTTGACTTGGGGGGCGCTTGCCCGTATCGGCCCCGCTTCACGGCGCGGTGGCCTGGCTGCTGGCGCTGGTTATGTATTGCCTTCGGGTTTTTGTTATTCGGTGCCGCGCCGGTGGGTGGGGCCTGTTTCGGGGTTTTTGAGATGAAGCGCACCTTTCAGCCCAGCCGGCTCGTTCGCGCCCGCCGCCATGGTTTTCGCGCCCGCACGGCCACTGTTGGTGGTCGCAAGGTGCTGGCCGCCCGCCGTGCGCGTGGCCGCAAGAAGCTTTCCGCCTGACGCCTGTTCCGGCTGAGGCGGATCTGCCCGTGGGGGATGGCCCTGCGGAGGATGCGCCCATCGGGGAACGGCCCGCCGACACAGAGCGGCTGGCCGATGGGGAGCGGCAGGTGGGCGTAGAGCCGCTGGCGGGCGATTCGCCGCCGGGTGCGGCCGAGCATGGCGCTCCACCCAAACTCCGCGTGCTGACCAAGCGTTCCGACTTTCTGGCCGCCAATCGTGGAATCCGGGTCTCGCGGCCCGGATTTGTGTTGTTGGCGCGGGATAATTCCGGCCCCGACAGCGATTGCGGCCTGCGTTTCGGCATTACCGTGACCAAGCGAATCGGCAATGCCGTGGTGCGCAACCGGATGAAGCGGCGGTTTCGCGCGCTGCTGCGCGAATTGCTGCCGGTGCACGGCTTGCCCGCCCACGACCATGTGCTGATCGGCCGCGAGGGCGGGGTGGAGCGGGACTTTGCCACGCTGCGCGCCGAGCTGATCGCCGCCTTTGCGCGGGCGCGGGCCGGCAAGGGTGATCCGCCGCGAGGGCCGCGGGCCAAGGGTAAGCGCGCTGGTAAGCCCGGGGGCAAGGGCGGCGGCGGCGGATCTGGGGGCGGATCTGGGGGCGGGGCGCCGCGCGGGCGTGCCGCAGGGCAGACCTCTGGGCCAGTACCTGGGCCAGTATCGGGGCCAGTATCGGGTGACATATCGGCGGCGCCCGGCGCCGGGGGCATGGTGTGAAGCGCGTGCTGATCTGGCTGGTGCGGGGGTGGCAGATCGGGCCTTCGCGGCTGATCGGGGCCAATTGCCGCTATCTGCCGACCTGTTCGGCCTATGCCATTGAGGCGGTGGAGCGGCATGGTGCGATTAAGGGTGGCTGGCTGGCAATGAAGCGTCTATTGCGCTGCCATCCTTGGGGCGGCACCGGTTACGATCCGGTGCCTTAGGCGCGGTTTGGCCCAATGTGGCCGGGCGCGTCTGGTGGCGGTCTTCGGGCCCCGGGGGCAGGAATAGTCAGGGATTTATCGTGAGCAACCAGCCTTCTTTCAACCAGCGCAACATGATTCTGGCGATGGTGGCCACCGCCGTCCTGCTGTTTGGCTGGGACGCGGCGATGAAGCACTTTTATCCCAACGCCTATAAGCCCAAGCCGGTGGCGACGGCCAGTGCCGGGGCCAGTGCCGCGCCCGGCGTGCCGGGCGGATCGCTGGCGGCGCTGCCTGGTGGTAATGGGCCTGGCGGTAATGGGCCTGGCGGTAATGGGCCGGGTAGCGCGGCCGGGCCGGCGGCGGCTGACCCTTCGACACTGAAGCCGACCCGCGAGGGCGGGCTGACCAATGTGGGCGATCAGGCGCTGGAGGTGCGGCAGCTGGCTGCGGTGTTGGCCCCTGCCTCGCGTGTGGCGATTGCCGCGCCGGGGCTGTCGGGCTCGATCAATCTGGTGGGCGGGGTGGTCGACGACCTGACGCTGAACCGCCACCGCGCGACGGTGGACAAGACGTCCGGGCCGGTGCGGCTGTTCTCGCCCGCCGGCACGCTGGCCGAGCAATTCGCCCAGGCGGGCTGGGTGGGCGCGCAAGCGGGCGTGGCGCTGCCGCAGGGTGATACGGTGTGGACCGTGCCTGCCGGGGCCAAACTGACCCCCGCGACGCCGGTGACGCTGAGCTGGACCAACACCACCGGGCAGACCTTCACGCTGACCTACAGCATCGACGATGACTATATGATCACGGTGAAGCAGGGGCTGACCAACGCGGGCACGGCGGCGGTGAATGTGACGCCGTTTGCGCTGATTACCCGGACCGATCGCACCGCCAGCCTCGATAGCTGGAATATTCACTCGGGGCCGTTTGGCGCGTTTGACGGCAAGGTGGCGTTCAAGCCGAAATACAAGGACGTGCAGGGTGCCGGCGCCGTGGCCAATGAGGGCGCGACCGACTGGCTGGGCTTTACCGACATCTACTGGATGAGCGTGCTGGTGCCGGATGCTTCGGGCACGTCGAGCGATTTTCGCGCGCTGGGCGGCGGGCTGTACCGCGCCGATCTGATCTATCACCCGGCCGTGGTGGTGCCCGGGCAGAGCCTGAGCCACACGACGCGGCTGTTTGCCGGGGCCAAGGAAAGCCTCGTGCTCGACCGCTATGAGGCCGGGGTTAACGGGCAGCCGGCGATTGCCAACTTTGGTCTGGCGATTGACTGGGGCTGGTTCCGCTTTGTTGAAAAGCCGATCTTCCTGTTGCTGCGCGCGCTGTTCCATGCGGTGGGCAACTTTGGCGTGGCGATCATCCTGCTGACCGCCATCGTGCGCGGGGTGATGTTCCCCGTGGCCCAGCGCCAGTTCAAGAGCATGGCGGCGATGCGTTCGCTGCAGCCCAAGATGAAGGCGCTGCAGGAGCGGCACAAGGACGACAAGCAGAAGCTTCAGGAAGAAACCATGAAGCTGTACAAGGAGGAGAAGGTTAATCCGCTGGCCGGATGTCTGCCGGTGTTCCTGCAGATCCCGATCTTCTTTGCCCTGTATAAGGTGCTGAACGTTTCCATCGAGATGCGCCACCAGCCCTTCGCGCTGTGGATTAAGGATCTGTCGGCGCCCGACCCCTTGCATATCTTCAACCTGTTCGGCCTGATCCCCTGGGATCCGCCATCGCTGCTGAGCCTGGGCGTGCTGGGGCTGCTGCTGGGTATCACCATGTATTTCCAGTTCAAGCTGCAGCCGGCGCAGGCCGACCCCGCGCAGCAGCAGATGATGGCGATCATGCCGTGGATGATGATGTTCGTCATGTCGCCCTTCGCCTCCGGGCTGCTGATCTACTGGATCACCTCCAACTGCCTGACCATGGCGCAGCAGTTCTATCTCTATAGCCGCCACCCCGGACTAAAGGCGCAAAGCGTGAAGGACGAGGCCAAGGGATCGGGCGCGCAGGGCAAGGCGTGAGCGACATTTCCGCACAGGATGGGCCCGCACAGGATGAGGGCGCGGACGGCACACCGGTGACCGCGCCGGAGGCCGGCGTGGTGCTGCCCGAGGCGGCGGCGGTGGATCCCGAACTGGTGGAGCAGGCCCGCAAGCTGTTTTCCGGGCCGATCAGCATTCTGCTTTCGGCCCCGCAGCTGAAATTCCTGCCCGAATCGACAGCGCCCGAGATCGCGCTGGCCGGGCGCTCGAATGTCGGCAAAAGCTCGCTGCTCAACGCCATCACCGGTCGCCGCTCGCTGA
>CAIXXP010000106.1 GCA_903923465.1 uncultured Sphingomonadales bacterium | reverse complement strand
GCCTGCGGCGCTGCGGCCTTGCTCCACGGCTGAACCGAGGCGCTAGGGTCGACAGTAATGGGAGGGCGAGGGACAAGTCCCTCTCATCTTACCTGCCTTCACTACCCCTTCAATCCAATCTCCCGCAGCCTCTCCTGCAAATAATCATCCGCCGAAATCGTCACCGGATAGCGGTTCGGCTCCTCGGCGGAGACGCATTGCGGCAGGGTTTCGATCGTGAAATCCGAGCGCAGGTGCAGGAAGAACGGCATCGAATAGCGCGAGACGCCGGCGCGCGCCGCATCGGGGTTGCGCACGCGGTGGGTGGTGGAGGGCAGGGCGTGGTTGGTCAGGCGCTGCAGCATGTCGCCGATATTGACCACCAGCGCGCCCTCTGGCGGCGAAACGGGCAGCCAGCGACCGTCCGTTGCCAGCAGTTCAAGGCCGGCCTCCTCGGCGCCCAGTAGCAGGGTGATGAGGTTGATGTCTTCATGCGCGCCGGCACGGATTGCCTCGCCGGTGGCGCCAGCGACGGGCGGGTAGTGCAGCAACCGCAGCACCGAATTGCCATCCGCGATGGCGGGATCAAACCACCGCGCGCCAAGCCCGAGATGGGTCGCGATGTGGGAGAGGACAGTCGCCCCGGTTTCCTCGAAGGCTCGGTACAGCGCCTGAAAGGTCTCGGCGAAACCGGCGGGCAGATCGGGCCAGATGTTGGGCGGCATGGAGGGTGACAGCAGCGGATGGCCGGGCGGCAGATCGCGCCCGACATGCCAGAACTCCTTCAAATCGGGCTGGGGCGCGCCCTTGGCGATTTCGCGACCGAAGGGGGTATAGCCGCGCGCGCCGGCCAGTTCGGGGCGGAAATAGCGTTGCTTCGCCGAATCGGGCAGGGCGAAGAAGGCGCGCGTCAGCCGCCAGCCCTCGGCGATGAGGCCGGGATCGATGGCGTGATCGCGCACCATGGCAAACCCGAAGCCGCGAAAGCTGGCGCCAAGGGCATCGCCGAGCCGGGCGGGATCGTCGGCAAGCGAGATGACGGGAACTTCGGCGAGGGGCATCTGGCGGTTCCTTGGGGACAGACGATCTACGCTGGTCGCGTTCAGAGGGCGGCGGCTCTGGTTTTGGTGCGGGAATGGCGATAGGAGGCCGGTGCGGCGAAGGCCAGAACCCTTCGGCCACCGGTTTTGCGGGGAACAGACATGGGCGATACCAAATCCTTCTGGCTGATGAAATCCGAACCGGACGCTTATGGCTGGGACGATCTGGTGGCCGAGGGCGAGGGCACCTGGGACGGCGTGCGCAACCACCGCGCCGCCAACAACCTTCGCGCCATGAAGCTGGGCGACCGGGCATTTTTCTATCACTCCAACATCGGGCTGGAGATTGTCGGGATTGTCGAAATCAGCGGGGCCGGGTTGACCGACCCCAGTGATCCCGAGGGCAAATGGGCAGCGGTGAAGGTGAAGCCGGTGGAAAAGCTCGCCCGCCCGGTGACGCTGAAGGAGATCAAGGCCGACCCGGCGCTGGCGGAGATGGAGCTGATCCGCCTGTCGCGGCTTTCCGTGGGGGTGGTGACGCCGGCCGAGTGGGTGCACATTCTCGCCCTGTCGCGGGGCTGAAGGACGTCGCGGGTGTTAAGCATTGCCGCCGTAACTGTGCCCAGCTGGCACAGGGGGCGGTTAACCGTCTATCTACGCATGGGCCGCGGCAAAGCCGGGCGCTAGGCCCGGGGCATGACAACAGCCCTCGCCCACCACCAGACCGCCGCCGCAGCATTCGTGCGGGCCTCCGCCGGCCATCCGCTGCGCAAACGCCTGTCTCGGGGGCGAGGCCTGTCGCGGGTGGCGCCGTCGCCTCGCATGGCCATGGTCGGCCATATACGGCAGATATGCGCGGTTTATTGCGCGAGCTTTGTCGCCGCCAGCGTGTTTCTGGCCTGATCGTCGAAGCGCTTCTCGGCCCGGTAGAGCAGATAGGCCAGCCAGGCCGAGACCAGGCACATCACCGCGCTCAGCAACAGTTGCTGCACGATCGCCACGCCAAACATCGACAGGCCCATCGCCAGCACCGCACCCAGCACCATGGCGCCTGAATTAACCACGTTATTGGCGGCAATGGTGCGGGCGGTCAGCGACTTGTCGACGCAGGTGGTGAGGAAGGCATAGAGCGGCACCACGAACATGCCGCCTGCCATGGCGATGCCCAGCAGCGCCAGCAACAGCCAGACCGCCAGCGGGTGCGAGAAGAACTCGGCGACATTCATCAGCGCGCCGGTGCGGTTGGGCGCCCACATCTGGCAAAGCTGCTCGAACAGCACCACGAACACCGCCATTACCAGCACCGAAAGCGGGGCATAGCGCGCCGAAACCCGGCCCTTCAGCAAGCTGTTGATAGTCGTTGAGCCGATGGCCACGCCAACCGAGAAGATGACGAGGAACAGGCTGGCGACCTCCTTGGTGGCATCCAGCACATTCTTGGCCAGCGGCGGAAACTCGATGAACAGAATGGCGCCGATCGCCCAGAAGAAACTGATCGCCATGATCGCCAGGAACACCCGCGCATCCTCCATCGTGGTGCGGATCAGGGTGATGGTGGCGCGAATCATGTGGAAGTCGAGGGGTTCCGGCTCCATTTGCGCCGGGGCAGGGGGCACTTCCCGCGCCGTGACATAGCCGACCAGCGCGGTGATGATGACGCCGCCCGCCGCCCATTCGACCGGAATCCAGCCCGCCAGCATCGTGCCGGCCAGAATGGCCATGTAGGTGCCGGCCTCGATGATGCCAGTGCCGGCCAGCACCTCGTTGGGGAACAGATGTTGGGGCAGGATGGCGTATTTGATCGGACCGAAGAAGGTGGAGTGCACCCCCATGGCAAACAGCGCCAGCAGCATCAGCGGCAGGGCCAGCGAATGCACGCCGACATGCTTCCACGCCAGCAGCAACCCCGCCGCGCCCACCAGCATGATGCCGATTTCGCAGGCCTTCACCACGCGGATGATCCGGGCCTTGTCGCGCATGTCGGCCAGCTGGCCCGAGAGCGAGGACAGCACGAAAAAAGGAATGATGAACACGCCCGAGGAGATGGCGCTGAACCGCGCTTCCGCCGCTTGCTAATTATAGATGTTGTAGACGACGAACAGGACGACCGAATTCTTGAACAGATTGTCGTTGAAGGCCCCCAGCATCTGGGTGAGGAATAACGGTAGAAAGCGCCGCGTTCTGATCAAATGG
>CAIXXP010000105.1 GCA_903923465.1 uncultured Sphingomonadales bacterium | reverse complement strand
ATGGCCCCCCGCGCCGCGCCGCCGCGCCGCGCACCCCAGTCCGCTCCGGCGCTAACCGCCCCGACACCAGCGGCGCCCAGAACCCAAGCAGCTTCAGCCCTTGGGAAAAAGACGCCGCCCCCCGCGACAAGCCCCGCACCGACAGGCCCGGCGCCGACCGGCCCAACCGCTCATTTTCCGGTAAGTCCGATGCCGGAAATCCCGCGCGCCCCAAACCCACCGGGGGCAAACCGGCTCCGGGCAAACCCAACCCCCGGGGGCCGCGCAAATGAGGATCATCTCCGGCAAATGGCGCGGTCGTAAAGTCGACGCACCCCCGGGCGAAGGCACCCGCCCCACCGCCGACCGCACACGCGAAACGCTGTTCTCCATGCTCCACAGCCGCCTCGGCGGTTTTGAGGATCTCGCCGTGGCCGATTTCTTTGCCGGATCCGGCGCGCTGGGGCTGGAAGCTCTGTCGCGCGGGGCCGCCTCCTGCCTGTTCGTCGAGCAGGACGCCGCCGCCGTCCGCGCCATCCGCGCCAATATCGCCGCGCTCGATTGCGCCGGGCAATGCGATGTGCGCGCCTCCTCGGTGCTGACGCTGGGCATCCCCAAAAGCGCCCCCGACCTGATCTTCCTCGACCCGCCCTATCTCACCGGCGCCGGCGAAGTGGCCCTCGACAAGCTCTCCCGCCTCGGCTGGATCGGCCCGGCCACATGGATCAGCCTGGAGACCGCCTATAACGAAGACCCCGAGGTCAAGGGGCTGGAAGCCGTGGTCGAGCGCAAGGTGGGCAAGGCGAAGATCACGCTGTTCAGGGCGGTATAAGGGTAAAGGTGCGAGGGCCATCGCCCTCGCGCTCCCCATACTGTCGGCGTGGGCGCCACGGGTCCGGCCTTGTGCGCCACCCCTCCGCGCCGCAGGCTTTCAAGTCGCCAACGCAACCGGGAGTTAAAACGCGAGGCTGCCCCCAAAACCACCCTCGCGCCGGAAGACGTCATGGGGTGCAGGGGTGTAACACCCCTGCAAAGACCTTCAAGAAACCCGCTTACCCATCAAAACCCCCACCAAACTCACCAACCCCGCCGCGCTGATCAGCAGCCCCACCCACAGCGCATGCCCACCGCCTGCCAGATTGGTCGCCAAAATCGGCGTCACCGCCCCGCCGACAATGCCGCCCGCCGAAAAGGCGATGGATATGCCCGAGTAGCGCAGCGCCACCGGGAACAGATGCGGCAGCCACCCGCCCAGCGGCCCATAGACCAGCCCCATCACGAACAGCGCCGCGCTCAGCGTGGCAAACACCACCCACAGCGAGCCCGACCCCAGCCCCGCGCCAAACCCCAGCCCCAGCACGACCGCCGCCACCGCGCCCCAGCCCAGCACCCGCTCCGGCGTCGCACGATCGGACCAAACCGCCGCCACCACAATGCCCAGCGCCAGAAACAGATTCGCCGCCAGCTGCACCCCCAGAAACGCCTCGCGCCTATAGTGCATCACCCCGGTCCCCTGTGCCAACGCATAGGCCGTCGCCATGTAGAAGATGGCGAAGCAGGCGATCACCCCGGCATTGCCCGCCAGCAGCGCGCCCCAGTGCTGGCGCACCAGCGGCCCCAGCGGCACCGCATGGGGTTCACCCTTGGCCAGCGCCTCGGCAAAGGCGGGGGTCTCGGCGATCTTCAGCCGTACCCACAGCCCCACGCCCACCAGCGCCGCGCTCACCGCGAAGGGCACGCGCCAGCCCCAGCTCAGAAACTCCGCCGGCGATAGCCACAGGCCCAGCGCCAGAAACAGGCCATTGGCCGCCAGAAAGCCAATCGGCGCGCCCAGTTGCGGCGCCGCGCCAAAGCGACTCTTCCACCCCTCGGGCGCATATTCCACCGCCAGCAAGGCCGCCCCGCCCCACTCCCCGCCCAGGCCAAAGCCCTGCCCGAAGCGCAACACGCACAGCATCACCGGCGCAATCCACCCGGCCGTCGCGTAAGTCGGCAGAAAGGCAATCGCCAGCGTCGAGGTCCCCATGGTCAACAGCGAGGCCACCAGCATGCTCTTGCGCCCCAGCCTGTCGCCGAAATGGCCGAACACCACCGCCCCCACCGGCCGCGCCACAAAGGCGATGCCAAACACCATGAAGGCCGCAATCAACTGCGCCGTGGGCGAGGCCTTGGGAAAAAACGCATGGCCAAACACCAGCGCCGTCGCGGTGGCGAAAATGTAGAAGTCGTAAAACTCCACCGTCGTGCCGACCAGGGCGGCGGTGAGAATGCGGGCGTGTTGCTTGATCGGGTTCATGGCGCGCGTGGTTGCCGGTTTGGGTGCATCAGTCAAGAAAAGGGATAGGCTTGGGGGTGTTACGCCCCCAAACCCCCATTACTGTCGGGCTGATCGCTTCATGGCGACCACGCGCCCTGCCGCGCAGCGGCTTTCATAGCCTGCGGCGCGGCGCGCTTGCGCAAGGTCGAACCCCTGGCTCAACACTGACAGTAATGGGGTGCAGGGGACGAGTCCCCTGCGGAAAACCTTCCTCCTTGCCCTTGCACTCGCCCTGTTCGTTCCCTAGTTGTTCCAAAATGCCTCAAATCGAATCCACCCCTCCCAGCGCTTCTGGCCCCAGCCTCTCCGGCCCCGAGCCCGACTGGCTTGCCGCGCTGAACCCGCCCCAGCGCGAGGCTGTGCTCACCACGGAAGGGCCCGTGCTGATGCTGGCGGGCGCGGGCACGGGCAAGACGGCGGCGCTCACCGCGCGGCTGGCGCAGATTATCGCCACGCGGCGGGCCTGGCCCAGCGAGATTCTCTGCGTCACCTTCACCAACCGCGCCGCGCGGGAGATGCGAGAGCGCGTCGGCCATCTCATCGGCCCGGCGGTGGAGGGCATGCCGTGGCTGGGCACCTTCCACGCTATCGCCGCGAAAATGCTGCGCCGCCATGCCGAGCTGGTCGGGCTGCAATCGAACTACACCATCATCGACACCGACGATCAATTGCGCCTGCTCAAGCAGCTCATCGTCGCGGAAGGGGTCGACGACAAGCGCTTCCCCCCCAAGCAGCTCGCCGCCTGCATAGACCGCTGGAAGAACCGCGGCCTGCTGCCCGCCGATATCGACGCGGGCGAGAGCGAGGCCTATGCCAATGGCAAGGGCCAGCAGTTCTATCGCCTCTATCAGGACCGGTTGAAGGCGCTGAACGCTTGCGATTTCGGCGATTTGCTGCTGCACATGCTGGTCATCCTGCGCACCCACCGCGACGTGCTGGAGCAGTATCAGCACCGGTTCAAATATATCATGGTGGACGAGTATCAGGACACCAATCAGGTGCAGTATCTGTGGCTGCGTCTGCTGGCCCAGGGCATCGAAGGGCGCCGCCACAACATCTGCGTGGTCGGCGATGATGACCAGTCGATCTACTCCTGGCGCGGCGCGGAAATCGCCAATATCCTGCGTTTCGAGAAGGATTTCCCCGGCGCCAAGGTCATCCGTCTGGAGCAGAACTACCGCTCCACCCCACACATCCTCGGCGCCGCCTCCGGCCTCATTGGCGAAAACGCGGAGCGCCTGGGCAAAACCCTGTGGACCGAGGCCAGCGGCGGCGACAAGCTCCGCGTCATCGGCGTGTGGGACGCGCAGGAAGAGGCCCGCCGCGTCGGCGAGGAGATCGAGCGGCTGGAGCGCGAGGGCGCCCCGCTCGACAAGGTGGCCATCCTCGTGCGCGCCCAGTTCCAGACCCGCGAGTTCGAGGACCGCTTCATCGCCATCGGCCTGGCCTATCGCATTGTCGGCGGCTTCCGCTTCTACGAGCGGGCGGAAATCCGCGACGCCCTCGCCTATCTGCGGCTCGTGGCGCAACCGCAGGACGATCTCGCCTTCGAACGCATCGTCAACACCCCGAAGCGCGGCCTTGGCGACAAGGCGCTGGAACGTATTCACCGCGGCGCCCGCGCCGCCAACCAGCCGCTGCTCGCCGCCGCCTTTTCCCTGGCTGACAGCGACGAGTTGCCCGCCCGCGCCCGCACCACGCTGCTGTCGCTATGCCGCGATTTCGCCCGCTGGCGCGACGTTGCCAGCACTGCCACCCCGGCCGACCTCGCGCGGCAAGTGCTCGACGAATCCGGCTATACCGCCATGCTGATGGCCGAAAAAACCGCCGAGGCCGCCGGCCGTCTGGAGAACCTGACCGAACTCGCCCGCGCCATGGAAGAATACGAAACCCTGGGCGATTTCCTCGAACACGTCAGCCTCGTCATGGACAATGAGGCCAACAACCGCGACGAGAAGGTCACCATCATGACCATCCACGCGGCAAAGGGGCTGGAATTCGACAATGTCTTCCTGCCAGGCTGGGAGGAAGGTGTGTTTCCCTCGCAACGTTCGCTGGACGAGGGCGGCCTCAAGTCGCTGGAGGAGGAGCGCCGCCTCGCCTATGTCGCCATCACCCGCGCCCGGCGGCACTGCACCATCCTCAACGCCGCCAACCGCCGCATCTACGGCCAGTGGGTGTCATCCATCCCCAGCCGCTTCATCGCCGAATTGCCCGACGCCCATATCACGCAGGAAAGCACGCTGACCGGCGGCGCCTCGCCGTGGCGCGCGCACTGGAGCGAGCGGGACGATCCCTTCGCAGCCGCCAGCGCTAGGCCAGAACGCCCAGAGTCGCGAGGGGCCGCCCGTGGCCCCGGCTGGCAACGCGCCGCCGCCCAAACCTATAATGCCACCCCGCGCCGCATCGCCGAATCAACCCGCAGCATGGCCAGCTTCGCCGCCACCCCTCGGCTGGATCTGCGGCTGGGCGACCGGGTGGAACACGAAAAGT
>CAIXXP010000104.1 GCA_903923465.1 uncultured Sphingomonadales bacterium | reverse complement strand
GAATGGCACCGCCATTCTCGGCATGGGCAACCTCGGCGCGCTGGCCTCCAAGCCGGTGATGGAAGGCAAGGCGGTGCTGTTCAAGCGTTTCGCCGACGTCGATTCCATCGACATCGAGCTCGACAGCGAGGACCCCGACGCGCTGATCGAGGCCATCGCCATGATGGAGCCGAGCTTCGGCGGCATCAACCTTGAGGACATCAAGGCCCCCGAGTGCTTCATCATCGAGCAGGCGCTGCGTTCGCGCATGAAGATCCCGGTGATGCACGACGACCAGCACGGCACCGCCATCATCGCCGCCGCCGGCCTGATCAACGCCTGCCTGCTGACCGACCGCAAGCTCGACGAGATCAAGGTGGTGGTCAATGGCGCGGGCGCCTCGGCGCTGGCCTGCACCGCGCTGATCAAGAGCATGGGCGTGCGCCACGAGAACGTCACCGTCTGCGATTCCAAGGGCGTGATCTATCGTGGCCGCGCCGGGGTGGACCAGTTCAAGTCGGCTCATGCCATAGAGACCTCGGCACGCACCCTGCAGGAGGCGCTGGTGGGCGCCGATGTGGCGCTGGGCCTGTCGGTGGCCGGCGCCATCACGCAGGACATGGTGAAGGCCATGGCCCGCCAGCCGATCATCTTCGCCATGGCCAATCCCGATCCCGAGATCACCCCGCCCGATGCCCATGCGGTGCGGCCGGATGCCATTGTGGCCACTGGCCGGTCGGATTATCCCAACCAGGTCAACAATGTGCTGGGCTTCCCCTTCATCTTCCGCGGCGCGCTGGATGTGCGGGCCACGGCGATCAACGAGGAAATGAAGATCGCCGCCGCCCACGCCATTGCAGAGCTGGCCCGCGAGCAGGTGCCCGAGGAAGTGGCCGTGGCCTATGGCCGCAACCACACCTTCGGCCGCGATTACATCATCCCCGCCCCGTTCGATCCGCGCCTGATGGAGGTCGTGCCCTCGGCCGTGGCCAAGGCGGCAATGGATTCGGGCGTGGCGCAAAAGCCGATCGAGGATTTCGACGCCTATCGCCACAGCCTGAAGGCGCGGCTGAACCCCACCACCTCGGTGCTCACCGAAGTCTATGCCCAGGTCAAGGAAAACCCCAAGCGGGTGGTCTTTGCCGAGGCGGAGAACGAGGTGGTGCTGCGGGCGGCCATCCAGTTCCGCGATTTCGGCTATGGCACGCCGGTGCTGGTCGGCCGCACGCAGGCCGTGCGCGACAAGCTGGTCGAGCTGGGCGTGGGCGATGTCGACAGCTACGAGATCCACAATGCCGCCACCAGCCCGCATGTGCCGGCGATGGTCGCCATGCTCTATGAGCGGCTGCAACGACGCGGCTTTCTGGAGCGCGATGTGCAGCGCATGGTCAATCAGGACCGCAATGTCTTTGCCGCCGCCCTGCTGAAGCTTGGCCATGGCGACGCGATGGTCACCGGCATCAGCCGCCCCTTCGCGCAGACCATGCGCGAGGTGGGGCAAGTGCTGGATCCCAAGGAAGGCCGCCTGCCCTTCGGCATTCACCTGATGGTCGGCAAGCATTCCACCGCCTTCCTCGCCGACACCACGGTGAATGAGCGCCCCACCGCCGCCGATCTGGCGGTCATCGCCACCGAGACCGCCGCCGTGGCGCGTCGCCTGGGCCACAGCCCGCGGGTGGCGTTCCTGTCCTACTCCACTTTCGGCAACCCCACCGGCAAGTGGCTGGAGAACATCCGCGAGGCCGTGGCCATTCTGGATGCCAGGGGCGCCCAAAGTGAACATGGTGTGGGCTTCGAATATGATGGCGACATGGCCCCGGATGTGGCGCTGAACCCCACGGTGATGCGGCTCTATCCGTTCATGCGGCTGTCGGCGCCGGCCAATGTGCTGGTGATGCCCGGCCTGCAATCGGCCAATATCTCGGCCAAGTTGCTGAAGGAACTGGGCGGCAATGCCACCATCGGCCCCATGCTGATCGGCATGGAAAAGCCGGTGCAGATCGTGCCGATGACCGCCATTGCCCCCGATGTGCTGATGCTCGCGGTGCTGGCGGCCAGCGACGTGGTGGGCTGACAGGGGTCGGCTGATACGGGCCGGCTGATGAGGGTCGGCTGAAAGGGGCGGGGCGGGGGCAACCCGCCCTTGCCAGCCTGCCGGCATCCGGGTTAGGTCAGTGCCAATGGCGCCTCACCCGGAATGGCCGGGAAGAATGGCGCCAAAGGGAGAACGGGGATGGCCGGTACATTTCTGCTGATGGTGCGCTCGCAGCCCAAGCCGGGCAAGGAAGCGGAATTCACCGCCTATTACGACGACCGGCATGTTCCCGACCTTCTCGCGGTGCCCGGCGTCGTCTCCGCCCGCCGTTTCAAGGTGCTGGGCGATGGCGATTGGGGTGGCGCCTTCATCGGCCTCTACGAGGTCGAGGCGGATGACATTGGCCCGGTTGTCGCCGAATTGCAGGGCCGCATGGGCACCGAGAAAATGCCGCGCAGCGACGATGTGGATTCGCAGCACACCTTCATCGTCACCGCCATCGAGGCCATGCCGCTGCGCCGCGCCGGCGAGTGACCGGGGCCTGCCAACGGCAGCCATATCCGGCAAAATCAACAGATATCTGTGGCAAAACGCGCTAGGAAGCCTGCCGCGAAGGCTTATAACCCGCGCGCAGTGCAGCGTAACAGGAGAGAAGAATGAGCGACGAGATGCCCGAAGGCTATACCCACGAGCCCTCCACCAGCGCCTTCGTGAATCACATCGGCAAGATCTACAACAAGGTCGTCATCGCGCCGGACGGCACGAAGGAAACCTGGGTGGCGATCCGCATCGAGCCGCACCACGTCAACACTTGGGGCTTTGCCCATGGCGGCTTCATGGCGGCCATGGCGGAAGTCGGCACCGGCGGTGGCTATGAGCCCGGCGGCCCGCCGGTCGTCGCCATCGACCTGCAAATGCATTTCGTCGCGGCGCCCAAGCTGGGCCAGCTGCTGGAGATGCGCGGCGTGGTCAACAAGCGCACCCGCAGCCTCGTTTTCGCCGAGAGCAAGGCCTATGCCGATGGCGCGCTGATGTTCTCCTGCACCGCGATCCACAAGATCGTCGGCGGCTGATCACGCAATAACGCCCGCGCCGCTGCGGCGGCGTTGCGCCTGGCGCAATGCCCGCCTGCCGGGGGGCGGTGGCGGCATGAGGCCTGTCGGCGCGCCGCGCGTGCCTCCCCGGCACACTTTCCGACCCGCATCATGCCCCACCCGCATCATGCCCCACCCGCATCCCGCCCACCCGCATCAAGGAGGCCATCATGAATCCTCTCGACGTCCTGCTGATCGAGCATGCCTGCGCCAAGCTGACGGTGCGCTACGCCAATTGCCTGGATACATTCGACGATGAGGGCGTGGTCGGCCTGTTCGCGCCCGATGGCGTTTGGCACCACACCAGCCAGGGCGCCATGCGCGGGCACGATGTCATCCGCGCCTTTCTGGCCACCCGCCCCCGCACCACGCTGGTGCGCCATGTTGCCACCAACAGCGAGGTGACGGTGATCGACGAAGCCTCGGCCCGGGGGCGCTCCTACTGGACGGCGTTTCTCGCCGCGGATTACCAACCGGGGCAACTGGCACCGATCGGCCCGCCCTTCTCCATCGGCGAATATGCCGATGAGTATGTCTGCCTCGACGGGCGCTGGGTCATCGCCAGCCGCACGATGAAGCACCTCTTCGGCCAGTCGCCCTCATGGTGGCAGAACAAGTGAGGCAGGCGCCCCGGCGCCGGTCTGCATCCTTGTGTGCATTGCGGGCGTCGATGCCGTGGGTATTTGCGCCGGCAATTCCCGGCGGCTAGTTCCCGGGGCCGAACAGCCGGTTGCCGGTGCGGGCCGGGCGCCCGACGTGAAAGTGAGCAGAGCGATGCGATCCCTTGATGCCCTGATGCGCCCGCAATCCGTGGCCATAATCGGCGCCTCGAACGATGCCACGCGCATCGGCGGCCGGCCGGTGGATTATCTGCTGCGCGGGGCCTTTGCCGGGGCGATCTATCCGATCAACCCCAGCCGCGAGGAAGTGCAGGGGCTGAAGGCCTATCCCACGGTGGAAGCGGTGCCCGGCCCGGTCGATTGCGCGATTATCGCCACGCCCACCGGCGCGGTGCTGGAGGCGGTGCAATCCTGCGTGCGCAAGGGCGTGCAGGCGGCGGTGATCTTTTCGGCGGGCCTGGCCGAGGTGGGGCCCGAGGGCCTGGCGTTGCAGGACGAGATCGTTGCCGCCGCCCGGGCCGGCAACATGCGCATTCTGGGGCCCAATTGCCTCGGCATGTTCAACGTTTCCGCCAACAGCTACCTCACCTTTTCGGGCACTTTCGATGATGCCGTGGGCACCTCGGGGCGCATCGGCCTGGTCAGCCAGAGCGGCGGCTATGCCGGCGAGCTGTTGAAGCAGGCCAAACGCCTCGGCCTCAGCTTCGGCAGCTGGATCACCACCGGCAACGAGGCCGATGTGGAGGCCGGCGAGGTGATCGCCGCCTATGCCGCCGATCCGAACATCGACGTCATCCTGGCCTATCTGGAGGCCGCGCGGAACAGCGAGACGCTGATCGCCGGGCTGGAAGCTGCGCGACAGGCGAAAAAGCCGGTGATCGTGCTGAAGGTTGGCCGCTCCGAACAGGGCGCCGCCGCCGCCGCCGCCCACACCGCCTCGCTGGCCGGGGCCGATGCGGTCTATGACGCGGTGTTTGCCCGCTATGGCGCCTATCGCGCGCGCAGCACGGAAGAGATGCTCGATCTCGCCTATGCCTGCGGCCATGGTGTGTTCCCCAAGGGCAACCGGCTGGTCATCCTCACCGCCTCGGGTGGCATCGGCGTGCAGACGGCCGATTTCGCCGAGGACGAGGGGCTGAATGTCGCGCCCCTGCCGGATGATGTGAAGGCGGAGATCCTGCGGCTGGTGCCCAATGCCGGGGTGAACAATCCGGTCGATCTCACCGGCGCGCTGGCCCACGATCCCGAGCTCTATGCCAAGGGGCTGGAACTGGCGCTGGCCACCGGCCAGTTCGATATGGCCTATGTGAACATCGGCGTGCTGGCGGGCATGGCCTATGCCGCGCCGCGCCTGTTGGGCAGTCTGACGCCGGTGGCGCAGCGCTATCCCGAGGTGCCCAAGCTGGTCGGCGTCATGGCCTCCGACGAGATTGTCGCCGCCTATGAGGAGGCCGGCTACATCTATTACGGCGAGCCGGCCCGCGCCCTGCGCACGCTCGCCGGCCTGTACTGGTTCACCAAAGCCTGGGCGCGCCCCGCGCCGCAAGCGGCGGCGCTGGATGCCAGCCTGCCCAGCATTCCCGCCGCCGAAGCCTTCAGCGAGGCCGAGGCCAAGGCGATCATCGCCGGCGCCGGCATTCCCGTGCCGCAGGAGCATCTGGTGACGGATGCCGCAGGGGCGCTGGCGGCGGCGGCGCGGATCGGCGGGCCGGTGGCGATCAAGGTCGTCTCGCCCGATCTGCTGCACAAGAGCGATGTCGGCGGCGTGGCGCTGGACGTCGCGCCCGCCGATGCCGGCCGCGCGCTGGATGCCATGCGCGCCACGGTGCGGGGCCATGCGCCGCAAGCGCGCATTGAGGGCTATCTGGTCACGCCGATGATTCGCGGCGGCACGGAATGCTTCCTCGGCGCGCGGCAGGACCCGGTGTTTGGCACGACCCTCACCTTCGGCCTGGGCGGCGTCGCGGTGGAGGTGTATCGCGACGTCACCACCCGCGTGGCCCCCATCGACCATGCCGAGGCGCTGGAGATGATCGGCGCGATCAAGGGCGCGGTGCTGCTGAACGGCTATCGCGGGCGCCCCAAGGCGGATGTCGCCGCGCTGGCCGACGCGATGGTGCGGCTGGCGGCACTGGCACAGGCCAATGCGGCCACGGTGGATACCATCGAAATCAACCCGCTGCTGGTGTTCGACGAAGGCCAGTTTGACAAGGGTCGGGGCGCGGTCGCGCTCGACGCCGTCATCGCCCCGCGGGTGGCGGGCTAAGGCGTGGCGGCGTAAATACCTCCCCTCCCCGGTGAGGGAGGGGTTGGGGGTGGGGGGGGCCGGCTATCATCATAAACCCCCACCCGGCCTGCCCCTGGAAGGGGAGGAGGCCGCAGCCGCGCCAGTCAGCCATCAGCCCCGTGGCGGCCACAAGGCCAGCGCCCCCCGCAGCGCCCCGATCAGCGCCAGCGGCTGGTCGGCCAGCACATGGTGGTCGGCATCGGGAATCGGGATGAACGGCGTGCCCTTGGGCAGCACATCGGCCATGAAGGCCAGAATCTCCGCATCGATCGTCTTCGACCGCTCGCCATGCATATAGATCACCGGGCAGCGCACCCGGGTCGGATAGGTCGGCACCGCGCCGCGATCCAGCAGGTTCCACATGGCGGGGTCGAACCGCCATTGCCAGCCGCTCTGCCCGTCGCGCTCTGCCTGCTTCAGCCCGTGGCGGGCGATATGGTCGATCAGATAGTGGTTTTCCGAGAGCTGTGGCGGGTCCAGCCGAAAGCGCGACAGGGCGTCGGCGATGCTCGGATAGATCCGGGGCGCGGCGACCACGCTCTTGGTGGCGGGAATGGCCCAGCGGGCGTGGATCGGCGTATCGATGCAGATGATGCCGCGCACGCGCTCGTCCGCCGCGCTGCACAGGAAGGACGGGCTGCCGCCCATTGAGTGCCCGACGATGATCACGCTGCCATCACCTTCGGCGAGCCCGGCGGCATCGATCGCGCCGCT
>CAIXXP010000103.1 GCA_903923465.1 uncultured Sphingomonadales bacterium | reverse complement strand
GATGGATAATCGCCCTCGTGATCCAGCACCATGCGCACCGCTCGCTGGCGAACCTCGGGTGCAAACTTGTTCGTTGTCTTGCTCATAACAGGCCCTTCCTCTCAGGAGTTGGGGCCTCCGGCAATCCCGGGGCGGTTCACATGACTGATGAAGAGCTTGTGGTCGTGCAGATAGGGCATCGCGTTCCTCCCGTTACCGGGATGCTATGACATCCAAAGCCTCGCGCCAAGCTGCGAACGGCCAGCCATCGTAATAAACCGGGGGCTAGCGAACGGCGGGTTTCAGAGAACCCGCCCCATGTCGCGAATGACCGGCATCGCGTCGCCAGCAGACATCCCCCCCCTCACACGCCCACAATCCTCGCCCCGTCCAGCGCGCTCAACCCAAACCACCCGCACCCCATCACCCTTGCGCTATTTTCCCGTGGCGCCCCCGCCAAACCCGGCCGCCGCCCTTTTCCGCTTGCCAAACGCCTGCGAGTGCGGTGACTTGGCCGCCTTTGGTATAACAACAGGCCCGGGGTCGATCACAGACAGGGTTGGGGGAGTTTACGTGCTGAATATCGCTATCATCGGGTCTGGCCCTGCGGGCTATTACACAGCCGAAGCCGCGCAGAAGCAGTGGGGCGACGGGGTTCGCGTCGATATCTTCGACCGGCTGCCGGTGCCCTATGGCCTCATCCGCACCGGCGTCGCGCCCGATCACCAGTCGATCAAGGGCGTGTCGCGCCGCTACGAGGCGGTGGCCCTCACCGATAATGTCCGCTTCCTCGGCAATGTCACCGTCGGCACGGATATCACCATCGCCGAACTGACCGGCCTGTATGACGCGGTGGTGCTGGCCACCGGCGCGCCGAACGACAAGCCGTTGGGCATCGAGGGCGACGATCTGGCCAATGTCTTCGGCAGCGCGGCTTTCGTCGGCTGGTACAATGGCCACCCCGCCTTTGCCGGGCTGGAGCCGGACCTGTCGGGTTCCCACGCGGTGGTCATCGGCAACGGCAATGTCGCGCTGGATGTGGCGCGCATCCTCGCCAAAACCACGCCGGAATTCACCGGGTCCGACATTGTCGGGCGCGCGCTGGAACTGCTGGGCACGTCCTCGCTCACGCAGGTCACGCTGCTCGGCCGTCGCGGCCCGCACCAGATCGCCATGACGCCGAAGGAACTGGGCGAACTCGGCCATCTGACCCGCGCCGCCCCCCGCGTCGACCCCGCCGACCTGCCGCCCGAGGCCGAAGACGCCGCGCTCGACCCCGGCCAGCGCAAGTCGGTCACCCACCTGCGCGCCTTCGCTGCCGCCGGTGACGCGGCCGCCAAGCCCTTCACCGTCGATTTCGACTTCTTCGCCGCCCCCCGCCGCCTGCTGGGCGAGGGCGGCAAGGTCACCGGCGTCGAGATCGAGCGCACGAAGCTGGACGAAAACGGCCGCGCCGTCGGCACCGGCGATATCTACACCATCCCGGCCAGCATGGTCGTCGCCTGCATCGGCTATCAGACCTCGCCGATCCCCGGCGTGCCGTTCGACGCGGCGGGCGGCCGCTTCGCCAACGAGGAGGGGCGCATCCTGCCCGGCCTCTATTGCGTCGGCTGGGCGCGGCGCGGGCCCTCGGGCACCATCGGCACCAACCGGCCGGATGGCTTCGGCGTGGTCGAGAAGATCGCCCATGATGTCGGCGCGGGCGATGGCCCGATCGAGACCGGCAAGCCGGGCGGCGAGGGCTTCGACGCGCTGGCGGCGGAACGCGGGCTGAAACTGGTCGAATTCCACGATTGGCAGAAGATCGATGAGGCCGAAGTTAAACGCGCCCGCGAAGGTGCCCCTCGCGAGAAATTCGTCGCGGTGGACGAGATGATCCGGGCTGCGGGCAAGCACTGAGGGATTGCGAGGGCAGGGTTTCAAGGCAAAGGGTTTCAGGGGCAGGGTTTCAAGGGAAGCGAAGGTGCGAGGGGCGTCTGATATGCCGATTTGCACGG
>CAIXXP010000102.1 GCA_903923465.1 uncultured Sphingomonadales bacterium | reverse complement strand
GATGGATAATCGCCCTCGTGATCCAGCACCATGCGCACCGCTCGCTGGCGAACCTCGGGTGCAAACTTGTTCGTTGTCTTGCTCATAACAGGCCCTTCCTCTCAGGAGTTGGGGCCTCCGGCAATCCCGGGGCGGTTCATTGTCCATCAGCAGGCGCTCCCTCTGAAACGCCGGCCAGTTGATCGGCAAGAGCACAATAAACAGCGCGCAAAACGCAATCAGCCTATCAAACCGCCCTGCTCCATTCATGTAATCCATCGCACGCGCTCTCCAGCATTCAGCGAAGGCTAGGCGATTGTCGCGCCGAAACAAGGGCCAGATGGCGACACGCGGCAGAACATGCCCCGAGCAAGACATTCAAGGGAGCGCGAGGGCGATGGCCCTCGCACCTTCCCTTAATCTCCACCCCAAAAACCAAAAAGGCCGGAGGTCACCCCCCGGCCTTCCCGTTTAATCCGCCAACAAGCCGCTCAGTAAACCCGCTTCTTAGGCTTGATATACTCGACGTCGTCGGTCAGCGTGAACTCGTGCACCGGGCGATAGTCGAGGCGAACCTCGCCGCTCCCCCTTGACGCATCCGGTCCGCCCCAGCCATCGAACCAGCCGACGGTATGCTTCATCCACTCGGCATCGTTGCGATCGGGGAAGTCCTCGTGGGCGTGGGCGCCTCGGCTTTCCTTGCGCGCGTGGGCGCCATGCAGCGTCACCGCCGCCTGCGAGATCAGGTTGTCCAGCTCCAGCGTCTCCACCAGATCGCTGTTCCAGATCAGCGAGCGGTCGGTCACGTTGATGTCGCTCATCCGCTCATAGGTCGCGGCCAGCTTGGCCTTGCCCTCGGCCAGCAGCTCGTCGGTGCGGAACACGGCGGCGTGCAGGCTCATGGTGCGCTGCATCTCGGTGCGCACCTCGGCCGTGGGCGAACCGCCCTTGGCGTTGCGGAAGTGGTCCAGACGCGTCAGCGACAGGTCGGCCGAATCCTTCGGCAGCTCCTCGAAGGCGGTGCCCGGCTTGATCAGCTCCTGCAGGCGATGCCCGGCCGCGCGGCCAAACACCACGAGGTCGATCAGCGAGTTCGAGCCGAGGCGGTTGGCGCCATGCACCGAAACGCAGGCGGCCTCACCCACGGCGAACAGCCCCGGCACCACCGTCTCCGGGTTGCCGTCGGCGCCGATGGTCACCACTTCGCCGTGATAGTTGGTCGGAATACCGCCCATGTTATAGTGCACCGTCGGCACCACCGGCAGCGGCTGGCGGGTCAGGTCGACACCGGCAAAGATCTTGCCGCTCTCGGTAATCCCGGGCAGCCGCTCGGCCAGCACCTTGGGGTCGATGTGGTCGAGGTGCAGATAGATGTGGTCCTTGTGCGGCCCAACACCCCGCCCCTCGCGAATCTCCAGCGCCATCGAGCGCGACACCACGTCGCGCGACGCCAGATCCTTGGCGCTGGGCGCATAGCGCTCCATGAAGCGCTCGCCCTCGGAGTTGGTGAGATAGCCACCCTCGCCGCGCGCGCCCTCGGTGATCAGCACGCCCGCGCCGTAAATGCCGGTCGGGTGGAACTGCACGAACTCCATGTCCTGCAAGGGCAGGCCAGCGCGCAGCACCATGCCGCCGCCGTCGCCGGTGCAGGTATGGGCCGATGTCGCGGTGAAATACGAACGGCCATAACCGCCCGTGGCCAGCACCACCGCCTTGGAACGGAAGCGGTGAATGGTACCGTCATCCATGCACAGGGCGATCACGCCGACGCATTTGCCGCCATCCATGATGAGATCGATGGCGAAATATTCGATAAAGAAGTCAAAATCGTAGCTATTTTCAATTGCAATGTGCAATCTATTGACAACAATCAGGTTTGGGTTTCTTTGAAT
>CAIXXP010000101.1 GCA_903923465.1 uncultured Sphingomonadales bacterium | reverse complement strand
TACCGCCCCCGGGTCCGCTGTGCCTATTGCACACCACAATTTATCGCCATAGCCGGCCGAAACCGGCACGGCGGTATATAGGGGCGTCTCACCAAAAATAAAGCCGCGCCCGAAGAAAAGGCCGGCCGCGCGAAAAAGGCCGGGGAAGCGCCCCGGCCCATTGCGTGCACATGCCATTGCGCTCGGCTCGGAAATCCGGCCTTCAGCCCTTCTTCAGCGCGTCGCGGATCTCGGCCAGCAGTTCCACTTCGGTGGGGCCGGCAGGGGCCGCTTCGGGCTTGGGCGACAGCCGGTTCGCGCCCTTGACGATAAGGAAAATCACAAAGGCCATGATCACGAAATTGATGATGGCGGTGATGAACGAGCCATAGCCCAGCATCGCCACGCCCGCCTTCTTCAGCGCGGTATAATCCGTCATCGACCCGGTATATTTCGCCGGAACCGGCCCCAGCAGCAGAAACTTGCCGGAAAAATCCACGCCGCCAGTCAGCTTGCCGATCACCGGCATCAGAATATCATCGGTCAGCGAGGCCACGATCTTGCCGAAAGCCCCGCCGATGATCACACCGACCGCCAGATCCAGCACGTTGCCACGGGCAATGAACGTCTTGAATTCCTGAAACATCTTGTCCCTCCGTCTCGCCGGTTTCCGCAACAGTGCCATGCGGGCGGCTCTATCGCAACCACCATGAGGGCGGGTGCCCGCCCCGCGTTCCAGCGGCTTGATCCGCGCGCCGCGCCCGCTACAGCTGCGCGGCGAACCCGCCGCCCCGGCCGCCGCTCCTGAATGCGAGAAACCCGATGCCAGACCCGACCCCTTTCCCCACCCCCGACCAGGATGCCGTCGAAGAGATCGTCTGGCAGGGCAAGTTCATCACCACCAAGGTGCGGGGCCGCTGGGAGTATGTGAGCCGCGCGCGTGGCATTCACGCGGCGGTGATCGTTGCCGTGGAGGCCGGAGCGATCATTCTGGTCGAGCAATTCCGCGTGCCGCTGGGCCGGCCCTGCATCGAGCTGCCCGCCGGCCTTATCGGCGATCACGCGGGGCAGGAGGGCGAGGATACGGCGGACGCCGCCAACCGCGAGCTGGAGGAGGAAACCGGCTATCGCGCCGCGCGGATGGAAGTGCTCGGCGAATTCTACTCCTCGCCGGGCATGGTCAGCGAGAGCTTCACCCTGCTGCGCGCCCATGACCTCACCCGCGTCGGCCCGGGCGGCGGCACGGAGGGAGAGAACATCACCGTCCACCATGTGCCGCTGGCCACCCTGCCGGCCTTCATCGCCGAGCGGCGAGCGCGGGGTGATGCCATCGACGTGAAGCTGTTGCTGCTGCTGGGCCCCGCGTTGCTGGGGGATGCATTGCGCGCGGGCACCCCGCTGTGAGCGCCCAAGCCGCCGCTAAAGGGCGCCTTGCCGGCAAGCGGGCGCTGGTCACCGGCGCGGCGCAGGGCATTGGCGCGGCCATCGCCCACGCGCTGGCGGCCGAGGGCGCCAGGGTGCTGCTCACCGATCTCAACGCCGAGGGCGCCGCGGAACAGGCCGCCGCGATTGTCGGGGAATTCGGTGCCGATGCCGCCCTCTCCTGCCGCCATGATGTGACCAGCGCCGAAGACTGGGCCGAGGCGCTGGCCCTGGCCCAATCGGCGCTGGGCGGCCTTTCCGTGCTGGTGAACAATGCCGGCATCGGGCTGGGCGGCACGCTGGAGACCACCAGTCTCGACCACTGGCACCGGGCCTTTTCGGTCAATGTCGACAGTGTGTTTCTGGGGTGCAAGCTGGCGCTGCCGCTGCTGCGCGAGAGCATGCCCGCCGCCATCGTCAACATGTCGTCCATCGCCGGGCTGATCGCCGGGGCGGGCATGCTGCCCTATAATGCCTCCAAGGCGGCGGTGTGGATGATGAGCAAGTCCATCGCCCTCGAATGCGCGCGGTCCGGCTGGGATATCCGCTGCAATTCGGTGCACCCGGCCTTTGTCGACACGCCGATTCTCGACGCCTTCCGCCCCCACCAGAAGGACCATGCCGAAACCGTGGGCAAGCTGGGCGCGCAGGTGCCCCTGAAACGGGTGGGCCTGCCGAGCGAAATCGCCGCCGGCGTGGTCTATCTCGCCAGCGACGAGAGCCGCTTCATGACCGGCGCCGAACTGAAGCTGGATGGCGGAATTTCAGCGGGTTAATTCACCCCGCCGCTTGCGCAGCCCATCCCCCTCGCCGCAATCATTGCTGGACAAATCCCTGACGCGGCTGACACAAGACCACCAATGCCAGAAGACAAAACCGCAACGCGCAGCCCCGCAGCCCACGGCGCCTCCGCAGGCCAGCGCCGACCCTATCGCGTCACCTCGTTCGACGTCGCGGCGGAGGCGGGTGTCAGCCAGTCCACCGTCAGCCGCGCCCTGGCCGGAGACCCGGTGGTCAGCGAGGCGACCCGCGCCCGCGTGACCGAGGCCGCCGCCAAGCTGAACTATCACATCGACGAAAACGCCGCCCGGCTGCGCACCGGCAAAACCGGCACGCTGGCGGTGGTGGTGATCTGCCGGCCGGGCGAGAACATCAAGGACTTCAACCCTTTCTACTATGCGCTGCTGGGCAGTGTCTGCGCCGCCGCGTCGCGCCGGGGGCATGAAACGCTGGTTTCATTTCAGGACCTGCCAGAGCGCCTGTGGGGCCGCTATCAGGAACAGCGCAAGGCCGACGGCATCGTCGTCATCGGCACCAGCGAGAACCGCGAGGCCTGGAACTATTTTCACGATCTGGCGCAAACGGACGTGACCCATGGCCAGACCCATCTGGTGTGCTGGGGCTCACCCTTCGACGATCTCGACTGGGTGCGGTCCGACAATGACGCCGGCGCCGCGCTGGCGACGGGCCATCTGCTGGACGCCGGCTACACCCGGATCGTGTGCATCGCCTCGGAAACCTCGCCCCAGCGCCAGTTCAAGGAACGCTACGACGGCTATGCGGCGCGGATGGTGGAAGCGGGCCTGAAGCCCCGGCTCGTCACCATCGAGGAAGGCCACTCGCGCGAGGAACAGGGCCGCCGCGCCGCCGCCGCGCTCATCGCCGCTGGCGAGAGTTTCGACGCCATCTTCGCGGTATGCGACGAGCTGGCGCTGGGTGCGCTGCACGGCTTGCGCGAGGCGGGGGTCAGCGTGCCGGAAACGGTGGGGCTGGTCGGTTTCGACGGCATTCGCGCCGGGGCCCATGTCAGCCCGCCGCTCACCTCGATCGAGCCGGACTTTCAGGCTGCCGGTACAATGCTGGTCGACCGGCTGCTGGCGATGATCGCCGGGAAGCCGGTGGAGAAGCAGCGCGTGCCGGTGAGTTTGCTGGAGCGGGGAAGCAGCAAGCGGTAGGGGATAAGGGAAAGACGCGAGGGCCATCGCCCTCGCGCTCCCGTTACCTGTCATCGTGGGCGCTTGGCTCTGCCTCGGCGCAAGGTCGCGGCGCGGCAGGCTTTATAGCCGCTTCGCGGCAGGGCGCGACGACCAGAGGTTCCCCCCACGCAGACAGGGAAAGGGAGCGCGAGGGACGAGTCCCTCGCACCTAGTCTTGCCCTACAATCCAACCCAGCCGCTCACCGGCCAGTAAAAACGCCC
>CAIXXP010000100.1 GCA_903923465.1 uncultured Sphingomonadales bacterium | reverse complement strand
GCCCCCGCCACCCTGGGCAATCCCGCACTCCCCCCTACCCCGGCCGCCAATCCAGCCGCCGCCGGGGCGACCACCCCATTGGCCCATGTGGTCGAACATTTCGCCAACGGCCACCCCCGCGCGCCCGAATCCACCCCCACCCGCCACTGGGTGCCAGAGGCCCCCGTCGCGCTCGAATACAACGGCATCGCCTATGCGGTGATGATGGCCACCCCCGCCGACCTCGCCGACTTCGCCACCGGCTTCGCCATCACCGAGGGCCTAACCCCCTCCCCCCCCACCGACATCGCTATCGCCGAAGTCGAAGCCGGCTGGATCATCCGCGCCACCCTCCCGCCACATACAGGACTTGGCGATGCGCCATCCCTGCCCGACCGCGTCCGCACCCGCCTCGCCGAATCCAGTTGCGGCCTCTGCGGCATCGAGAGCCTGGAAGCCGTCGCCCGCCCCCTGCCCCCGGTGCCCGCGCACAGCCCGATAAACCCCGCCGCCATCTTCGCCGCCCTCGCCGCCCTGCGCCCGCTGCAAACCCTCGGCGCCGCCACCCACGCCGCCCACGCCGCCGCCCACGCCGATGCCACCGGCACCATCACCCTCATCCGCGAGGATGTCGGCCGCCACAACGCGCTGGATAAACTCATCGGCGGCATGGCTCGCAAGGGGGCCCGCGCCCACCAGCCCCTCGCGCCCAATCCGCTGTCGGAAGGCTTCATCCTCTCCACCGCCCGCTGCAGCTACGAGATCGTCGAAAAAGCCGTCCGCGCCGGCGCCACCACGCTGGTCACCATCTCGCTACCCACCAGCCTCGCCGTCACCCGCGCCCGCGGCGCCGGCCTCAGCCTGTGGGTCCTCGCCCGGCCAGACAGCGTCCTCTGCCTCACCCCCTGATCCCGCCCCCTGATCCCGGCCGCTTGATCCCGGCCCAACAGTTTTCCACCCCAAACCCGCGCCACCCCCCGGCCCCGGCTGGACTAACCCCGCTACCCGAGGCAATGCCATCCCCATGTGGCAGCTCCATCAGTTCCCCCTGTGCCCCTTCAGCCGCAAACTGCGCCTGTTGATGGCCGAAAAGGGCGTCGGCTTCACCCTCCTGCGCGAAAACCCGTGGGAAGGCCGCGACGAATTCCTCGCGCTCAATCCCGCCGGCCGCACCCCCGTCCTCAACGATCCCGAACGCGGCCTCACCCTGTGCGACAGCCGCGCGATCTGCGAATATCTCGAAGAAACCGTCGACAAGGCCCCGATGATCTCCGGCACCGCCATCCAGCGCGCCGAAATCCGCCGCCTCGTCGCCCTGTTCGATGAAAACTTCTACGCCGACGTCACCGCCCCGGTGCTCCACGAACGCATGAAAAAGCGCCTCATCCTGCGCCAGTCGCCCGATTCCCGGGCCCTGCGCGAAACCATGCGCCTCACCCACGATCACCTCTACTACATCGACTACCTCGTCGATCACCGCCCCTGGCTCGCCGGCCCCACCATGAGCCTGGCCGACCTCGCCGCCGCCGCGCAAATCTCGGTGGTCGACTACCTCGGCGGCGTCGACTGGTCCGGCCACGACCAGGCCCGCGAATGGTACTCCGTGTTCAAAAGCCGCCCCAGCTTCCGCCCCCTCCTCACCGAACGCATGGACGTCATCCAGCCGCCCGAGCACTACGCGGATGTGAATGCGTGAGGGGGAAGGCGTTCAAGGGCAAGACGCAAGGATGAAGATGCGAGGGCCATCGCCCTCGCGCTCCCAACACTGTCAGCGTCGCGCTACGGATTCAGCCAAGGCGCAAGGCCGCCGCGCCGCAGGCAATAAGTTCGCTGCGCGACGGGGAGTTCACTCGCGAGAATCGTGCCCCACCGCCCTTTCGCCGGGAGACGGTATGGGGTTTGGGGCTTAAGGCCCCAAGTCTTCCCCTTTTCCGCCTACCCCCTGAACCTCAAACCAGCTCAAAACACCTCAAACCACCCCAAACCGCCCATGCTCGCGGAACCGCACCAGCCAGCGCCCCAGGAACAGCCCCAGCGGCCGCGCCCGCACGCCCAGCTCCGCCAGCCCGGGCAGCGCACCGGAAGCCACATTCCCGGCCTTCAGCAGCTTCCACTGCGCGGTGGTAATCGGCGCCCCGGGCAGCCACCCGGTCAGGCCGGCGATCAGCCCGGAGACAAAGTCGGGCAGCGGCACCAGCAGCGTCTTGCGGCACGCGGCCTTGGCCACGCGCTGGTTCAGCTCCAGCATGGTGATCACCTCGGGCCCGGCCACCTCGAAAATCTTGCCGCCAAAATCCTCGGGGTTGGCCAGCGCCGCCGCCACGGCCAGCGCCACATCATCCACGAACACCGGCTGCAACTTCGCCTCGGGCCCAAACACCGGCAGCACGGGCAGCGAGGCGACCAGCCCGGCGAACATCGAGATGAACGCATCGTCCTGCCCAAAGATGATCGAGGGCCGCAGGATCGTCGCGGTGGGAAACGCCGCCAGCACCGCCGCCTCGCCCACGCCCTTGCTGCGGGCATAGGCCACGTCCGATCCGGCATCCGCCCCAATCGCCGAAATATGCACAAAGCTCTCCGCGCCGGCGGCCCTGGCGGCCCCCGCCACCACGCCAGCGCCGCGCCCCTGCACCGCATCCAGATCGCCGGCAAACGCGCCTACCAAATTCACCACCGCATCCGCCCCGGCCATCACCCGCACCAGAGAATCGCCACCTTTGCTCACATCCGCGCGCAAAAACTGCACCTGCCCCAGGTTGCCAAACGACTTGATGGCATAGCCCTTCTCGACATGCCGGCTCACCACCCGCAGCCGCGCCCCCCGCGCCAGCAATTCAGCAGCCAGATGCCGCCCGACAAAGCCGCTGCCCCCGATCAGCACCACCAGCTTGTTGCGCAGGGAATCATCGAGGCGAGAGCCAGTCATCGGGGCAAACCTTTCCAGCATGAAACGGAATTCGCCGTTTCCTTGCACCGGCTTTTTCGCGCGCGCAATAGGGCAGGTGGGAAGCGAAAGTGGCGGGGTAAAGTCTTGGGGGCGTTACGCCTCCAACCCCCCCGAACGTCTCCCGGCGAGAGGTCGCGCTCATGGCCCCCTCCCGCCCAACCTCACCGCGCCGCAGGCTATCAAGGTCGCCGCGCGACAGCGCCTTCGCGCGCAAGGGCCGGCCACACACACCCCCTCTCGCCGGGAGACGTCATGGGGTGCAGGGGGCCACCCCCTGCAAAACCTTGTCCTTTCGCCCCGCATTCCCCCCGAAAACCCCGCGCGCCCTACTGATGCACCCTCGGCGCCGCCAGCAGGGCCCGCCGCAGCTCCCCCCACACGGCGCCCTCGCCCACGGCGCCCACCGCGCCCTCCAGCGCGCGATAGAGCGCCAGCACCCGTCGCCCCTCGCCGGTCAGCCGCGCTCCCCCGCCCCGCGCGACGCCGCCGGCGCGGGTTTCCACCAGCGGCGCGGCCCAGCAGCGGTTCATCACGTCCACCAGCAGCCATGCCCGGCGATAGCTCATGCCCATCACCCGCGCGGCGGCGGAAATCGAGCTTTCGCGGTCGATGTGCTCCAGCAGCGCGGCCTTGCCCGGGCCAAAGGCGATCTCCGCCCCGCACATGATCTGCAACTTGATGCGCAGCGCCGCCCCGGCATCCGGAATCACGGGCGGTGCCAGGGGCGGCGTCACAGGTTCAGCGGCCGAACCACATGCGCTGCAGCAGCTTCTGGTGGTCCCAGAACTGGTGCTTCAGCGCCGCCGCGATATGCAGCACCAGCGCGGCCATGATCACCCAGGCGCAGGCGGAATGCACCGCCCCCATCAGTTGATGCGCCTGGTGCTGCCGGTCTCCGGTCAGCCCGGCCAGGCCCGGCAGGTTGAACCACTGCACCGTGCCGAACAGCACCGGCGGATGCGCCTCGGCCCCCTTGTGCGCGGATGCCGCCGCCCAGCCGGAAAGCGGGATCAGCACGCACAGCAGATAGAGCAGGTGGTGAATGCCCAGCGCCGCCTTCTGCTCCAGCCTGGTCGCCGGCAGCGGCGCGGGCGGCTTATGGGCAAAGCGCCACAGACTGCGCAATATCACCAACCCCAGCACGCTCAGCCCAATCGATTCATGGAAGGCAAACACGGCGGCGGCCTTGTCCTTGGGCAGATCGTCAAAGCTCAGGCCCGATTTCAGATTGAGGAAAATGCCGATGGCGATCAGCCAGTGCAGCACCACCGCCGGCTTGGAATAGCGTTCGATCATCTGTCAGCTCCTCTTGCGCCGCCCTGCGGTCATCCGCACCCGGGGCCATCTGTACCCGCACCCATCATGTCCCCTCGGCGCGCCCCGCGCAATCGCCAGTTTGCGCCCTGCCGGTCCGGCAGCATTCCGGGCTTGGCGAGAACCCCGCTTTGCGACATTATGGCGGCCACGGCGCGCGGGCCACCCCGCCGCGAACCATAACAAAATCCACGGAGAGCCCCATGACCCCCGAACAGAACGAGCGCCTGACCCGCGTTGAAGGCCCCGCCCCCATGGGCGCGATGATGCGCGAGCATTTCTGGATCCCCTTCGCGCTGGATAGCCAGCTGGAGGCCGGCGGCGCCCCCCGCCGCATCCGCCTGCTCGGCAAGGACTATGCCGCCTTCCGCGCCGAGGACGGCCGCATCGGCTTCCTCGATGAACGCTGCCCCCACCGCGGCGCCTCGCTGGTCCTCGCCCGCACGGAAGGCTGCGAGCTGCGCTGCATCTTCCACGGCTGGAAGATCGACGTCACCGGCCAGGTCACCGAAGCCGCCACCCACACCCCCAATGCGGAAGAATTCGCCGCCCGCATCAAGATGCGCCGCTATCCGGTGCACGAGGCCGGCGCCCTGCTGTGGGTCTACCTCGGCGATGGCCCGCTGCCCCCCCTGCCCGACATGCCCTTCACCCGCGTCCCGCGCGAGCATGTCTGGGTCTCGGCCACCCACGTCGCCTGCAACTGGCTGCAAGGCGTCGAGGGCACGCTCGATTCCGCCCATGTCGGCACCCTCCACCGCAGCTGGATCGAACGCAGCGTCGCCGGCGGCCAGACCACCATCGGCGGGGCGCTGACCATGCTGGCCCCCAGCTACGAGGTCGAGGCCACCGGCTATGGCCTGCGCGCCGCCGCCCTGCGCCCCCAGGCCGATGGCACCACCTTCGTGCGCGTCACCGAACACATCGTGCCCTTCGTCTCGATCGTCCCCTCCACCAACACCGAGGACGGCAATTTTTTCATTGCCTGCCCGGTGGACGATACACACCACATCCTGTTCTGGGGCCATTATTCCCCGACAGAGCCGATGAACATCAACACCACCCGCGTGCAACTGCACCTCAACGATCCCGAGGTCGACGTCACCAACCTCGGCCGCTTCCACGGCGACCGCGACAACAACTGGGCGCAGGATCGCGCCGCCATGGCCCAGGGGCACTTCTCCGGCTTCACCAGCACGCTGCTGCAAGAGGATGTCGTGGTGCAGCTCAGCATGGGGCCGATAGCCGATCGCACGCTGGATCACCTGTCCTCCAGCGATGTGGCGGTCGCCCGCCTGCGCGCCCTGCTGCTGCGCGCGGTGGAGCAGCACGGCCAGGGCGCCTACCCGCTCACCGGCGGCCCGCTGCCCTCCTACGCCGAGGTCCAGCCGGTCAACGTGGTCATGCCCGAGGGCGGCGACTGGCGCACCCTGCGCGATAATGTCCCCGCCTGAGTAACAGGAGCGACGGCGCCGGCCTGAGTTTTGTTGGGTGTGAGTGTTTGTTTGGTGCGCTCCCGGCATCCGCCGGGAGCTTGGGCTTCCCCAAGCCCGCACCCCCACCCAACCACCCCTCAGTATACGCTCGTGGGTGGTTGGGTGGGGGTG
>CAIXXP010000099.1 GCA_903923465.1 uncultured Sphingomonadales bacterium | reverse complement strand
ATCTTGTCGGCCATGCGCTCGCCCAGCAGGGTGAAGGCGCTGCGCGTGAGGTAGGGCGTGCCCCATTTGCGCGCGCCGGTGTCCTGATAGAACTGCCAGAAGGCGTCCCAGTGTTCGGGCAGTATGTCCGGGCCAGACAGGCGGCGGATTTCCACGCCCTCCTGCGCGGCCTCGCGCTCTTTCCGCAAATTCTTGCGCCGGGCGGAGGACAGGGTGGCGAGAAAATCCGCGAAACTCCCGTAGCCCCGGTTCTCCCAGTGGAACTGGATGTCGGCGCGGGGCAGCCAGCCGGCTTCCTCGAACAGCGGCAGCTGCGCGGGCGCGATAAAGGTGGCGTGGGCGGAGGACAGGCCCAATTGTTCGCACATATGCTCGGCGGCGGAGAGCAGCAGCGGCGCCCAAACCTGTTCAGAGCCGGCGACATCGCGGGTCAGCAGGCGCGGCCCGGTGGCCGGGGTGAAGGGCGCGGCGATCTGCAGCTTCGGATAATATTCGCCACCGGCGCGGTGCCAGGCATCCGCCCAGCTATGGTCGAAGACATATTCGCCCTGGCTGTGGCTCTTGATGTAGGCGGGCAGGGCCGCCGCCAGCGCGCCATCCTCGCCGCGGATGACCAGGGGTGCCGCCCGCCAGCCCGAGCGCCCGCGCGTCTTGTTCTCCACATCCACGCTGCCGGAATCCTCCAGCGCCGAGAGGAAGGCATGGGAGACGAAGGGATTGCCCCCGGTCAGCGCATCCCATTCAGCGGCGGGCAGGGAGCCAACCGAGGGGGCGATATGCGCTTCCGGGGTGGGCTGGCGCATGGGCTGGGTTTCCGCTCAGGCGCCCCGTACCGCGACGCCAGACACCAAAACAATGGCGTCCACTTCCACCGCCGCACCCAGCGGCAGCACCGGCACGCCGACGGCACTGCGGGCATGCTTGCCGGCCTCGCCAAACAGGGCGGCCATCAGTTCGGAGGCGCCATTGGCGACCTTCGGCTGGTCGGTGAAGGTGGCGGAGGAACTGACGAAGGCGCCCAGCTTCACCACCCGCTCCACCCGCTCCAGCGAGCCGAGCGCGGCCTTGAGCTGAGCCAGAATCATCAGCCCGCAGGCACGTGCGGCGGCATAGCCCTCGTCGAGGCTGACATCCTCGCCCAGCCGCCCGGTGACCAGCTTGCCGTCGATAAACGGCAATTGGCCGGAAACATGGGCCAAGCCGCCAGCTACCACCACCGGCACATAAGCGGCAACAGGCGCGGCAGCGACGGGCAGGGCGAGGCCCAGTTCGGCGAGTTTCGCGTCGATGTCAGCGTCTGTGAGGCGGGTTTCAGGCATCGTTTTCTCCGTGAAGCTGCGTCAGGAGCCATGGCAGGGCATGGTCCCAGGTGTCGATGCGGGCATGGGCATGGCCGGCCTTGTGGGCGCAGGGGATATGCGGCGCCAGCAGCGGCTCGCCGCACAGGTGCAGGCGCATCACCTGCGGGGTGATCTCGGCGGCCGAGCCGTGGTGCTGGGCCAGATCGTCGATGAACACCGCGCGGCTCGGCTGATATTCGTCGAGAATGGCCTTTAGCGCCGGGCCCTTGGGGCCCTGGTTGGTGAACACGCGCACATTGATGCCATGATCGGCCAGTTGCAGGGTGCGGGCCTGCTGGCGATGGTCCACCAGATTGGTCAGCACCACCACATCGGCATCTTCCGCCAGCTTCCGCATGGCCGCCACCGAGCCGGTGATCGGCTGCTGGCGCGGCATTTCCGTATCGAAAAAGGCCCCCAGCAGGCGCCAGATCTCCTTGGGGTCCACCAACTCGCCGGTGGCCTTGAGCCGCATGGCGCGGGAGAAATCATGGCTGTCGAGCGAAAAGCTGACGCCCTGGGTTTCGCCCAGCCAGTCGCGGAAGGGCGCGACCATGTGCAGCAGCACCTCGTCGCAATCGGAAATGACCAGTGGGCGGCCGCTCGGTTTGATGCTCATGGTTCCCAATCCGATCCGGCCAGCGCGTGGTGGGCGGCAACCAGCACCGGCGGCGCCACGCCCAGCGCGTCGGCGGCGGCAATCAGGTCCGGTTCGTGGGCCATCAGAAAGTCGAGCGTTGCCACCAGCACGGTCTTCTCGCCAATGCGCGCGCGCAGTTCCCCGGGCGCCACGCCGGTGAGGGCGAGGAAGCGCTCGGCATGGGTGTCGTCCGACAGCACCCAGCCCAGCGCGGCCAGAGCCAGCGCTTCGGGGTCCTGAGGCGGGGATGGTATGTCGCGAAGAATTGTCAGCCTCGTGCGCAGCGCATAGAGCGGTGGGAAGGGAGCGGGCGGAAATGGAACAGGCGAGCGATCACATGGCAAAGCGCATTCTGGTTGTCGAGGACAATGACCTCAACCGCAAGCTGTTCTGCGACGTACTGCGCTCTCAGGGCTATGACATAGAGCCGGTGGCCGATGGCCGCGACGCGCTGGAGAAGGCCCGCGCCTTCAGCCCGGACCTGATCATCATGGACATCCAGCTGCCCAATATCTCCGGCCTCGACCTGATCGAGGCGGCCAAGCAGGATCCGGCCTTGCGCGCGATCCCCGTGCTGGCGGTTACCGCCTATGCCGGCAAGGGCGACGAGGACCGCATCCGCGACGCCGGCGCCGAAGGCTATCTGGCCAAGCCGGTGTCGATTGGCCCATTCATGGCGGCGGTGCGCACCTTGATGGAGGTGTGAGGGTCAGACGCGCCGCCGCCCTGCCCGCGCGACATTCCACCACCTCGCCGCTTTTGCGCCGCAATTGCCCGCCATCAGGCCGAAAATGCCGCAAAACGATCAACTTTAGACCCTTTTAACCCCCAGACCGTTTACCGGGAGCCCTTTGCCCATGACCCGCGCCGCCACTGCCGAGACCATCGCCGCGCTGATCGCGCCCTTCAACAAGAAGGAGATCGCCATCACCGACGATAGCACCTTCGCTGGCGATCTCGAATTCGACAGCCTGACGGTAATGGATTTCGTCGCCGCCATCGAGGACGAGTTCGACATCATCATCAGCATGAACCAGCAGGCCGAGATCGAGACCTATGGCCAGCTGGTGGACGCGGTGGTGAAGCTGCGGGGATAATGGCGATGACCGATCTGTTTTCCAAATTCGACCCGCTGATCACCATGCGCGCCGACCTGCTGGCCACCGGCGTCACCGATCCCTTCAGCCTCGTCATGGAGAAGGTGATCTCCCCCACCGTGGCCGTGTGCAACGGGCGCGAGACGATTTTGCTCGGCACCTACAACTCCATGGGCATGACCTTCGATCCCGATGTGATCGCGGCGGGCAAGCGGGCGCTCGACGATTTTGGCGCCGGCACCACCGGCAGCCGCTGCCTCAACGGCACCTATGCCGGGCACAAGGCGGT
>CAIXXP010000098.1 GCA_903923465.1 uncultured Sphingomonadales bacterium | reverse complement strand
GAAAAGCAAGAAGTGAACGGCGAGGGATCCTGACCGGCGGGTGGGGGTGCGGGCTTGGGGAAGCCAAGCTCCCGGCGGATGCCGGGAGCGCACCAAACAAAGACTCCCGCCCAGCAATTACGCCGCTTGCGCTTTGCGCTCCCGCGCCTCAACGTTCAGCTCCTCGGCCAGCAGGAAGGCCAGCTCGATCGACTGCGCGCCATTCAGCCGCGGGTCGCAATGGGTGTGATACCGGTCGGCCAGCGTCTCGTTGGTCACATCCACCAGGCCGCCGGTGCACTCGGTCACATCCTTGCCGGTCATCTCGATATGGATGCCGCCGGCATGGGTGCCCTCGGCGCGGTGGACGGCGAAGAAGCCGCGCACCTCGGCGAGAATGCGCTCGAACGGGCGGGTCTTGTAGCCGGTGTTGGTCTTGATGACGTTGCCATGCATCGGGTCGCAGCTCCACACCACGGGGTGGCCCTCGGCCTTTACCGCGCGCACCAGCCTGGGCAGGCCCGCCTCGACCTTGTCGTGGCCATAGCGGGCTATCAGCGTCATCCGCCCCGCCTCGCGCGCCGGGTTCAGCGTATCCAGCAGGCGCAGCAGCATGTCCGGCTCCAGGCTGGGGCCGCACTTCATGCCGATGGGGTTGCCCACCCCGCGCAGGAACTCGACATGGGCGGAATCGTCGAACCTTGTGCGGTCGCCAATCCACAGCATGTGGGCCGAGCAATCATACCAGTCGCCGGTCAGCGAATCCCGCCGGGTCAGCGCCTGCTCGTATTGCAGCAGCAGCGCCTCGTGGCTGGTGTAGAAATCGGTGCCCTGCAACTGGGGCACGCTGGCTGGGTCGATGCCGCAGGCGGCCATGAAGTCCAGCGCCTCGCCGATGCGGTCGGCCATGGCGGAGAACTTCTCGCCCCAGGGGCTGCGGTCGATATGGTCCAGCGTCCAGCGGTGCACCTGCCGCAGATTGGCATAGCCGCCGTGGGAGAAAGCCCGCAGCAGGTTCAGCGTGGCGGCGCTTTGCGTATAGGCGCGCACCATCCGCTCGGGGTCGTTGCGGCGGGTGTCCGCGTCGAACTCGATGCCATTGATGATGTCGCCGAGGTAGCTCGGCAGCTCCACACCATCGATGGACTCGGTCGGGGCGCTGCGGGGCTTGGCGAACTGGCCGGCCATGCGGCCCACCTTCACCACCGGCTGCTTGCTGGCGAAGGTGAGCACCACCGCCATCTGCAACAGCACGCGGAAGGTGTCGCGAATATTGTCGGCCTGGAATTCGGCGAAGCTTTCGGCACAATCGCCGCCCTGCAGCAGGAAGCCGCGACCGGCGGCCACTTCGGCGAGCTCTGCCTTCAGTGCACGCGCCTCGCCGGCAAACACCAGTGGCGGAAAGCTGCCCAGCGTCCGCTCCACCCGGTCGAGAGCCCCGGCATCCTGATAGGCGGGAAGGTGCCGCGCCTCGTGCGCCTTCCAGCTTTCGGGGTTCCAGTTGCTCGTCAGGGTACCGGCCACTTTATGTGCTCCTCTTACACAGGAGCGGGGCCATAGCCGCCCGAGCCCACAAATGCAAAGCGGCGTTAACGATCAGTGTGATCGGCCCAATCAATGCCCGCCCGGGGTTGGCGGGCCGGAAGCGGGCACTGCCATCCCGGCCCCGGCGCCTGCCGGTGGGGCCGAGGCGGGCGATGCCGGCCCCCAGCCTTCCGGCAGCACCGCCAGCCGCCACGCGCGCTCCGCCACCAGATAGCGGGCCGCCAGTTGCTGGATGACCTCGGGCGTGACGCTGGCATAATCCTTGAAGATCGATGGCAGCGCGGCAATGCGCGAGGGATCCTGCGAGCCGCCCTCCACCTGCCACATGAAGAAGGCGCTGGCACTGGCGGCGCGGGCCACCGCCTCGTTCATCGGCCCCAGCACGCGGGCCATTTCATCGGGCGTGGGTGGCTTGGCGGCCAGTTCGCGGGCGATGCGGTCGGCGGTGGCGAAGAAGGTCGCGGCCATTTCCGGCTGCAGCCCGGCCTGCGCGGTGATGGTGCCGCCGCTGGGGAAATCCATCGGCCATTCGGAGCCGACCTGCGGCGCGTAGCTGGCCCCGGCCTTCTCGCGCATCGCCTCCAGCAGACGGTTGGAGAAGACCTGCGCCAGCACTTCCAACTGGCGGGATTCGTGGATGCCGGCCATGCCGCCGCCGGTGGGCCACACCACCAGCGCGGCGGCCTGATTGGCATCCCCCTTGTGGCGCAGCACCAGCGGTTCGGCCGAGGGAGTGGGCAAGCCCAACTGCACGGCGTTGACAGCGGCGGGCAGCGGCGGCCGCGCGGGCAGGGCGCCAAAGCTGCGGCGCAGCGCATCGATCGCGGCCGCCCGGCTCACGTCACCGTAGACTTCCACCTCGATTGGCCCCTGGCGCAGGATCGGCTCCCACACCTTACGAAAACCCTCCGGCGTGGCGGCGGCCAATTCCTCGGGCGTGGCCATGGCATAGCGGGGGTCGCGGCCATGAACCAGATAGCGCAGATCGCGCCCCAGCACGCCGCGGGGGCTGGCGGCGAGGCTGTCATACTCGCTGCGCGCCAGCGCCCCCGCGCGCAAAATCGGCTGGGCATCCCAGCGCGGCTCGGCGAACTTGTCGGCAAACAGATAGAGCTGATCCGCCAGATCCTCGGCGCGGGTGTCGGCGGTGAAGCTGAAGGCGGCGTCGCCGATGGCGAAATCGAAGCCCATCTTGCGGCCGTTGGAGATGCGCTCCAGCGCCTCCTGGTCGAGCCGGCCCTCGCCCGCGCTCACCAGCGCCAGATTGCCCAGCAGCGCATAGGGCGCGTCGCCGGGGGCGAAGGACCGATAGCCGCCGCCGAAACGCACCTTGACCGTCACCCGGCCCGGATCCTCCTTGGTGGGCCACAACAGCGCCGTTACGCCATTGCCCAGATCCAGCCGCTCGATCTCGAGCAGGCCCGTGGACTGGGCCTTGGGCTCGGGGCCCATCGGGCCGATCGGCGCCAGCGTGGCAAAGGCCAGCGGCGCGGCCACCCCCGGCTTGCCGCCCCGGCCGACACGGGCCGCATGGCGGGCGCCTGCCCCGGCCACCACCGGCTCGCTGAGGGCACGGGCGAGAGCGGCATCATCGGCATCGCCCGCCACCGGCGTTACATAAAGCGCGCGGATGGCACTGCCGGCGACCAGGGCGCGGGTGTGGGACAGCACCGCCGCCGGCGTCGCATGCGGCACGGTGGAGCGGAACACCTGCAGCATCCCCTCGGGGGACGTCACCGTCTCGTGGATATCCAGCGCACCCACCATCTCGTCGGCCAGCCGCCCGCCGGGCAGCAGGGTGCGTTGCTGCACCTGGCTGACATAGGCGATGTTCATCTCCGCCGCCTCGCGGGCGATCTCGGCCTGCGTGGGCGGATGGGCCATGGCATCGGCGATGACCTGGCGCACGGCGCGAATGCCGCCGCGCCAGTTGTCATCCAGCGGGGTCAGCGCGACATAGGTGGCCTCCAGCGAGCGGCTCTCGTTCATGCTGGCCAGTTGCGCGGCCAGAAACGGCGCGTTGGAGCGCGCGCCTGTCTCCAGCCGGCGGTTGATGATCGCCAGCGCCAGCTCGTCGATCATCTTGCCCTGATTATAGACGATGGTGTCGTTCTTCTCGTGCCACGGCCGCTCCACCGCCCAGGAGATCGAGCGAGCCTGCCCCGGCACCACCAGCACCCGCGCCGGGCCGACGGGCGGGCCGATGAGCGGGCCGATGGGCGGGGTGGTGGGCGGGGTGGTGGCCCCCGGCCCTGGTGCGATCTGGGGCAGGGGCTTGGGCTCGCCGAAATCCGGCGCGGGGGTATGGGCGCCCACCACCGGCCAGTCGCCAAACCATTTGGCCGTCAGCGCCGCCAGCAGCCGGGGGTCGACGTCGCCCGCCACGATGATCGCCGCGTTTTCCGGGCGGTACCAGCGGGCGTGGAACGCCTTCACCGCCGCCTCATGCGCACCCTCGATGGTGGCAACAGGGCCGATGGTGGAATGGTCGGCCATGGGCTGGCCGGCGAACAGCACCTCGCGCTTGGCATCCAGTACGCGTTCGATGGCGCCGCCGTTCTCACGCTTTTCCGCCAGCACGATCGGCGCCTCGGTGCGGATGTCGGCCTCGCTCAGCGTGGGTGCGATCATCATGCCGGAGAGCAGGCGAAAGCTTTCGTCGAGGGTGGCCGGTGTCGCGTCGGGCAGGTCGATGCTGAACACGGTGTGGATCGGCGTGGTCTCGGCATTGGTGTCGGTGCCAAAGGTGGCGCCCAGCCGCTGCCAGGTGGGAATGGCCTGCGCCGGGCCGAGATATTTAGATTCCCGGAACACCAGATGTTCGATCAGATGGGCAAAGCCCGCCTCTTCCGGTCGCTCATGCAGCGACCCCACGTCCATGCGGATGCGAATCGAGACCTGCCCCGGCGGCACGCCATTTTCGCGCACGGCCCAGCGCAAGCCATTGGACAACATTCCGAATTTCCATTCGGTATCGCGCGGCACATCGGCGCCGCGATAGAGCCAGGGATCGCTCTGGTCGGGCAGTGGCGGCAGGGCCGAGGCGGCGGCTGGCCCCGCGTTGGCGTTAGCCGTGGCGGGGGCCGCCGCCGCAATATGCGTGGGCCCGCCATGGCCGCCATGCGCACCGCCCGCCCGCGCCCACAGCGGCCCGTCGACACTCGCCAGCGACAGGCCCGCGAGCAGCACCAGCATCCCCCGCCCCAACAGAACCCGCCCCAACAGAACCCGCCGCCGCGAAGCAATGGGCGGGAGGGTGTCGGGCCGGGCGGAGAGGCTCGCCGAAATATGGGCGGCGGAATGGTCAGACGAGCAAAGCGGGGTCACGGTCATGCTGCGCATATAAGGGGCCACCAGATGAAGGGCCAGTGAATAGCGGGGGGCGCCAATTGGCCAAAGCCCTGCCGCCGCCCCTTGATTTGACCCACACTTGGCCTACATGCTTGGGTCATGTTCATAGAAACCGAAACCACGCCCAACCCGGCCACGCTGAAGTTCCTTCCCGGCCGGGAAGTGATGCCCGCCAACACCCGCGAATTCGCCAATGAGGAGGACGCGGCGGCTTCCCCGCTGGCCGAGGCGCTGTTCTCGCTGGGTGATGTGACGGGCGTGTTCTTCGGGCGCGATTTCGTCGCGGTCACCGCCGGGCCGGGGGTGGAATGGTCCACGCTGAAGCCGCAGGTGGTGGGCATCCTGCTCGATCACTTCGTCAGCGGCGCGCCCTTGTTCCATGCGGGCAGCGCCAGCGCGATCACCGTTCCCGGCGATGAGGAAGGCCATCTCGGCCACGCGGCGGAGGACGAGGATATCGTCGCGCAAATTCTCGACCTGCTGGAAACCCGCATCCGCCCGGCCGTGGCGAATGATGGCGGCGACGTGGCATTTCGCGGCTTTCGCGAGGGCGTTGTCTATCTGGCGATGCAGGGCGCCTGCTCGGGCTGCCCTTCGTCGGCCGCCACGCTGAAGCAGGGCATCGAGAGCCTGATCCGCCATTACGTTCCCGAGGTGAGCGAAGTCCGCGCCGCCTGATCACCCTTTCCCATCCCGACCGGAGCCAAACATGACTCAGACGATTGCCGAGCCTGCCCTCGACCAACTGTTCCGCGCCGCGCGCAGCTACAATGCCTATCTCGACAAGCCCGTTTCGACCGAACAGCTCCACGCCATCTGGGATCTGCTGAAATATGGCCCCACCAGCGCCAACAGCCTGCCCGCCCGCATTGTGTGGGTGACGAGCCAGGCCGCCAAGGAAAAGCTGGTCTCCTGCGTCATCGAATCGAATGCCGCCAAGATCCTCAGCGCGCCAGCCACCGCGATCATCGGTTTTGACCTCGACTATCACAATCACCTGCCCGAACTGTTCCCCCATACCGACGCCAAGAGCTGGTTCGAGGGCAACGAGCCCCTGCGCGAGGCGACCGCCTTCCGCAATTCCTCGCTGCAGGGCGCCTACCTCATCCTCGCCGCCCGTGCCATCGGGCTGGATACCGGGCCGATCTCGGGCTTCGACAATGCCGCCGTAGACGCCGCCTTCTTCGCCGCCACCCCGCGCGTGAAGTCGAACTTCATCACCACCATCGGCTATGGCGACCCGGCCAGCATCTTCGACCGCTCGCCCCGCCCCGCCTTCGACAAGTTCAACAGCATCGTGTGATGTTGTGCGCCTGATGTAACCGGGCCGGTGCCCGCGTGCGACGATAACTATTCGCACCGGCAACATCGGCCCGGCAATCTGGCATGGCGCGGGACGGGGGGAATGGAAATGCCGCCCGCCCGCAAGACGTTCACCCGGATTTGCCTCGCGGTTATGGCACTCGCCGGGGTCGGTGACATGATCCTGGCCCTGACGAGTCACCCACATTCCCATTACAGGCTGGCTCTGGGCGTCCTTCTGATAGCGGGCGCCGTTCAAGCCATCCGTCGGAATAGCCTTTTGCGCCGCTAATGGTGTAAGCCGCCGCCTTGCCCATACACGCGCCGCGAACGAGACTGATCCTGACCGCCAATCCCGCCCTTCCGCCCGCAGCCCCTACCACCCTCGCCATTGAATGCGCCAGCGAGGCCTGCTCTGTGGCGCTGTTCGCCGGCGACATCCTCCTCGCCGGCGAACAGCGCATCCTCGGGCGCGGCCACGCCGAAGCGTTGATCCCGATGATCGCCGCCCTGCCGGGCAAGGGCCGTGCCGCACGGATCGTCGTCGGCCTTGGCCCGGGCAGCTTCACCGGCGCGCGCATTGGCCTGGCCGCCGCCCGCGCGCTGGCGCTGGCCTGGGGCATCGATGCGCTGGGCTATCCCACCCTCGCTCTCGTCGCCGCCATGGCGCGCCAGCAGTGCGGCGATCAGCCGGTGCTTGTCGCCACCACCGCCGGCCATGGCGAATGGTTCACGCAAGGCTTCGGCGCCGGCGGCACCGTTACCAGCCCCCTCGCCTCGCTCACACCCGACGAGGCCGCCGCGTTGCATGGCACCCTTGGCCACCCGCTCGTCGCCGGCAGCCAGGCGCAGGCCCTGCTTGCCCACGGCCCGCACCCCGGCGAGGCCCTGCCGCTGTGGCCCGATGCCCGCTGCGTGTCGCTGCTGCCGGAAAGTCTGTTCACCCCGGCGGTGGCGCCGCTCTATGGCCGCGCGCCCGATGCCCGCCTGCCCGCGGCCCGCGCCACCCGGCCGAACGAGCCCGCGTGATCCCGCCCTCCGCCATCCCGCCGGCCGACGACATCGACCGGATCATGGCGGTAATGGAAGTCGCCTTTGATCCCGCGTTTGGCGAGGCGTGGAACCGCCGACAGGTGGAGGACGCGCTGTTGCTGGGCCCTTGCCGCATGGCGCTGATCGGTGCCGATGGCGCGCCGCCGGGCGAAGGCCAGCCCGCCGCCGGCTTTGCCCTGTTGCGCACCATGTTCGACGAGGAAGAACTGCTCCTGTTCGCCGTCGATCCGCGCTGGCGGCGGCGGGGGCTGGGGGCAGCGCTGCTGGGTCAGGTCATCGCCGGCGCCCGCGCGCGCGGCTGCACCCGGATGGTGCTGGAAATGCGCGAGGGAAATTCGGCTGAACATTTGTATATCGCATTCGGGTTTATTCCCGTTGGCCGCCGGCCCAAGTATTACCGCAGTTCTACGGGCCAGCTTCTGGATGCCGTGACCTTCGCCTGCCCGCTGATCTGACATGCCGCGACGCACAAGTGGCTGGCACATTAACATGGCCGAATTACCGTATTGACGGATAAATAAATCTCTGTAGTTGAAAACGCGAAATTTGGGTTTATTGGTAAATATTGAGGCGCTAATTCGCCGTCCAATTAACCAGGGCCTTAACCTTCCTGTCTAACCGTTATAACTCCCAAGGGCTATCGCATGACAACTGAATTGAACGATACCAACGAAACCCTGATTACACTGACCTCGGACATTGTGGCCGCCCATGTCAGCAACAACAGCGTTGCTGTGGGCGATCTCGCCACGCTCATCACCAATGTCTTCGACGCCCTGGCGGGGTTGGGCAAGGTGGAGCCGGTGGTGGCCGAAGTCGCGCGCGAGCCGGCAGTTTCGATCCGTTCCTCGGTGAAGCCCGATCACATCGTCTGCCTTGAGGATGGCAAGAAGCTGAAGATGCTGAAGCGCCACCTTTCCACCCACTACAACCTCACGCCAGACGAATATCGCGCCCGCTGGGGCCTGCCCTCGGATTACCCGATGGTCGCCCCCAACTATGCCGCGCATCGCCGCGAGCTGGCCAAGCAGATCGGCCTTGGCCGCAAGCCCGGCGTGCGCCGCGGCCGCAAGCCCAAGGCGTGAACGCCTCCGGTGCGCCCCGTCGCGCGCCGGGCCAGAACCGCCGGCTATTTTGCCGGCGGGCATCCGAAAAACCGACTATCGGTTGCACTCTAATCCCGCCGGGTTCATACTTGGCGGGATTACAATTGAATTAGGGCTGCCGTGCAACAACCCATAGATATTGAAGCGCTTTGTGCCGAACGCGGGCTGCGGATCACCGAGCAGCGCCGCGTCATTGCGCGGGTGCTGTCCGAGGCGTCCGACCACCCGGACGTCGACTCGCTGCACGCGCGCGCCGCGGCGATCGATCCGGGCATTTCCATCGCCACGGTCTATCGCACGGTCCGCCTGTTCGAGGAGGCCGGCATTCTCGACCGGCATGATTTCGGCGACGGCCGCGCCCGCTACGAGGCCGCGCCCGAGGCCCATCACGACCACATGATCGACGTCGAATCCGGCAAGGTCATCGAATTTGTCGATCCCGAGCTGGAGGCGCTGCAACGCCAGATCGCCGAGCGCCTCGGTTATCGCCTGGTCGACCACCGCATGGAACTGTTCGGCGTGCGCCTCGGCAGCCAGGGCACCGGCCGCCGCCGCATTCCCAGCGCGGACTAATCATCCGCCGCCAAGGAAAGGCGAGACTCGCCAATGGCCAGACGCCTTGCCACCGCCCTGTTCTGCGTCGTCCAACTCATGACGTTTGTCGCTGCCCAGCAATTGCTGCCAACCCTGCGGGCGGAAATGGCAAGCCTGCTGTTTCTCTGCCTCACCCTTGCAGCGACGATGGTCCACGAGGCGGGTCACGCCATTGCCGTCGCGGCAACGGGCGCCCGCCTTCACGCGTTTGTGGTGTGGGACATCGGTTATGATTTCACCAAGCGACATTTCGGATTACAAAAATCACGCGGTCACCGAGAAATCGCGGGATATGTCCTGTACACTTTAGGCGATGCCGGCCCCGGAAACACTGCGCGTGCCCGGATTGCCGCAGCGGGGCCCCTGGCCAACGTCGTAACCGGGCTGGGGGCTTTCGCACTCGACCCCATCGCGCCCGGCGCCATCCTGCCGAATGCGTTAACATTGTTCGCGATACTGTCGGTCGGCATAGCCATCGCAAACCTCGTTCCGTTTCCCGGCAGTGACGGGGAAGTCCTGCGCAAGAGCCTCTGGCCGACAACGCGCTAACGCCGCCCCCTTCCCGTGGCCGCGCAACTGGCGTATTGGCCGCCGCCATGCCCATCCCCCTGCCCTCCCCCCGCACCTATCGCGTCAAAAGCTTCGGCTGCCAGATGAATGCCTATGATGGCGAGCGCATGACCGAGCTGCTCGACGCGCAGGGCCTTTCCCCCGCGCCGGAAGGCGACGAGGCCGACCTGGTGGTGCTCAACACCTGCCACATTCGCGAGAGGGCGGCCGAGAAGGTCTATTCGGACATCGGCCGCATCGTGAAGGACTGGGGGCGGCAGGATGGCTCCGCCCCGCTCATCGCCGTGGCCGGCTGCGTGGCGCAGGCCGAGGGCGACGAGATCATGGCTCGCGCGCCCGCGGTGCGCATGGTGGTGGGGCCACAGGCCTATCACCGCCTGCCCGAAATGCTGGCGCGCGCGGCGAAGGGCGAGCGGGTCACCGACACCGACATGCCCGCCATCCCCAAGTTCGACACGCTGCCCCAGCGCCGCCGCACCGGGGCCACAGCCTTCCTCACCGTGCAGGAAGGCTGTGACAAGTTCTGCACCTATTGCGTGGTGCCCTACACCCGCGGCGCCGAAGTCAGCCGGCCCTATGCCGCGTTGATGGAGGAAGCGCGCCGCCTCGTCGGCTCGGGCGCGCGCGAAATCACGCTGCTGGGCCAGAACGTGAATGCCTGGGCTGGCGATAACGACGCGGGCAATCCCATCGGCCTCGACGGCCTCATCCGCGATCTGGCCAAACTGCCCGATCTCGCGCGCATCCGCTATACCACCAGCCATCCGACGGACATGACCGATGGCCTCATTGCCGCGCATGGCGAGGTGGAGATGTTGATGCCCTTCCTGCACCTGCCCGTGCAGTCCGGCTCGGACCGCATCCTGGCCGCGATGAACCGCAGCCACACGGTGGACAGCTACCTCAAGCTGCTGGACCGCGTGCGCGCCGCCCGGCCAGACATCGCGCTGTCAGGCGATTTCATCGTCGGCTTTCCGGGCGAGAGCGACGAGGACTTCGCCGCCACCGTCGCGCTGATCGACGCGGTGGGCTATGCGCAGGCCTTCAGCTTCAAATACAGCCCGCGCCCGGGCACTCCGGCCGCCACCATGCCAGACCAGATCGCCCCGGAGGTGATGGACGAGCGGCTGCAACGCCTGCAGGCCGCCGTCAACCGCGGCCAATATGCGTTCAACCAGGCCTCCCTCGGCCGCCGCTGCCAGGTTCTGGTCGAGCGGCACGGCAAGCTGCCCGGCCAATGGCTGGGCAAATCGCCGTGGCTGCAATCGGTTCATTTCTTCGGCGAGGTCGCCATCGGCGATCTGGTGACGGTGGACCTGACCGAGGCGGGGGCGAATTCGCTGAAGGGCGTGTTGGCCCCCTCGGCCCAGGGCGGCCCCGGGCCCGCTTAGGCAGCATATGCGGCGCCTGGCCGACGAATCCTTGCCGTGATCGAATTGCGGCGTAATACCCGGCGAATGGGAACGATTCACCAATTCAAGCGCCCGCCGAAGAACAAGGGCCAGTTTCGCGGCATGCGCCCATCCGGCCTGCCCGGCGCGGCGGCTCGGCGCGGTCTGTGGCACCGGCTGCGGCCGTGGCAGAAAAGCCTGATCGCCTGGGTTGTGCTCGTCGCTGTGGCCGCGGGCCTTGTTGGCGTGCACAGGCTGTTCCCGGCCATTTTCTAGGCGGCAATCAGCGTCGCGCCGCTATTTCGCGGAAGCCAGCACCATCTCGGCGCCCTTCTCAGCGATCATCATCACCGGCGCATTGGTGTTGCCCGAGGTGATCGCCGGCATCACCGAGGCATCGATGACGCGCAAGCCGTCGACACCCGCCACCTTCAGCGCCGCATCCACCACGCGGCCCATGGCGGCGGTGCCGGCAGGGTGGAAGATCGTCGTGCCGATGGCGCCGGCCGCGCGCCGCAGATCGGCCTCGCTGACGTGGCCCGGCCCGGGGCGCAGCTCCTCCGGCCGATAGCGCGCCATGGCCGGCTGGCCGACAATTTCGCGCGTCACGCGGATGGCCTGCGCGGCAACGCGAAGATCTTCCTCGGTGGCCAGATAGTTCGGGCGGATGCTCGGGTGCCCGGCGGGATCGGCCGAAGTGATCGCGGTCCGCCCCCGGCTTTCCGGCCGCAGGTTGCAGACGCTGGCGGTGAACGCCGGAAAGGGATCAAGCGCGCCGCCGAAGGCCTCAAGACTCAGCGGCTGCACATGGTATTCCAGATTGGCGGTGGCATAGCGTGCGTCGCTCTTGGCGAACATGCCGAGCTGGCTGGGCGCCATCGCCATGGGGCCCGTGCGACGCAGAAGGTATTCCAGCCCGATCAATCCCTTGCCCAGCAGCGTTGCCGCCCGCTGGTTCAGCGTCGCCACGCCGCTGACGCGATAGGCGCAGCGCAACTGCAGATGGTCCTGCAAATTGCCACCAACGTCCGGCACGTCGAGCACCGGCGCAATGCCCAGTTCCGCCAGCCTCTGGGCATCGCCTATGCCAGAGCGTTCGAGAATGGCCGGGGAGCCGATGGCGCCCGCCGCCAGCAGTACCTCGCCCCGGGCCCGCGCGACCCGGCTCTCGCCACCCAGCCGATAGGCCACGCCCACCGCGCGGCCCTGCTCGATCACCACCCGGTCAACCAGCGCCCCGGTCACCACCTTCAGGTTCGCGCGGGTCCGCACCGGCTTGAGGAAGGCGTCGGCCGCGCTCCAGCGCCAGCCCCGGCGCTGGGTGACATCGAAGAAGGCCGAGCCCTCGTTGTCGCCCCGGTTGAAGTCGGCAACCGGCGGCAGGCCCCATTCCGCCGCGGCCCGTTGAAAGGCCTCGAGAATGTCCCAGCGCAGCCGCTGCTTTTCCACCCTGACCTCCCCGCCCGCGCCGTGGAAGGCGCTGGGGCCATCGTAATGGTCCTCGGCCTTGCGGAAATAGGGCAGCACCTCGTCCCAACCCCAGCCGTGATGGCCGGCCTGACGCCAGCCATCATAATCCGCCGCCTGCCCGCGCATGTAGATCATGCCGTTGATCGACGAACAGCCGCCCAGCACCCGCCCGCGCGGATAGGCCAGCGCCCGGCCGCCGAGCGCTTCCTCCGCCTCGGTGCGATAGAGCCAATCGGTGCGCGGATTGCCGATGCAATAGAGATAGCCGACCGGCACGCGGATCCAGATGTAATCATCCCTGCCGCCCGCCTCCAGCAGCAGCACACGGTGGCGCGGATCGGCCGATAGCCGGTTGGCCAGCACGCAGCCGGCGCTGCCGCCCCCGGCGATGATGTAGTCGAATTCGTCCATCATTACCGGCCACGCCTCCCCGCGCGTGCATGCCCTGTAATGCCCTGCGGCACGAGAGGACAAGGCAAATGGCCGCCGTCGCCGCGCGACGGCCATTTCTTCGATCCCCTGACCCGGAAGATCTGTCGCGCCACCCAGCATGCCGTTCCCGAAAAGCGCATGGAAGTGATGGGCCACTCCGGCAGTTTTGATCGCCTGCTGGCCGCCACCGAGGGGCCGGGCGATCCGCACACCTTCTGGTACGTCGACATCCATACGGGCAAAGCCGCGGTTCTTGGCCAGGCCTGTCCGATGGACGCCACCGACGACTCGCAAGGGGTCGTCGATCCCGCCCGCGTGTGCATCATGGGGGCCAGCTACGGCGGCTACGCCGCGCTGGCCGGCGTGACCATACAGCAGGGGATTTACCGCTGCGCCGTGTCTTACGCCGGGGTCAGCGATATCAACGCCTGGGTGGATACCCACGACGTCGCCTCGGACGGCGACCCGCTGGTAATGCGCCGGCTGCGGCAGGAAGTGGGCGATGGGCAGGACATGAAGGCGGTATCGCCGATCAGCTTTGCCAGCAAGGTCACCGTACCGGTGCTGCTGATCCACGGCAAGGACGATACGGTGGTGGACTTCAGCCAGAGCAGCCGCATGGCCAGCGCCCTGCACGATGCGGGCAAGACTGTTCAGATGGTCGCGCTGCCCGGCGAGGATCACTGGCTGTCCAACAGCGAGACCCGCCTGAGCATGCTTCAGGCCGCGCTGGATTTCGTGATGAAGTATAACCCGCCAGATGGTACGAAATAGCGCTGGGGGCGTGTTATCAGCCGCCGGACTGGTGGTTGGTTTGCAACATGACGGCGCAGAGGCGCTCGGCACCATCCTCCACGACAAAGACCTCGCATTGGCAGATGGTGATCGAGCGCCCCGGCTTCAGCACCCGGCCACGGGCCACCAGCCGCTGGCCGCGTGCCGGGCCGGTGAAGGTGATCGACTGGTCCACGGTCATCATGTTCTGATCCGCCGCGCACAGTGTCAGCGCGGAAACGCCCGCGGCAATCTCGGCGATGGCGGTGGTCACCGATCCCTGGAACCAGCCGGGCGCATGGCCCAGCTCCGGGCGCAGGTCTATCGCCAGATGCACCTCGCCCGGCGCGATGTGCACTTCCTCAAAGCGAAAGAAATCGCGCGCAACCGGAGTGTCCATATTGGCACGCGCCCGCGCCAGATAGTCTGCATCGCGCGCCAGGAACGCCGCGTGGCTCGGGCCATCCGTCATTGATCTCGCATCCCTTCACGCCGCCCGGGAATCCGGGCCGGCCATTCCATCAGGCCTTTGGCAGCTTTCGCGCCTGCCGAAAAGTGCGCAGCGGGCGGAAGGTTCCCGGTTGCCCCTATCAACCGATATGCGCAGACTTCCCCGCCGGTTTGACACTACCGGCGAATACCCCAACATTCCGCCGCGTCGAATCATAAGGGGAGAAGAAGCCATGACTGCACCTGCCCGCGTATTGGTTACCGGAGCCAACGGCCAACTCGGCCAGTTGGTGGTCGCCCAGTTGCTCAGCCGGGGCGTCCACGTGATCGCCGGCGTCCGCTCCGCCGAAAAGGGCGCAGACCTTGCCGCCATGGGCGCGGAAGTGCGCATCGCCGATTATAGCCGCCCCGAAACCCTGGCCACCGCCCTCGCCGGGGTCGACAGGCTGGTGCTGATCTCGGGCAACGAAGTCGGGCAAAGGGTGGGGCAGCACAGCGCCGTGATCGAGGCGGCAAAGGCTGCCGGCGTCCGCCTCATCGCCTATACCAGCATTCTGCGCGCCGCCACTTCGCCGCTGCCGCTGGCCGTGGAGCACAAGGCGACGGAAGAGGTGCTGGCGCAAAGCGGCGTGCCGCATATCGTGCTGCGCAATGGCTGGTACAGCGAGAATTACCTGGCGGGCGTGGGGCCCGCGCTGGAGCATGGCGCGGTGCTGACCTGCGCCGGCGATGGCCGTTTCTCGGCCGCCCCGCGGGCCGAGCTGGCCGAAGCCACCGCCGTTCTGCTCGCCGCCGAGGACACCGCAGCCGGCCGGATTTACGAGTTGGCAGGCAGCACCAGCTTTTCCATGCCGGAATTCGCCCGGCACCTGTCGGCGCTTTCCGGCAAGGACATTGCCTGCGTGAACCTGCGGGAGGCGGATTATGCCGCGGCCCTCACCGGTGCCGGCCTTCCCGAGGCCTTCGCCCAGATGCTCGCCCGTACCGACACGCTGGCGCAGGATGGCGCGCTGGAAGACAATGGCCGCGATCTCGAAAAGATCATCGGCCGGCCGACCTCGCCGATCGAGGCGCTGCTCAAGGGGGTCGTCGCGCCCCCGGCCTGAACCCCGCGGCAGCCGGTGACGTGTTTTCCACAGGCGCCGGGCCGCGTCGCGCTTGCACAAACCACGCCCGTGCCTATCCTCGACATCAGGCCACACCGGCCGAATCCGAAAGGAGCGCCCAGCACCCTTATGGCCCGAAAAGCCCACCGCACTGGCCAGTTGCCTAGCTATCTGGCGCAGTCGCACAGCGAGGGTCCTCCCTCCGGCTCACGCCGGGCAAGGGCGGAGGTCCAATTCGAGGAAGCCACCATACTGGGGGCGCTGTTTGGCCAGTTCGACGCCAATCTGGTGCAGATAGAAAACCGGCTGGGCGTCTATATCGCCGCCCGCGGCAACCGGGTGCAAATCGAGGGGCCGGAGGACGCCGTGGCCCGCACCCGCGATGTGCTGCGCGGCCTGCATGCGCGCCTGCTCACCGGCCACGAGATCGACGCCGGCGCGGTCGAGTCGCTGATCATGATGTCGCAGGAACCCACGCTGGAGGGCATCATATCCGGCCACGAGGATGCGCCTTCGGTGGTCATCCGCACGCGCAAGAAAACCATCGTGCCGCGCAGCGCCATGCAGATTGATTATATGCGCGCGCTGGCCAGCCACGACATGATCTTCGCCCTGGGCCCGGCAGGCACCGGCAAGACCTATGTCGCGGTGGCGCAGGCCGTCAGCCAGCTGATCACCGGCAGCGTGCAGCGGCTTATCCTCAGCCGCCCGGCGGTGGAGGCGGGCGAACGCCTCGGCTTCCTGCCCGGCGATATGAAGGAGAAGGTCGACCCCTACCTTCGCCCGCTCTACGACGCCCTCTACGACTGCATGCCGCCCGAGCAGGTCGAGCGGCGCATGGCCAGCGGCGAGATCGAGGTCGCGCCCATCGCCTTCATGCGCGGCCGCACCCTGGCCGATGCCTTCGTCATCCTCGACGAGGCACAGAACACCACGCCGGCGCAGATGAAGATGTTCCTCACCCGCTTTGGCCAGAACAGCCGCATGGTCATCTGCGGCGACCCGCGCCAGGTGGACATTCCCGGCGGCGATGCGCAATCGGGCCTGGCCGATGCGGTGCGCCGGGTGGAGGGCATCGAGGGCATCTCCGTCATCCGCTTCGGCAGCGCGGATGTGGTGCGCCACCCCATCGTCGGCCGCATCGTCGATGCCTATGAGGGCAAGGAAGCGTGAAGCCCGAAGCCCACCCGCGCAAGGCCTGACCGCCGATGGCAACCCGCCGGGACACGATCGACTTTCTGCTGGAGCAAGCGGCCGGCGCCGGGGATGTGTCGGTGCGGGCGATGTTTGGCGAATTTGCGCTCTATTGCGAGGGCAAGCTGGTGGCGCTGATTTGCCAGGACCAGCTGTTCCTCAAGCCGACCACCGGTGGGCGGGCGCTGCTCGGCGATGTGGTGGAGGCCCCGCCCTACCCCGGGGCCAAGCCCAGCTTTCTGATCGATACCGAAGTGTGGGAAGATGGTGCGTTGCTCTCGCGCCTGATCACCACCAGCGCCGCCGAACTGCCCCTGCCCAAGCCCAAACCCAAAAAACCGCGAAAGAAGAAAGTGCCAAAAGAAGAAAGTGCCAGATGCCGGTGACTGAGGCAGTGATCGACCTTGACGTCGATGTGGAGGCCGGTTGGCCAGACGCCACGGACTGGCTGGCCCTCGCCGAGCGCGCGGCCGGTGCGGCCTGCGGAGTCGCGCCCGAACTGGCCAACCCCCGTCTGTCGGCCAGCCTGCTGTTCGCCGACGACGCCACGGTGCAGGGGCTGAACGCCGAATGGCGCGGCAAGGACAAGCCGACCAACGTGCTCTCCTTCCCCATGCTGGAGCGCGACGCCCTGCTCGCCCTGCCGGCGGACGGGTCGCCCGAACTGCCGCCCATCCTTCTGGGTGACATTGCCCTGGCGTTGGAAACCTGCGTTCGCGAGGCGGCGGAAAAGGGTGCAACCTTGGCCGATCACGCCGCCCATCTCATTATTCACGGCCTCCTCCACCTTGCCGGTCATGATCATGAAACATCTCCCGGCGATGCGCAGGCTATGGAAAGCTTGGAAATTCGCGCCCTGGCGCTGATCTCCGTTGGCAATCCCTATGATGATGCGCCATAAGCGGCGCCAGACATGAATTTGCAGGGGCGATAAACAGTGGTGGCCGAAACAGGCCGGGTGAGCGATTCCCTCGCGGGAGAACCGGACAGTAAGCGCTCGCCTGACAGTAAACTCTCGCTGGGGCGACTGATGCGCCGCCTGCTGGACTTTGCCGCGTTCGGCAGCGGTGAGCACGACCAGTCGTTGCGCGCGCAGATCGAGGAAGTCATCGACGAGCACGAGGGTGCCGACAGTGCCTCCTCCACCGCTGACGGCGACCTTTCGCTCATCGAGCGGCAAATGCTGCGCAACCTGCTGCACTTCGGCGAGCAGAATGCGGATGATCTCGCCATTCCGCGTGGCCGCATCGTCGCCCTGCCAGAGGGCGCAAGCTGGGAAGAGGTGGTCGCCGCCTTTGCCGAACATGGCCACTCGCGCCTGCCCGTCTATCGCGAAACGCTGGACGAAATCATCGGACTGATGCTGATGAAGGACGTGTTCGCCCTGCTGGCCACCAACGCCCCTCCGCCTGCAAACTGGACCAGCCTGATGCGCCAGCCGCTGTTCGTGCCGCAAGCCCGCGGCGCGCTCGATGTGCTGGCCGACATGCGCTCCAGCCGGGTGCATCTGGCGGTGGTGGTCGATGAATATTCGGGCACCGATGGCATCATCACCTTCGAGGATCTGGTCGAGGAGATCTTCGGCGACATCGAGGATGAACACGACGATGCGCCCGAGGAACTGCTGCGCCAGATAGACGACGGGGTATGGGAGGCCGACGCCCGCGTCGAGCTGGAAGAGGTGGCCGAAAGGGTCGATCCGCGCCTCGGCGAGGAGGAGGATATCGACACGTTGGGCGGCCTGGCCGTGCTGCTGGCGGAGCAGGTGCCCGACGTCGGCGCCCTGTTGCGCCACGACAGCGGCTGGACGATTGAGGTCACCGGCGCCGACGAACGCCATGTCACCCATTTGCGCCTGCACCCGCCCCAGCCCGCACACCACCGCTCTGATGACCGGGCTCATGACCGCTCTGGCGACCGGCCGAACGACCGGAGCACCTGACTATTCCCTCCGCCCGCCGCCTGCCACCCCTGCGCGCTCTGGAAGCTTTTGTGCGCATCGTTCGCCTCGGTTCGGCCAAGGCGGCCGCGGCGGAGCTTGGCCTGAGCCCCTCGGCCCTGTCGCGCCGGGTGGGCGCGCTGGAAGATTTTCTCGGCAAGCGCCTGTTCACCCGCCAGCATCAGGCCATGCGTCTCACCGAAGAGGGCCAGGCCTTCTACAACGCCGTCTCCCCCTGCCTCGACGAATTGGCCGAGGCGGTGGAATCGCAGATGGAGACGACCAATGTGCTGCGGCTCCATCTCGGCGTGCCGGCGCTGTTTGGTGGCCAGCGGCTGTTTCCCCGCCTGCCGGAACTGCGCAAGCTGCACCCGCGCCTGCACATCGACATCGACACCGGCCCCCATCTGGAGGCGCGGGTGGGCGATTCGCTGGATGCCGCAATCATACTGGCCGAAGAGCCCGATCCGGCGCTGCATTCGGTGCGGCTCGATCACAACCGGGTCTATGCGATCGTCTCGAAGGCGCTGGCCGCCGAACTGGGTGAAAAGCCGGACAAGGTGCGCCTCTCCCGCCAGACATTCCTGCTGCACACCGACCTGCCCGACAGTTTCGAGGCGTGGAAGAACGCCGTGGGCCTGGAAGGGCTGGAGCCGGCGGCGATCGATCATTTCGATTCGGGGCAATTGATGCTGGAAGCGGCGGCGCAGGGGCTGGGCATCGCCATCATGCACGACGATCACTACGCCCGCTCGGGCGACGAGCGACTGGCGCGGCTGTTCGAGGAGGTGACCGTGGAAAGCCCCTATTCCTACTGGTTCGTCTGCCGCCCGCGCAGCCTCGATTCACGCCCCGTGCGCATGTTCCACGACTGGCTGGTGAAGGCCGGGCTGTAGAGGCGAAAGAGAAGGGGTAACGAGGGTAGGTGCGAGGGCCATCGCCCTCGCGCTCCCAATACTGCCTGCGTTCGTGCACAATCTCGGCCTAGCGCCCCGCCGCGAAGCGGCTTTAACTGCCTGCGGCGCGGAGACCCGGCGCAAGACCGAAGCTT
>CAIXXP010000097.1 GCA_903923465.1 uncultured Sphingomonadales bacterium | reverse complement strand
TCTGTGCCATAAGTGCTGACGGGGGACAGCGGTTGGTTTCGGCATCATCAACGGGCTGTGGCACGAGTTCAATTCGCCAATAGACGATGATCCGACTGTCTGACGTAACATCGAAATGTGGGCGGGACTGACCTTCCCGTGGTGCCGCCCCAGGGTCGCTCTGACCCAAAGCGCCGCCAAGGCGCAAAGCAAAACCCCCGCGCTTCCTGACGGATTTGCGGGGGTTTTGTATTGGAACTGAGATGGAAAGCTGGGGGCGGCCTTGGCGCTTTGGCTTAGCCTCGCACGACCGTCTTCGTGATGGCACGGGCGACCAACCAGCTAGCGGGAATGGAGAGAACAAAGCCAACCGCAGTGGCGATCAGGATGGCGCGACCAGTCGTCAATCCCATGCTTAGTACGACAGTAATCAGAATGCCGATAATCGTTGTCGCGATCATCGAAAACAGCATAAGCATGAGGCGCGTTGACATGGCGAAACCCTTTCGATCCATCCGTTAAGCACGGGGGATTTCACGATATTGCGGCGAAAAATGGTGAAACTCATTGATCGGGCGCAATTGAATTAACAAATTAGACATTTGATAAATTGAAAGCGGCAATTCAGCAGCATCAGCCGGGGTGCCAGGTCCCTTTCGCAAAAGGCTTACTTTCGATGAAAACGCATCAACTCTGGGCACAGTTTGGCAAATGCGGTGCAATATTTGCCGCCATGTTATTTGCCTTGACGAGCCCTTGTGCTGCTCAGGGGTTGGCTCAGAGGCAGACCTCCAGCCAGGCGCCCAAAAATTATTATACTTTCCAGCGCGTCGCCTATCAGAATGACGGGGGCTGGCCTGACAATCGGGCTTATTTCCTGCGCCTCCTTCACCACATCAGCGCGCATATCGCTGCCACCAATGGTCAAGTGGAAATTCGGGTTGTGAACTTCGCATCGGGCGTCACGCTGTTTCAGATGGCCAAAACGGACAGCGACCTGCGCAGTGAAATTGATGGACTGCGCGCGAAAGGCGTCAACTTCCTGATTTGCAGCAACACCCTCAACGGCATGGGGCTTCACGCGGAAGATTTGTATGGGGTCCGCCCGCAGGACGTTGTTCCCAGCGGGGTGGCGGAGATTGCGCGCCTTCAGGGTCAGGGCTTTGTCTACCTTCACCCCTGACAGGTTTTATGCTGGTGGCGCCTGCTCCGTATTGATCATGTGTTGGCCCAAGGCTTCGACGCGGGGCATAATTTGGGCGGTCAGGGCCGGATCTGATGTCGTTTCGGCCCAGGCTTGCCGGAAGCAGATCAGCCAGCCCTCGGCCTCGACCGCCGAGATCTTTGCCGGGAAATGACGGCGGCGCAGCATCGGAGGGCCGTATTTATCGGTGAACAGCGGTGGTCCGCCCAGCCAGCCTGACAGATACTCAAACAGCTTCTGGCGCGCTGGCCCCAAATCGGCAGGATGAATGGCGCGGCAGGCCGCAGCCTCGGGCAAGCCGTCCATCAATTCATAAAATCGCGAAGTGAGCGCATGAATCACCGCCTCACCGCCCAGCAGATTATAGGGAGACATTGAGTGCTCCAAAACGGGGCCGCAGAGCTGTGACCAAAGCCATTACCCTTTTGCCCATTCGGCAATTCGCCGGGCATCCATGGCGCCGGAAATACGCCGCACTTCCTTGCCCCCTGAAAGCAGCATCATCGTCGGGATCGACCGGATGCCGTGCGTCGAGCCCAATGCCTGCTCCTGCTCGGTATCAACTTTCAGCAAGCGGATGAAAGGTTCGAGCGACAGCGCGGCCTGTGCAAAGGCGGGGGCCATCACCTTGCATGGCCCACACCACGGCGCCCAAAAATCGACCAGTACCGGCAACGTGCCCTTGCCAACATGCGCAGCGAAAGCGGCGGCGTTGGCGTCGAGCGGCTTACCCAGAAACAGCGCCTTATGGCACTTGCCGCAGTTGGGGGCGTCGCTTAGCCGACTTTGACCCACGCGATTGGCCGCGAGGCAGTGCGGGCAAACAACGATCTCTTGTCGGTCCATCACGGTCAGCCTTCTGCGGTTGATGTCCCGGCGAACTGGTCGAAGGCTTCCACCGCCTGCGCCGCATACATCAGGCTGGGGCCGGCCCCCATGTAGAGCGCCATCCCCATGGTTTCCATCAGTTCCTCGCGGGTGGCGCCCTGTTCGACGGCCGCCTTGGCGTGAAAGGCGACGCAGCCATCGCAGCGGATGGTAACAGCGATGGCTAGCGCGATCAGTTCCTTGGTCTTGGTATCGAGCGCGCCCCCGGCAGTGGCTGCTGCGGCCATGGCGGAAAAGGCCTTCATCACCTCGGGCGCGCCAAGGCGGACTTCACGGATTGCGCCGGACAGGTCCTTTGCCATCTCGGGCCAATTCTTGTTCATAGCATCTGCTCCTTGCCAAGCTACGTTTCTGGGAACAGCGTCAGGCGGATAATGCCATCCAACTGCGATAAATCATATAAATCGCCACCAGAATGATCCCGCTGGCGAACAGCGTGTTGAGCTGCCCCTTGCGGGCCGAAAGGCGGCGCGAGGCGGCTGTGCCGAGAACGGTGCCGACCACGCCGCCCACAATGAACGTGCCGGCCAGCGGCCAGTCGATCAGGCCCGAGCCTGCATAATTGGCCGCCGTCGTCAGACCAAAGGCGCTGACGGCGATCAGGGACGTACCGATGGCGCGATAGATCGGCATGGCTGTTGCCGCGACCAGTGCTGGCACGATGAGGAAGCCCCCGCCAATCCCGAAGAAGCCCGAAAGGCAGCCCGTGGCGAAGCCAAAGCCCAGCACGCGGGGCAGGTTCTGGCGGTCGCAGGTGACGCCTTCGACACCCGTATCGCGGCGAGCGCGATACATGGCGGCGGCCACCACGATCATCAGCAGCGCGAAAAGGAAGAGCAGGCGTTGCCCGTTGACGGCCTTGCCCAGCGTTGATCCGGCCAGCGCGCCAAGCACGCCTGCAAGCGCGAAAGCGCCGCCGCAGCGCCAGTTGACGTTGACTGATCGGGCATGGCCGACCAGACCCGCCAGCGCGTTCATCGCCACCGCGAGCGCGCTTGTGCCGATAGCGAGATGGGGGTTTTTGACCCCAACGACATAGACCATCAAGGGCACCGCAAGGACTGATCCGCCGCCACCGACCAGCCCCAGCGTGAAGCCGACCATACCGCCGCAGAGGATCGAAAGAAGAGCGTGGGCTAAATCCATCGCGTTACAACAGGTCGATCGGCAGCTTGAGGTAGCTGACCCCATTGGCTTCGGGTTCAGGCATGTGGCCTGCGCGGATGTTCACCTGCACCGAGGGCAATATCAGGCGCGGCATGCCAAGCGTGGCATCGCGGGCCTGCCGCATGGCCACGAAACCTGCTTCTTCGACGCCATCATGCACATGGATGTTGTGCGCGCGCTCGGTGCCAATCGTGGTTTCCCAGGCGAACTGTGTGCGGTCGGGCGCCTTATAGTCGTGGCATAGGAATACCCGCGTGGCGTCGGGCAACTGCATCAGGCGGCGAATAGAGCGAAACAGCGTAGCGGCGTCGCCACCGGGGAAATCCGCTCTGGCGGTGCCGTAGTCCGGCATGAACAGCGTATCGCCAACGAACAGCGCGTCGCCGATCAGATAAGCCATGCAGGCCGGCGTATGTCCCGGCACATGCAGCGCGATGCCTTCGATAGCCCCCAATGCGAAGCTTTCGCCGTCGCCGAGCAGTCGGTCGAACTGCGAGCCATCACGGGCAAAGCTGGCTGGTTCGTTGAAGATGCCGGCAAAGGTTTCCTGAACCGTGACGATGTCGCGACCGATGGTGATCTCTCCGCCCAATCGCGCCTTGAGCCATGGGGCGGCCGAGAGATGGTCTGCGTGGGCATGGGTTTCCATCAGCAGGACAACCCGCAGCCCCAAGGCTTCGACATAGGTCGCCACGCCCCGCGCAGAGTTCGTGCTGGTGCGTCCAGAAGCTGGATCGAAATCGAGCACAGGATCGATGATCGCGGCCTGAAGACTGACCGAATCATGGACGATATGGGTAGCCGTGAACGTGGCTTCGTCGAAGAAGCTTTGCACATGCACCGCGCCGCCTTTGCCAATTGTGCGTGTCGCGATCGTGCGGGCGCGTGCCATCACTTCGTCAGTGGTGGTCACTGCACCAGCGCCCCGGTCAGCGCATTCAATTGCCATGCTGCAACGAGGCGCTGCCCCTCGGCCTCGATCTCGGCCGCTTGTGCAGCCATGTCCTCGCGCTCCGCATCGAGCACGGCAAGCGTGGGCTTGGCGCCGACCTTTGCCTCCAATCGCGTCGAGCGCAGGGCCTCATTAGTGGCGGCGGTGCGGGCCGCGCCGGCAACCACCATGCGCTGCGCGGTTTTAAGGCCGGTCCATGCGGAAATGACGGCGGTGTCGATCACATCGCGGGCATCGCGGGCGCGGGCTTCGCTGCCGTCAAGCGTGGCGTCAGCTTCGTGGATCTTGGCGGCGGTGCGCCCACCAGCCCATAGCGTCCAGCGGCCGCGCACGCCCACAGCCACCACATCGGCGCGATAATCGGGGAAGAACTGGTCGCGGGTTCGCGTGGCCTCGGCAAAGGCACCGATGGTTGGCAGACTTTCGGCCTTGGCACCGCGCACGCCGGCGCGCGCGATATCGATGGCCTTTTCCGCCTGCGCCAGCGCCGGATTGGCACGGTGTGCGGCATCCAGCGCTTCGTCCAGGGTCGGCGGTGTTTCGGGCAAGGCAGGCAAGGGAGCCAGAGCGCCCGCGTCATGCCCGGTCAGTCGGCGGTACTGCGCCTCAGCTGATATCCGGCGACCCTCGGCGCTGGCGAACCCCGCATCGCCTTCCGCACGGCGCGCCGTGGCGGCGGCCAGATCGGAAGCGGGGATCTCGCCCGTCTTGAAGCGCAGGCCTGTCTGACGCTCGACCTCGGTCAATTCGCTGGTCAATTGTGCAAAGCGCGCCTCGATCCGGCGGGCCGTCAGCACTTCAGCATAGGCCGCCACCGCGCCGACCATCGTGCGCGAGCGCGCATCGGCAAGCCCGAGCCTGGCGATTTCGACCCCACCGCGCGCCTGGTCCATGGCGGCTGCTACCCGGCCACCGGCATAGAGCGGCATTTCGGCGCCAGCTTTCAACGCCAGCGGGGTGACGTTGCGTGCGGTAAAGCCAAAGAAGCCGCCATTGTCGATGCGGCCTGCGCCAATTTCGCCCTCGATAGCAACCAGCGGGTGGCCTTGCGCCCTTGCACCATCAAGCCGCGCCTTTGCCAGAGCCTCGTCCGACTGCGCTTCGGCAAGGGCAGGCGCATGAGCCAGCGCATCGGCGATGGTTGCGTTGAGGTCCTGCGCATGGGCCGCGGGCGCGAGAAACAGGAGCGGCAAGGCAAAGAGGCGGCGCATGTCAGATATCCTTACTTGCCGAAATTCTTACTTGAATGTGCAGCCGGGCTTGGCGCCCATCGCCTTGAACACGACCGCTGCCGGGCAAAAGCCGGTGAAGCTGGCCTGAAGCATATTGGCGCCGGCAAACATCGTGAGATAAATCCAGGCGGGGTGGACGAAATGGGCCAGGAGCGCACTGGAAAGAACCACAACGCCTGCAAAGCGCATGACAGCGGAATCGAGCGACATCATGCGTCTCCCTTTTGGGTTGCCTTGAGTTTGTTGATGCCCAGCATCTGAAGCGCGAGCTTTTCGTAAAGCGGTTCGCTGGTGCCCATGCGGACCTTGCGCAGGAAGTATTTCTCAAAGCCAACCTTGGCGAGGTGCACCCATTTGCCGTGGCTCGACCAGTTGACATTGCGTGGCGGGATCTGCGGCTGAGCCACGAAAGCGACCCCGCCGTCACCGAAATCGGCAAGGCAGACCGCATTCCACGAGGGGATTTCATCCGGCGCGCGCCCGTCGAGTTCGGCGGCGATGTTGTGCGCCACCGCTGTCACCATGCTCTCGATCATGAAACCGGTTTTGGGGACTCCTACAGGCACCGGGGTTGGCCCCATGGGCGGGATGGCGACGCAGACACCGAGAGAGTAGATGTTCTTGAAGGTCGGATTGCGTTGGTGCTTGTCGGCCAGAATGAACCCGCGCGGGTTGGTCAAGCCTTCGATGCCATAGACCGCCTTGATGCCTCGGAACGCGGGCAGGATCATCGAATAGCCAAAGGGCAGATCGTGGGTCTTCTTGACCGCGCCGTCCTCGGCCACTTCCTCGACATGCATCATGGCTTCATCGACGGCAGTGATGCGCGCGTTGGTCACCCATTTGATGTGGCGGTTGCGCATTTCGCTTTCGAGCAGGCTTTTGGTGTCGCCCACGCCGTCAAGGCCAAGGTGGCCGATATAGGGTTCGGGGGTGACAAAGGTCATCGGCACCTGATCGCGGATCTTGCGGCGACGCAGTTCGGTGTCGAGGATTAGCGCGAATTCATACGCCGGTCCAAAGCACGAGGCGCCTTGTGCGGCGCCGACGACGATGGACTTCGGGTTCTCGCAAAAGGCATCGAACAGATCGGCGGCATGGGCGGCGTGATCGGTGCGACACACCGAAACGGTGTGGCCATCGGGGCCAAGACCCTTGATCTCGTCAAAGGCGAGGTCAGGGCCGGTGGCGATGACGAGGTAGTCGTAGGACAGGCTGGTGCCATCACCCAGATCGATGCGGTTTTCGGAAGGGTGAACGCGGGTGCAACCTACGTTGGTAAAGCCGATCCCCCTTTTCTTCATCACCGGCGGGAGGTGCACGCGGATCGCATCGGGTTCGCGCCAGCGCACAGCAACCCAAGGGTTACTTGGTACGAACCAATAGTCGTCGGTATCCGAGACAACCATCACCTCTGCGCGGCCTTTTGTGGCGTCGCGAAGCTCATAGGCGGCGATGGTTCCGCCGAGGCCTGCGCCCAAAACGATGATGCGGGGCAATGACATGGATAACTCTCCCTTCGATTTTCCTCAGCGCGGCCTTTCAAGGACTCGCGCGATCTTCTTGAATCGCTATTGACTAATATAGGCGTGTTCCAATATAAGCAATACACGATTTTGCTGACGGTCGCGCCGGCGCTGGGAAGGATGAAAATGATGGTCTTTGGTTTTGGGAAGTCGGTGAAGCACCATGAAGTTGATCCGGCAGCGCTGCATGCCATGATTCAAGCGGACAAGGCGTTGGTGGTGGATGTGCGCGAGGCCGACGAGTTTGCCGCTGGGCACATTCCCGGAGCCATCAATCTGCCGCTCTCGATTTTCAGTGCGAGCAAGGTTTCAGATCCGCTGGACCGCTTGGTGGTGCTCTCCTGCCTTGGCGGCAAGCGTTCAGGGGCGGCGCTTGATAAATGCCGTGCGGCCGGAGTGGCCATCGACACACATCTGGCGGGCGGTTTTGGGGCTTGGAAGTCAGCTGGCCTGCCGATCGAGCGCTGAGCCAACAAAACGATAACGCGGGAGATTTGTGATGCGCAGGGGCTCAAACCTCAGGACTACGCTGGCGGTACTGCTGATGGTGCCGATTGCAGCATGTGGCCAACAAAAGGCGGATGAGGTGGCTGTAAAAGCCGCTTCCGGACCGCGCTTGGTCGTGGGGTTGAGCGATGCGACTGATTGGCAGAGCGTCTCGGCGCAAGTGACCACGCAGGATCAGGCACAAGTGTTGGCGCGCATTCCGGGCATTTTGACATCCCTGTCGGTGCGCGCGGGCGACAGCGTGCGGCGTGGTCAGGCGATCGGGCGCATCACCGATACGCAACTGAGCTATCAGGCCGGTGCCTATGGCGCGCAGGCCGCTGCTGCGGGGGCGCAGGCCGCGCAAGCCCACGCCGAGCTGGAAAGAGTGAAATACCTCACCGCCAATGGCGTCTATGCCAAGGCGCGCCTCGAACAGGCGGAAGCCGGCGCAATCGCCGCCAATGCACAGACCCAAGCCGCCCGTGCCCAGCAATCCGCCGTGCGCGCGGTAGCGGGCAATGGCGTGGTGGTGGCGCCTGCCTCTGGCCGCGTGCTGCGCGCCGATGTGCCAGCAGGCTCGCCCGTGGCGCCGGGGATGGTGGTGGCGGTGGTCACCTCCGGCCCTGTGGTGCTGCGGCTCGACCTGCCCGAGGCCCTCGCCGCCAAAGTCATGGCCGGTGCCAAGGTCCGTGTGGATGGCATGGCAGGCCAAGGGGTTGTCACCCGCGTCTATCCGGCGGTTCAAACCGGGCAGGTTACCGCCGATGTGGCGATGGCTGGGCTGGATGCACGGCTGATAGGGCGGCGTTTGCCAGCCCAGGTGGCCGCAGGCACGCATAGCGCCTTCCTTGTTCCGCGCGCCTTTGTCGCCACGCACTATGGCCTCGATTATGTGACGGTGGTGGCCAAGAATGGCGTGGCCGTGCAGGTGCCGGTGCAGACCGCGCCTGCTGGCGAGGGCAAGGTTGAAATCCTCTCGGGCGTTGCCGCAGGCGATACGCTTGCAGGTGGTGCGTCATGAATTTGGGCATTTCAGGCCGCATCACCCGCGCCACCATCGCCAGCCCGCTCACCCCGTTATTTTTGCTGGCGGCGATACTGGTGGGGCTGATGGCCACTGTCATCATCCCGCGCGAGGAAGAGCCGCAGATCAGCGTGCCGATGGTCGATATTCGCGTTATGGCGCCGGGCCTCTCGGCGGCGGACAATGTGGAATTGGTGGCCAAGCCGCTTGAAAGCATCGTCAAGTCGATTGACGGCGTGGAGCACGTTTATACGCAAGCCGATGACCATGGCGTGCTGGTGACGGCGCGCTTTCTGGTGGGATCAAACCCCGAGGCTGCAGCGACCCGGATCGACGAGAAGATCAAGGCCAATATCGACAAGATCCCGGCTGGTATCCCTGCGCCTCAGATCACCACGCGCGGTATTTCCGATGTGCCCATCGTGGTGCTGACGCTGACGCCCAAACCGGGCGCGGCGGGAGAATGGAACGACCGAACGCTCTATAATCTGGCCACGAAATTGCGGACCGAAGTGGCCAAGGTCGATGACGTCGGCATCACATTCATCGCGGGAGGCCAGCGCGAGGCAATCCGCGTGATCCCCGATCCAGCGAAGCTGGCGGCGGCACGGGTGCCACTGTCCTCGCTAATGGAGGCCATCGGGCAAGGCGGCCGGTCTTTTCCCACAGGTTCACTTCGCGAAGGCGGGCAGGCACTGGCGATCACGGCCGGGCAACCCCTGGGTAGCGCGGACGAGGTGCGTGGGCTGACTGTGCGTTCGGCAACAGGCGCGCCGGTGTTGCTCGGCGATGTAGCGCGCGTGGAGCAGGGCGCGTCGCAAGATCAGGCGCGTAGCTGGCGCTGGAGCAAGGATTCAGGGTCTAAGGATGCGCAGGGCTGGAACATGGCGCCTGCCGTCTCTATCGCCATTGCTAAGCGCAACGGGGCCAATGCGGTCAATGTCAGCCAAGGCGTGGTGGCCCGGGTCGAAGCGTTGAAAGGTAGCCTGATCCCAGCCGGTGTCGCGGTCACGGTAACCCGCAATTATGGGCAAAGTGCCGATGACAAGGCCAATGAGCTGATCTTCCACCTAGCGTTGGCGACGGTCTCAATCGTCATCCTGATCGGCTTTGCGATCGGTTGGCGCGAGGCGGGCGTCACCGCTATCGTCATCCCGACGACGATCATGCTGACGATGTTTGCCTCGTGGATCATGGGCTTTTCGATCAACCGGGTCAGCCTGTTCGCGCTAATCTTTTCCATCGGCATTCTGGTCGATGATGCCATTGTGATGATCGAGAATATCGCCCGGCATTGGGCCATGCACGATGGGCGATCGCGCCAGCAGGCCGCCATCGAGGCCGTGGCCGAAGTGGGCAACCCCACCATCATCGCCACGCTGACGGTGGTGGCCGCGCTGTTGCCGATGCTGTTCGTCTCAGGGCTGATGGGGCCTTACATGGCGCCGATCCCGGTCAATGCCAGCGCGGCGATGGTGTTCAGCTTCTTCGTCGCGGTGATTATCGCGCCGTGGCTGATGATCCGTTTCGCGCGAGCGACGCTGACACACGGCCACGAGGCAGAAGGCGGTGGCAAATTGGGGGCAATCTATGCCCGCTATGCCACCCGCGTCATCGCCACCCGCCAAAGCGCCAAGCGCTTCCTCATTGGTGTGGGCGTTGCCACGCTGGTCGCGTGCTCGATGTTTTATTTCAAGGCGGTGACGGTCAAACTGCTTCCCTTTGACAACAAGAGCGAAGTGCAGCTGGTCATCGATATGCCCAAAGGCACCAGCCTTGAAGGCACGGGGCGCGTGGCTGAACAAGCCGCTGCCGTGGCGCGCCAGATTCCCGAGGTGACCGCGATGGAGGCCTATGCCGGCACCGCCGCCCCTTTCAATTTCAACGGTCTCGTGCGGCATTATTTCCTGCGTTCCCGGCCAGAGATGGGCGATGTGATGGTCGCGCTATTGCCCAAGGGCGACCGCTCGCGTTCCAGCCATGCCATCGCCGTCGATCTGCGCGAGCGACTGAAGGCTGTGGCCTTACCGGCGGGCGGTGTCATCAAGGTGGTGGAAACGCCGCCAGGGCCACCAGTACTGGCAACCCTGCTGGCCGAGATCTATGGGCCGGACGAGGCAACGCGCCAGAAAACCGCCTTGGCCGTCGAGCAGATTTTCAAATCCGTGCCCTTCATCGTCGATACCGATAACAGCTTTGGACTGTCGCGCCCAACGCTTCGGCTCGTGCCGGATCGAACGAAGCTTGATCATTACGGGGTTGCCGAAAGCCAAGTGCTGGATTCCATCGGCGCTTTGATGGGAGGACAGACATTGGGTTACGCATCCCGAAACCAGAGCATGGGCGGAGCTGACCGCGATCCGCTGCCCATCGAGATCGGGCTGGATCAATCGCAGCGCCAATGGAGCGGCGCGCTGGCGGCGACGCCGGTGGCGATGGCAGGTCAGATTGGCGGGGGTGGCCAATTGCTAAGCCTTGGCGAACTCGTCGATGCCAGGCCTGAAGCAGGCGGGCAAGCGATCTACCGCCGCGACGGGCGCGGGGCGACGATGGTGATGGCGGACCTTGCCGGGCGCTATGAAGCGCCGATCTATGGGCTGTTTGCGGTCGACAAGGCTATCGACGCCTACGACTGGAAGGCTCACGGCCTGACCAAACCCGACATCCTCATGCACGGCCAGCCCGAGGATGAAAGCCACACCAGTGTTTTGTGGGATGGTGAATGGGAGATCACCTGGGTCACCTTCCGCGATATGGGCGGGGCGTTCATGGTCGCGCTGCTGGCGATCTATGTGCTGGTCGTCGGCCAGTTTGGCTCGTTCAAGCTGCCGCTGGTGATCCTGACGCCCGTACCGCTCACGCTGATCGGCATCGTCGCGGGGCACATGCTGTTTGGCGCGCCGTTTACCGCCACAAGCATGATCGGCTTTATCGCACTCGCTGGGATTATTGTGCGCAATTCGATCCTGCTGGTCGATTTTATCCGCCATACCGCCGCGCCTGGTAAACCCTTGCGCGATGTACTGATCGAGGCGGGACGCATCCGCGTAAAGCCGATCGCCTTGACCGCTGCTGCTGCCATGATCGGCGCCAGCGTGATCCTCTCCGATCCGATCTTTCAGGGGTTGGCGATTTCGCTGCTGTTTGGGCTTGCGTCATCGACGCTGCTCACCTTGCTGGTGATCCCAGCGATCTACGTAGTCTTGCGGGATGATCAAAACCCGGCCACGAAAGCTGCGCTATGAAACCTACCGACATGACCCAGCTCAAGGCGAATGCCACCCTTATGGCATCGCGACTTAAAGTGATGAGCCATCCGGAGCGTCTGTTGATGCTGTGCCGGATGGATGAAGGCGAGGTGAGCGTCAATGAATTGGTCGCGCTTGCCCGACTGTCACAGTCGTCCGTATCGCAGCATCTAGCGCTTTTGCGGGCCGAGGATGTGGTGGCGGTGCGGATTGATGCGCAGGTGCGGTGGTATCGCCTGAAAGATCCCATCGTTTCCGGGATCATTCATGTCATGTGCGACCTGTGCGATCACATTTCGGATATGCAAACAAACGGGGCGCCCTGTCCGGCGCCCGCGCTTGGGTCTCGAAAAAAAGACTGAATTATCGGCGAATGCCGCAGGTGTTGATGCCGAAAATCCGATAGGCAGGGCAAAAGCCGACCAGCCCAGTGAGCAATGGTACGACGCCAATCCAGCCCAGCGGGGTTTTTGGCCCAACAAAGACCAATGCAAGCAAGACCAGCCCAACAACAATTCTCAAAAGCCGGTCAAGGCCTCCTTCGTTACGCATGTCAAATCCCTCCTGATGATCAAGTAGGAATATGCCACGAAGACGCAGGTGTCTGTGACATCATCACACGGGCGCAGTTTATTCTTCGCCAGCCAGTGCTTGCAGGCCTGCGGAAGATGTCAGCTTGATCTCGCCGCGGCCTAGCAGGATCAAACCGCCCCGGGCAAAGACGGCAAGCTGGCGGCTGACCACTTCGCGCGCCGAGCCAATTTCGCTGGCAAGTTCTTCATGGCGGGCAATCACGCGGCCGTCGCTATCGGCCATGCGCAAGAGGGTACGCGCCAGACGCGCCGGAATGCCGATCAGGGCCACATCTTCGACCAACCGCTCCAGATCGGAAAAGCGGTCGGCAACCGCCCCGAACAGGCGAGCGCGAAAGGGGCCGTCCTGGATAACCCTGGCCTGAAATTCCGCTGGTGGCAGAATTTCGACTTCCAGATCCGTTTCTGCCAATCCTTCGGCGGAATAGGCGGTGCCGTGCACCAGCGCGCTGAACGTCTGAAGGCAGACATCGCCCGGTTGCACTCGGTAAAGCACAATTTCCCGGCCATTCTCAGCCGTCAGCATGACGCGCACCGTGCCTTTGTGAACGACCACAAAACCAGCGCACTCCTGTCCCGGCCGGAAGAGAATGTGGCCGGCAGGGATCTGGATCAACTGGGACATGGAAAACTCCGGGCAGCGGATGGCGTTTGGGTTGGGTCGGCTGATCGGTCAAGCGCAGGATAATCATGCTCCCTGTGGCAGTTTCCGGTAGAAATTGGAACAAATCCGTCGGTCGCGCGCCACCTCAGCCGTCAACCCAGCAACCGGATCACACCAAGCGCGCCGACGACAAGCACGATCAGCGATGCCGCGACGCTGGCCGTGACTCTCGGGCCGGCTGCCACCACCAATCGCAGGTCCACGCCGAGGCCAAGACCGGCCATCGCGAGAACTGTGAGCAGCAGGCTGGCATTGTGAGCAATCGCTGAGGCGCCATCTTGGATCGCGCCCGCCGACCGCAGCACAGCGAGCGCAACGAAGATCAGGATGAAGCCGGGCACAAAGCGCCCAACGCCGTCTCTGCCGGGACGGCTCGGTGCATGGCCATAAATGTGGCTGAGGATTGCCACGACGGGCGCGAGCATCAGCACCCGCACGAGTTTGACAACGGCGCCGATCTGAACGGCCACCGCGCCCAGCGGGTTGGCCGCAGCCAAGACCTGCGGCACCGCGTAGACTGTCATGCCCGCCAGCATGCCCCCTTGTACAGGTGAAAGCTTCAGCGCCACAGCCAAGGGTGCAACCCCAAGCACGACGCCAATACCCATCACGGCGGTAAAGCCGATCGCCGCGCTCACGTCCTTGCCATCCGCGTCGATTGCCGGAGCCACGGCCGCAATCGCTGAATTGCCGCATATGGCATTGCCACAGGCGACCAGCATCGCCATCCTGTCCGAAAGGCCCAGCGCGCGCCCGATCCTATACCCCACAGCGATCGTCAGGGCGATCGTGCCTGCAATCGCCGCGATCAACGCTACACCCGTATGGGCCAGCACGCCGAGGCTGGTTGAGGCCCCCATTAGGGCAACCGCAGCCTCCATGACCGGCTTGGCGGCGATGCGGATGCCGGTGTGGGCATGGTCAGGCAAGGGCAGGCTGGTGCGGACCAAGGCGCCCGCAAGAATGGCCAGCACCAGAGCTTCAAGCCAGGCGTGGCCCCAGACGGCAATCTCCCATCGCTCAAGCCCGAAGGCCAGCAAGGCGATAGCAGCGCACAAGGCTAGGCCGGGCAACGCGCGTTTTGCAGTGAAGAATGCTGTCATGCCGCCTCAATGATCCTAAGGCTGCGCAACATCCAATCAATTGATTATCTATATTCAATAGGATAAATCTATCGAATGACACTTGAGCAGCTTCGCATTTTTGTCGCCGTAGCCGACATTTTGAACATGACTCGCGCGGCGCAGGCGCTGAACCTGACTCAGCCTTCGGTGAGCGCCGCTATCGCTGCGCTGGAGGGCCGCCATCGGCTCCACCTGTTTGACCGGGTTGGCCGGGGGCTGGAATTGTCCGAAGCGGGTCGGGTTTTCTTGCCCGAGGCACGCGCCGTTCTTGCCAGCGCCCAGAATGCAGCCAGTGCGCTAGATGATCTGGCGGGATTGCGGCGTGGCTCCTTGCGTATCGCTGCCAGCCAGACCGTCGCCACATATTGGCTGCCCGCGCGCATGGCTCGCTTTGCCGAGTTGTGGCCTGCGATTTCGCTTGTCTTGCAGGTAAGCAATACCAAGGAGGCCGGTGAAGCCGTCTTGGCAGGCGATGTTGATCTCGGCTTTGTCGAGGGCGAGGTTCGTGAGCCATTGCTGGACCAAACGCTTGTGGGGCAAGACCGGCTTGGATTATTTGCAAGGCCCGACCATCCGCTGGTGGCTGGAAAACTGGCAGAATCGGATCTGCGGAATGCGGCTTGGGTTTTGCGCGAAGACGGATCGGGCACGCGTGCCCATTTTGTAGAAGCTCTGGGCAAGGTCGGGCTAACAATTGGCGATCTCAAGGTTCGACTGGAATTGCCCTCCAACGGAGCGGTGCTGGAAGCACTTGCGGCGGGCGGGATGATCGGCGCCGTATCGGAGTTGGCCGCAGCGTCGCGTATTTCCGCCGGACAGATCGCGAAACTCGATTGGGGTTTTCCGCCGCGCGGATTTACCCAGTTACGCCACCGTGCGCGACGGATCAGTAGCGCGACTCAGGCTTTCTTGGAAATTGCCTGACGTCGCCGGGTGGTGTGGTTCACATGTCCACAGGTGAACAGGTGGAAGAGTGAGAGTGGGAGCGGTGCTTTCGAAGTTGACCTGACTCGAAAGGACCGCGCCCATGACCACCCGAAGCCCAGATGTCTTGCCCTCTGCTGATCGCCTTGTCGCCGCAGCCGAGATGCTGGTTCCAGCATTGAAGGATGGCGAAAGGATTACGCGGCGCATGATGAATGCGGCGATGGCGGAAGCCTATGGCTTCACATCGGCCGAAGGGGTTTGGTCGCAGCGGGACAGCTTCCAGATGGTGGAAACGGCGGTGATGCTGGCTCTGCCGCAGTTGGAACTGCCTCGAAGCCCAGTTGAAGCGCTGGACACACTGGCGGCCCTGGAAGACCGATTACCAACCCAGACCGTCCGCAGCGAAGAGCAGATCAGCCATCAGCACTTCTCGACCCCGCTGGGGCTGGCATGGCTGGTGGCACAATTTGCTGATTTGCAGCCCGATGACCATGTTCTGGAACCCAGCGCCGGCACCGGTCTGCTTGCGATCTGGGCACGGCCGACCACCCGCCTCCACCT
>CAIXXP010000096.1 GCA_903923465.1 uncultured Sphingomonadales bacterium | reverse complement strand
GATCGTCTCGGGCGGCATCCGCAACGGGGCCGATGTGGCAAAGGCGCTGGCGCTGGGTGCCGATGCGGTTTCCATCGGCACGGCGGCGCTGGTGGCCCTTGGCGACAATAACCCGGCCTTCGAGGAGGAATACCACAAGCTGGGCACCACCGCCGGCGCCTATGACGATTGGCACGAGGGCAAAGACCCCGCCGGCATCACCACGCAGGATCCGGTTCTGGCGGCAAGGCTCGATCCGGTGGAGGCGGGACGCCGGCTGGCCAACTACCTCGCGGTGCTGACGCTGGAAGCGCAAACCATCGCCCGCGCCTGCGGCAAAAGCCATTTGCACAATCTGGAGCCCGAGGATCTCGTCGCGCTGACGATTGAGGCGGCAGCCATGGCGCGGGTGCCGCTGGCAGGCACCAGCTGGGTGCCGGGCATGGCCGGCTTCTGAGGGCCGGCTTCTGAGTGCCGAATAACCCGATTTCGCAGGCAGGAAGACATCTCCACGAGGGACGCAAAGGCCAACAACGCCGCCGCCCCGCCGGACAGGGAACGAAACGATGAGCATCGACCTTGCAGACGCCGCCCGCGAAAAGGGCCTGAAATACTTCCTGATCGCCTATACCGACCTGTTCGGCAGCCAGCGCGCCAAGCTGGTGCCGGCCAGCGCCATCGCTGAAATGCAGAAGAATGGCGCGGGCTTCGCCGGCTTCGCCACCTGGCTGGACATGACCCCCGCCGACCCCGACCTCTTCGCCGTGCCCGACCCCGCCAGCCTGATCCAGCTGCCGTGGAAGCCCGAGGTGGGCTGGCTCGCCGCCGATCTGTGGATGGGCGGCAAGCCGGTGCTGGCCAGCCCCCGCAACGCGCTGAAGGCCCAACTGGCCCGCGCGGCCCAGCACGGCCTGGCGATGAAGACCGGCGTCGAATGCGAGTTCTTCCTCACCTCGCCCGATGGCACAGTCATTTCCGACGCGGCCGATACCCAGTCCAAGCCCTGCTACGACCAGCAGGCGCTGATGCGCCGCTATGACGTGATTACCGAGATCTGCGACGCCATGCTGGAGCTGGGCTGGAAACCCTATCAAAACGACCATGAGGACGCCAACGGCCAGTTCGAGATGAACTGGCATTACGACGACGCCCTCATCACCGCCGACCGGCAGGCCTTCTTCAAGTTCCTCGCCAAATCGGTGGCGGAAAAGCACGGTTTCCGGGCCACCTTCATGCCCAAGCCCTTCGCCAACCTCACCGGCAACGGCTGCCACATGCATGTCTCGCTGTGGAAGGGAAAAACCAACGTGTTCGAGGCGGGCGAGGGCGAGACGATCTCTGCTACCGGCCTTGGCTTCATCGGCGGGCTGATCCACTCGGCCCCGGCGCTGGCGGCGATCTGCAACCCCACGGTGAACAGCTACAAGCGGATCAACGCCCCGCGCACCACCTCTGGCGCCACCTGGTCGCCCAGTTCGGTCACGTGGACGGGCAACAACCGCACCCATATGATCCGCGTGCCAGAGGGCAACCGCTTCGAGTTTCGCCTGGCCGATGGCGCCACCAACCCCTACCTCATGCCCGCCGCCGTGCTGGCCGCTGGCCTCGATGGCATGGCCAAT
>CAIXXP010000095.1 GCA_903923465.1 uncultured Sphingomonadales bacterium | reverse complement strand
CTTGGCCATGCGCGCCACGTTGCGCCGCGACGGCAGCATCCATTCGTTGTCATGCAGGAACCAGCCGTCGATGACCTTGTTGCCGACATCGACCACCGGCTGGCCATCGGCCAGCGTCATCATGCCTAGCGGCAGGAATGGCAGCACGCCAGACCCGAGCAGGACGCGCCAGGTGTCGGGCAAATGCGCCAAAGCCTCGGGCTCCAGCTGCAGCCCGAGGCTGAGCGACATGGCGATGGCGAAGATCAGGCGGTTGCGTTGGTTCCACTCGACGGACGACAGCATCGCAATGGCCGAAGAGGCCACCATGCCGAACATGACGATGACGCCGCCGCCCAGCACTTCGATGGGAATGGTGGTTATGACAGCGCCGATTTTCGGCAGCAGCCCGCACAGGATCAAAAAACCGGCGCCAATCGAGACGACATGCCGGCTCATCACCCCGGTCATGGCGATAAGGCCGACGTTCTGGCTGAAGGTGGTGTTCGGCAGGGCGCCAAAAACCGCCGCCAGTGCCGTGCCCACGCCATCGGCCCCGACAGCGCCAACCAGTTCGCGGTCGGTGGCGGGGCGCCCGGCATTGCCCTGGCAAATCGCCTCGACATCGCCAATCGATTCAATCGACGAGACGAAGCCGATCAAGCAGAAGCCAAGGATCGCCGACGGCACGAAGGCGATGCCGAAATGGAAGGGGGAGGGCACCATGATCCAGCCCGCCTTGGCCACCGCCGCGAAGGAGATCCGCCCCATCGCCGCCGCCGCGCCATAGCCCGCCAGCAGCCCAATCAGCACCGCCGCCGTCGACCAGATGCCCCGGCCAAAGAAATTGAGCCCCAGCGTCACGATCACGACCACGCCGGCCAGCGCCCAGCTGGACCCCGCGCCGAATGCCGGGGTGCCGATCGCCGGCACGCCGCCGGCCGAATATTGCACCCCGACGCGCATCAGCGACAGGCCGATCATCAGCACCACCAGGCCCGTTACCAGCGGCGGCAAAGCCATGCGCACCTTGCCGACGAAGCGGCTCATCACGGTGTGGAACAGGCCGCCGCACAGCGCCGCCGTGGTCAGCGCCGCCATCGCGCCGACGCCCTTGCCCGCGACAATCGGCACCATGATCGAAATATAGGCGAAACTGGTGCCCTGCACCAGCGGCAGGCGCGCGCCGATAGGGCCAAAGCCAACGGTTTGCAGCAGGGTCGCGATACCTGCAAACAGCATGGACATCTGGATCATGTAGACCAACTCGGCGGAATCCCGCGAGCCGAAGCCGAAGCCGGCGGCCCCGGCGACGATGATTGCCGGGGTGATGTTGCTGACGAACATGGCGAGGACATGCTGAATGCCGAGCGGCAGGGCGACGCCGAACCCCGGAAAATAATCGGGATCGCTGGCATCGCCGGGCAGCAGTTGCGGGGCAATCGCCGGGGCGGTTGAGCGAGGGAGCGCGAGGTCAATGTCCATGGAAGCTCCTGTCATGCCAGCGCCATCAACCGCGCGCGCGCGCGGTTGGCTGCGGCCACAATTTCACCCCGGTCGGCCGTGACCAGTTCGCCATTGCGCACCACGGCCCGCCCCTCGACAAAGACGTCGCGGGCGGCAGCGGGCGGGCACAGCGCGAGGGCGGCAACCTTGTCCCATGCGCCGGCGGTGGCGATGTCGTCCACCGGCCAGATCACAAGGTCCGCGCGCATGCCGGGCTGAAGGATGCCGCAATCGTCGCGCCCCAGCACCTGCGCGCCGCCACGCGTGGCAAGCTCAAGCGCGCCGCGCGGGCTCATCGCGCCGGCCCCGCCCGCCACGCGCTGGAGCAACATCGCCTGACGCGCCTCTTGCAGCAGATGGCCGCTGTCGTTCGAGGCAGAGCCATCCACGCCAAGCCCCACCGGCACGCCGGCCGCGCGCATCGCCGCCACTGGCGCGATGCCGGAGCCGAGCCGGCAGTTCGAACAGGGGCAATGGGCGATGCCTGTGCCGGTGCGGGCGAACAGGGCGATCTCGGCAGCATCGAGCTGGACGCAATGGGCGTGCCAGACATCGGGGCCGGTCCAGCCAAGCTCCTCGGCATATTGGCCCGGCCGGCAGCCGAAACGTTCGAGCGAGAAGGCGACGTCGTCCGCATCTTCGGCGAGGTGGGTGTGCAGCATCACGCCCTTGTCGCGCGCCAGCAGCGCGGCGTCGCGCATCAGCCCACGGCTGACCGAAAAGGGCGAACAGGGGGCGACGCCAACGCGGACCATCGCGCCGGGGCGGGGATCGTGAAACCGATCGATCACCCGGATGGTATCGCCCAGGATGACGCGCTCGTCCTCGACCAGACTGTCGGGCGGCAGCCCACCCGCGCTCTCGCCCACGCTCATCGCGCCGCGGGTGGGGTGAAAGCGCAAGCCGATGCTCTGCGCCGCCGCGATTGTGTCGTCGAGCGTCACGCCATTGGGGAACAGGTAGAGATGATCGGAACTCAGCGTGCAGCCCGACAGCGCCAGCTCGGCAAGGCCCAGCCGGGTTGCCGCGTAAACGTCGTCCGGCCGGTATTGCGCCCAAATCGGATAGAGTCGCTTCAGCCAGCCGAATAGCGAGGTATCGATCGCGCCCGGCACCGCGCGGGTCAGCGTCTGATAGAGGTGGTGGTGGGTATTGACGAGGCCCGGGGTGACCACGCAACCGCCGGCGTCGATGGTGGCCGAGGCTTGGCCCAGTAGCGGGGAAATGGCGGCGGCATCGCCCACCGCCACAATCGCGCCATCGCGGAAGGCGACGCCGCCGCCCGTGATTTCCCGGCGCGCGTCGTCCATCGTCACCACGACGTCGGCATTGTGAACGACGGTCAGGCTCATGCTCCCGCCCGCCGGCGCGCGTCCACCTTCACTTTGGCGGCGTCCCTTCGTAGCGGTCCCAATGGGCAAGCAGTTCGTCGACGACAACGGAGCCGGTCTTGTACAGGCTTTCCAGCGCCGCGGTCATGCCGGCATAGCCCTTGTCCTCGCGCAGCAGGTTGCTGGCGGCGGAAACGCCGGGCGGCGGCATGGTGAAATTGCTGCCGGCGCGCAGCACCATCACCCGGTTGCGGTCGGCGCGCCCGATCCGCGACAGATAGGTGAGCGACTGGAAGGTGCCGGTCTCCTCCATCGCCGAAGTGACGAAGGTGCCCTTGCCGCCGGTCCAGTAAGCAACCCAGTCGTGGGCCCAGTCGTTCATCATCCGGCCATGCCAGAAGGTCATTGCCGCGAGCTGATCGCCCTGCATCACCATCGGCGGCACCTGAGCCTTGGGCATGCCAACGTACCGATGGCGGGCGGTTGCGAGGGACGGATAGTCGGCGAGCTGGACATCCTTGGTCAGCCCATAGGCCCAGGCCTCCAGCGCCGGATTGAGTTCGAACATCTCGCCATTGACCGGCGCCCGTGCCGTCCGGTCGGCGGGGCCTGAGGAACCCAGGGGGAAATAGCCGTACTTCCAGCCCCTGGGCGTTTCGCGCGGGTCGATCTCATGCGCCATGTCGCCATCGACCAGATAATGCGCCCAGACCGCAGAGCCGATCGAGCCCTGATGGGGGTCGATGCCGGCGATGCCCGCAACCAGCCAATAGGCGTGGCTGAGATCGAAGCGTTGATCGAGGCCGAGCGCCAGCGTGGCAGTCGCCGATTTGATCGAGCCCATGCCGGTGACCATGCCGAGGATCTGGCTGTCGGGATTATAATAGAGATCGTGCCACGATTGCGGGAAGGGGATGCGCTCGTCGAGGTGACGGCGTTCCTTCCAGAACTGGAATTCACCGGGCAGGTCGCCGCTATCCGCGCCAATCTCGAACATGGTGACGATGACGACGCGCACCGGCAACCGGTGGGCGCAGGGCCCGCCGGGGGCGCACGAACGAATGCCGGTCAGTGCCGCCGCAACCGGTTCGCCTGGCGCCGCGTCGCCCGCCTGCGCGGGGGTACACAGGGCAAGGGTGGCCAGAACGGCAGCGACGGTCGCGGAGAGCGGGAAGCGCATGGATCGGGCGTCCGGATGAGAGTAAAACGGGGAGTGCCATTGTCACATCCGCCGTGCAATCGAGAAAAAGCGGGGACGACGGCGCGCGGCCGCCGCCCCCATAGGGTGGAACTTAGAAGCTGTACTTGATGGTCCCCTGCCAGCTGCGCGGCAGCTGAGGCAGCGCGATGTCGGCACCGAACAGGTCCTGCCCGCCCGCCCGGAAGTAGCGCGCATTGTTGACGTTCTTGACCACCACGCGGAACAGCCAGGGCCCGCTGGTGTAAGAAACGCCAACGTTTGCGAGCCAGTAGGCGGGCAGCCTCACCGATTGCGTGTAATTGGCCCAAACCGCATCGACGTGGCTGATATCGCCAGTCAACGCTATGCCGTTGTCGAAGGCATAGGTTGCGGTGGCCGAACCGACGTTTTCGGGCTCGCCCGGGCGCTGGGCCAGCTTCGCGGTCGTGAGGAAGATATTGCCGATCTGGGAACCGCCGAAGATGAGCGCCGGGTTGACGCCGGGGTAATCGCCCGCACCAAAGTAGTTGAAATAGGCATGGCTGGCGGAATCCAGCGCGCCCACATTGATCACCTTGATATGCGTGAACGAACCGGTCACCAGCAGGTGGCGGTCCACCGACCAGCGAAGTTCAGCTTCTACACCCTTGGTTTGCAGGATCTGGTTGGTCAGCCCGCTCTCGGCGCCGGCCTGGGTGCGCTTTTGCTTGTAGACAGAGATGGCCGCATACAGCTTCTTGTCGAGGAAGTTGCCCTTCACGCCGCCTTCCAACAACTGGGAAACGCCCAGAAACTGCCCGCCGACAATGTTATAACCATAAATCTCGGAGCCTTCCCCGGCGATCACCGTGGTCTGGTGCGACACGGTTACGTAGGGAACGAGGCCGATCGGGGATTTGTAGGAAAGGCTGGCATTCCAGGACCATCCGCCTTGCGTGGCGGTTTGCCGCGGATTGAGAGCCGGGCCGAAGTTATACACGTTGCTGAGAATGTTGGTCGGGTCGTATTTCGACAGGATCGCGGTGGAAACCACGTGAACCCGATCATACCGGGCGCCACCGATCAGATCGAGGCCGATGTTCGAATCGACATCGACGAGACCGGCCATGCCGAGATCGGTGTAATGGCCAACCATATAGTCCGAATAATCGCAATCGCACTGGGTGGACAAAATGCGGGTGTCATAGGGCTGATAGAGATTGTCGATGCTGATATCCGGGCGGTTCCAGAATTCGGCACCAAAATCATCCGCGAAGTGGAAATGGGTGTAGCGCAAGGACGGTGATGCCTGCACAGAAACCTTCGCGAAAGATGTCTGCATGCTATCCGACAGAACGATCTTGTCTTCCATCACGTAGGAACTGAACGCCTGCGAAAAGCCATAGGCGTTTTCGTTGAGGCTCTGGCCACCGTCATAGAACATCTGGTTCTTGATCTTGAGGTTGCCCGCGCCTTCCCAGATCAGGTCGAAATATCCGGTCTTCTGGATATTGTTGTTTTTGTCGTTCGGCCCGGTCAGAGTGTCCCGGGTGCTGAGGTGGACGGTGCCGGCGTGCTGCAAGCCGAAGTCCGGGTTAGCCTGGAAACACTGCGTGGGCGTCAGGCCGGGCGCGCAATAGGGGCCAAAGAACTGGGTGAGGCCTTTGCCGCCGTTCGCGGCATAGGCCTGCTCGCGCGTGAAGCCGGAAGCGCCCGGCGATGCCAGATTGGCGGATTGGCCGGTGACGTAGGTGCCCGTGTTGATCAGGTCCTGCGTCAGGCGGTTCCAGCCGCTGTTCTGCTTGCTGTCATATTTCTGGTAGGTGAAGCCGAATTCGGTACGCAGGCTGTCGGTAATGTCCGTGTCGAATGCCGCCGAAAACAGCGCGTTCTTGGTATAGACGTTGCGGTAGTAGCTGTCCGAATCCTCAACCTCGCCATAGAGGCTGAAGCCGAACTTGTGACCGGCGATGGTGCCGGGCCCGGTGATGCTGGCCTTGAGCACCTTCCGGCCCCAGCTGCCGAGATCCAGCTCGAGATCGCCCTTGGTGTCGGATGAGAACTCGCCATTGGCGGCGCGCGCGGTCTTGGGCACGAAGTTCATGTAGCCGCCGATCTTCGACGGGCCGTAAATGACGCTGGCCGGGCCGCGCACGATGTCGATGCGGTCCGCCGCGCCGATCGGGGTGGCGTAGTTGCCGGGGTTGTCCAGACGCAGCATGCCACGGAAGTACACGTCGCTGGGCGCGCCGCGAATGTCGAGGGCGCCGCCGGTGCCGAAGAACGAACTGGTGAAGGTGCCCGGCGTTTGCGACACGAGATCGTAGATCTGGGTGATGCCAAAGCGGTCCATCTGTTCCTTCGACACGGTGGAAGCCGAGCGCGGTGTGTCCACCAGCGTCTTGTCGAAGCCGAAAATGCTGCCAACGTCCTTCACCGGCAGTGCGCCGAGCGCGCCCTTCACGACGATTTCCTTGGTATCGGAGCCGTTATCGTCGGCGGGCTTGGCGTCGGCCATCGCCGCAGTGGTCATCGCCGTGCAGGATAGCAGGAGCGCCGCCATGGTTGTCGAAGCGCCGCCCCACGAATGCCGCCGCGCAAAGAACGGGATATCACGCGAAACTGGAAGAATACTGGTCATTACATGTGCCCCCAACATGAGTGTTTTGGCAAATCTGCCGCAACCCCGTGAATAAAAATCCTCCCAGCCTCTCCCGATTATTATTATTATTTTGTATCGCCCTGTATCCGACGAATGATCACATCTCATGCCAACCATTAGGCATCGAAATCTGATCATCCTCGAATTTCTGAATTTTCCGTTCCAGATCCAGCTGGATGCGCGCCTTCTCATTCGCCGCGGCAAAGCTCCGGCACGCGGCGCTAGACCAGCTGCCCGCGCAGGCAGCCACCGCCACCCCCAGCCGGTGCGATCGCCACAGGCTCATTCCCGGCAGGAACGCATATTCGAGGCTGGCCCGGGCGGACGCCTTCAGGTCGCTGTAGGAAAAGCCCTGCTCCTGCGCGGCGCGCATATATTCATGGGTCATGTCCGTGCGCAGCACGCCCTGATCGTCGGTTGCGAGCACGGTCGGCACGCCCATGCTGCGGTAAAGCCGCAGCGGGTGCTCGGCCCCCCTGATGCCGAGGATGACATCGTTGCTGCTGAGATTGATTTCCACCGCGATGCCATCACGCGCCATGCGCGTCATCGTTACCCTTGCGTTATCCTCATAGGCGATGTCGACGCCGTGACCGATCCGCTGCGCACCGGCATCCAGCGCCTGGGCGATATGATCGCGCAGCGCCGCGGGCGGCACCTGCCCAAACGCCAGTTCGCCGGCATGCAGGCTGCGGTGCACGGCCGGATACTTGCCCTCGAGGAAGCGGAACATCGCCATATGCAGCGCATAGTCACGCAGCGGCACCGGCCAGTCTTCTGGTTGCACAATATTGACGCCCACGAAGCGCGGGTCGCGCTCGGCCAGTGCGAAGGCCAGGATCAATCCGCGAAACACGGCGGCCGGTGGCAGGGCGCGCAGCGTGTAACCGATGTAACGGACCGACACCGCACAGGCTGGATCCGGGCTGGCGCCGGCACAGCCGAGCTGCGCCGCAGCCTTGCGCTCGTCGCCGTCAAGCTCGGCCATAGCCCGCGTTACCACCGGCTCAATGCTACCGATTTCGGCGTCGTAGCGCGCGGAGAGCCCGGCTTCGTCCAGTGGCACGTCGGGGCTCGCCGCCATGTAGCCCGAGACCGCTTCGGGGTCGTGGTCGAGTTCGAGATAGAGCAGCCGGTCTCCGGCGGCGATGCGCCGGGCCGCGACCAGGGCTTCGGCCGTATGCCCATCGCTCGCCGGCGCGAAGCGGCCAAAGGTGGCAAAGAACTGGTCGTGCCCCGAAACCGTGCCCCGGCTTACCCCGGCCTGCCAGCCCCGCGTCGATAAGGCATCGACCGCGTGCGCATAAGTTTCGGGATCCCGCCCGGCCACCTCGGCGACAGATGTTCCGACCGGGCAGGGTGGCGGCAGCAGCTTGCCGCTGGCGAAACAGAGGCCCGAAGATGCGGCCCACGCCAGATAATCCTCGGCATAAACCGTGCCGGCCAGATGATTGTGCAGATCGCCGCCCTTCGGCATCTGCCGCAGGAACATGCGCAAGGCGCCCGGGTCGCGCAGAGCCTTGCCAAACAGCATGCTCACCCGCGCTTCGCGCTGCGCCGCCGCATGGGCGGGCGTCGCCATAGCCAGACCGCCGCTGGCCAGCGCGGCCAGCGCGGTCGCCACCACCAGCGCCGCGCGCTTTACCACGCCGGCGCCACGGGTTGCGCCGCGCCACAGGTCCGCTCCACCCGACTGCCGCCGGCGCAAAACGGCGCCGCAAGCGTCTGGCAGTGGAGTTTGGAGGCTACGCTATTCATTCTTGCACGTCCCTGACCGCATTTCGGTCGCAATTTCAGCTTAGGGCGTGACGCATTGCGAGCAATCGCAATGAATCAGACGGATCGTTGCAAAAATTAGAGTGGGCCATGCCAGCTTTTTCCAGATTCCTGCGCTACTTCATGGCGGTCGGTCGGCTCGGCTCGATCCGCAAGGCGGCCGACGAGCTCAATGTCTCGGCCTCGGCGATCGATCGCCAGATCCTCAATGCCGAGGCGCAGCTGGGTATGCCCCTGTTCGAGCGGCTGCCAACGGGGCTGCGGCTGACGGCTGCCGGCGAGTTGCTGATGGCGGCGGGCGGCCGATGGCACAAAGGCCTCAGCGAATTCCGCGCGCAAATCCTCGACCTTCAGGGCCTTAAGCGCGGCCACGTCGAGATCGCCATCATCGATGCCTTGACCAAGGGCTATATCCCCGCCCTCATCCAGGCGGTGCAACGCCAGTATCCCGGCATTTCCATCGGGCTGCATGTGATGGGCAGCGCCGAGATCCGCTCGGTCATCACCAAGGGCGAGGTCGATTTCGGCATTTGCTTCGAACCGCAATCGATTCGTGACCTGACCGTGCGCGCCTTTGCCGAGGTTCCGCTCGGTTTTGTCACCCTGCCCGGTGATCCGCTTGGCCAACGGGCGTCGGCGCGTTTTTCAGCCTGTGCCGGATCGCCGATGATCCTGCCCGGCCGACCGCTGGCCGTGCACCAGCAGATCGCCGTGCTGGAGGCGACGACTCAGCTGCCCATCGAGCGGAAGGTGATTTCCAACAATATACAGGCGATCATCTCGCTGGTGCTGCAGGGTGTGGGAGTGGGCCTGCTGACCTCGATCGATGTGATGACCGAAGTGCAGGCGGGCCAATTGTGTTTCACGCCCATATCCGACCCCATCCTGAAGCCGATGACACTGGCGCTGTGTACCGCGACCTCGCGAACAACATCCTATGCGGCAGACATCGTCCTTAACGAGATCCAGAATGGCTTCACCCATTTGAGCTATCAGGAAGCGACAGCGCCGGGCGCCTAGGCCGCAGGGTGCTGCCGGCCGTGGGTGTCGCGACCTAACCGCGCCGCCCGCGTCGTTACGCAACCCGCATGGGCACCCCGCCCAAAGCCCGCGCATCCCTTTGTCCGCTCTCAACCGGCGGCGCCCCGAGTTGCAGCAGCTGCGCCAGCACCGCGATGGCAATGACATCGGGCTCCTTGCCGATGATGCCGACCACGCCGATCGGGCAGGTCAGCCGCGCCAGCGCCGCGGGGCCGATGCCATCGCCGGTCAGACGGCTGGTGAAGCGCGCAAGCTTGGTGGCGGAGCCGATCAGGCCGGTGAAGGCCAGCGGCGCGCGGCGCAGCGCCGCCAGCGTCAGCCGATAGTCCAGCCCGTGATCGTGGGTGAGGATGACCATGGCGGCGTGGGGCGGCGCCTCCGCGACGCAGTGCGTGATCACATCCTCACCGACATGGGTGACGCCCTCGCGCTCGGCGAATTCCGCTCGGCTGTCGAACCAAGCGAGGCGGAAGGGCAATTCGGCGGCGTGGCGGGCGATCGCCTGCCCGACATGGCCCGCGCCGAACAGATAGAGCGGCCGGCGATAAAGCCCCGGTCGCTCGACAAAGACGGCGCCGACCCCGGGCCGCTCGCCGCGGGCTGAGACCGGCACCGGCGCGCCATCGGCATAAACCATGCGCTCGACGCCGTCCGCCGCCAGCCGTGTCGTCAACAGGCAGTCCTCGCTGAGCGCATCGAGCCAGCCGAGCCGCGACGGATCGACATGCTCGATCAGCAACCGCACCCGCCCGCCGCAGCACTGGCCCAGCAGTGGGCCGAGCGGGTAATCCTGAACCCGCCAGCTTCCCGGGGGATGGGCCAGAATCGCGCGCGCCTGCTCGACAGCGCGGAATTCGAGCTGACCGCCCCCAATGGTGCCGTGGCACGCCTCCGCCGAGACCAGCATCCGCGTGCCGGCCCCGCGTGGCGCCGAACCTTCGGTCGCCAGCACGCTGACCAATGCCGATGGCAGCCCCGCCGCGTGGCGCAACCAGTCTGCCCAGCCGGTCATGGCGCAAGGTGCCCGGCGATGGCGGCCAGGATATGCTCAGGGGTCGCGGGCGCATCCAGCGGGGGCAGCCGGCGGGTTTCAGGGGCCGTCGCCGCGATTGCCTGCACCAGCGCGCCAAACACCGCATTGGCCAGCATGAAGGGCGGCTCGCCCACCGCCTTTGACCGGTAGATGGTCGGCTTCACATTCTCCCCGTCCCACAGGTCGATAGTCAGCCGCGCCGGGCGATCGGATGCGGTGGGGATCTTGTAGGTTGCCGGTGAATGGGTGAGCAGCCGCCCTTGCGGATCAAACACCAGCTCCTCGGTGGTCAGCCAGCCCTGCCCTTGCAGAAACGCGCCCTCGATCTGGCCGATGTCGATGGCGGGGTTCAGCGAGCGGCCGACGTCATGGACGATGTCGACCGCCAGCACCTTGTGCTCCCCGGTCAGCACATCGATCACCACCTCGGCCACCGCCGCCCCATAGGCGAAGTAGTAGAAAGGGCGGCCCTGATGCGCGGCACGATCATAGGCGATTTCCGGCGTCGCATAGAAACCCGTAGAGGAAAGCGACACGCGGGCGCGATGCGCCATGCGGCACAGGGCGGCAAACTCCACCCGCGCCTCGCCGGCAACCACCCCATCGGCCCCAAACCGCACTGCATTGGCCGGGCAGCCATGCTCCTCGCTGAGAAAGGCAACGAGGCGGTCGCGGATGGTCGTGGCTGCGGCGTGGGCGGCCATGCCGTTGAGATCCGCGCCGGATGAGGCCGCTGTCGCCGAGGTATTGGGCACCTTGTCCGTGCGGGTGGCGGTGATCCGCACTTGCGAAACCGGCACCGCAAATACATCCGCCACGACCTGCGCGACCTTGATGTACAGCCCCTGGCCCATCTCGGTGCCGCCGTGGTTGATCTGGATCGAGCCGTCGGCATAGACGTGGACCAGCGCCCCGGCCTGATTGAGGTGGGTGGTGGTGAAGCTGATGCCGAATTTCACCGGGGTGAGGGCAATGCCCTTCTTCAGCACCGGGCTGGCGGCATTGAAGGCGGCAATAGCGGCGCGCCTGCGGTCATATCCAGAGGTTTCGCGCAACCGGGCGACGAGAGCCGGCGCGATATTGTCCTCGACGGTCATGCCGTATGGGGTAACATCGCGACCCGGGCCATAAAGGTTCGCGATCCGCACGGCGAGCGGGTCGAGGCGGAGCGAGGCGGCGATGTCATCCATCACCCGCTCGATGGCCAACATGCCTTGCGGCCCGCCAAAGCCGCGAAACGCGGTGGCGGAAACAGTATTGGTCTTCAGCCGTTCCGACAGGATTTCGACCGCCGGCAGCCAATAGCAATTGTCGGCGTGAAACATGGCCCGGTCGTTGATGCCCGGCGAAAGGTCGACCGTCGCCCCGCAGCGCGCCGAAAGCAGCAACCGCAAGCCGGCGATCTGCCCATCATCGGCATAGCCAACGTCGTAAGCCACCTCGAATTCGTGGCGTTTGCCGGTGATAACCATGTCGTCATCGCGGTCGCAGCAGAACTTCGCCGCCCGGCCGGTGAGCGCGGCAACCAGCGCCGCTGCCGCCGCGAAGGGCGCGGCCTGCGTCTCCTTGCCGCCAAAGGCGCCCCCCATGCGGCGCACCTCGACGGTGATGTCGCTGGATGGCCGGTCGAGCAGGTGGGCCACGAGATGCTGCACCTCGCTGGGGTGCTGGGTCGAGCTCAGCACATGGATCTGGCCATCCTCGCCCGGCCGGGCCAGCGCGATCTGGCCTTCGAGATAGAAGTGGTCCTGCCCGCCCATGGCAAAGCGGCCGGCGAGCCGGTGCGTCGCCGTCTCCAGTGCCGCCGCCGCATCGCCGCGCGCCATGCGCTGCGTCGGCTCGATCAGCGATTGCGCGGCTTGCGCCTGAGCGACAGAGACCAGCGCGGGCAAGGGCTCGTAATCGATCTTGCCAAGCCGGGCGGCGATTCGGGCGGCGCGGCGGCTGGTCGCGGCGACAAGGAACACCGGCTGCCCGTGATAAATCACCTCGCCATCGGCCAACAGGCGGTCGTCATGCGCGACCGGGCTGACATCATTGGCGCCGGGAATATCGGTCGCGGTGAACACCGCCACCACCCCGGGCGCGGCGCGCACAGCGGCAAGATCGATACCGATGATCCGGGCGTGCGCCTCGCTGGACAGGCCAAAGGCGAGGTGCAGCAGGCGCGGCGGCTCCGGCTCGTCGTCGATATAGCGCGCCGCGCCGGTGACGTGCAGATGGGCACTGTCATGGGCATGGGGCCGCCCCGTTGCGGGTTCGGCCGCATGCCCCGTCGCGGGCGGATAGGGTGCGTGATCAGCCATGGGCTGCCGCGCAATCCAGCACCGAGACCTTCTCGCCGAGATGGCGGTGCCACAGCCGCCACAACAGGCCACCAGCGGCTTGCAGGCGATATTCGGCGGTGCCGCGCACGTCGTCCAGCGGCTTGAAATCGTCGCGCAGGGCCGCTGCCGCCCGCTCGATCGTGGCCGGCGCCAGAGGCTGGCCGGTCAGTGCCGCCTCGCAGACTCGCGCGCGGCGCGGCGTTGCCGCCATGCCGCCAAAGGCCACCCGCGCCGCGGCGATTTGCCCATCGGCAAGGCTCAGCCGAAATGCCCCGCAAACCGCAGAAATATCGCTGTCGAACCGGCGAGACAGCTTGCCGATCAGCACGAGGTCGTCCGCGCCGGGCCGGGGAATCGTCACGCTCTCGACAAATTCGCCGGCGGCCAGATCCTGCCGGCCATAGGCGATAAAGAAGTCCTCCAGCGGCATGCTGCGCCGCCCGGCCGCCGAGCGCAAGGTCAGCGTCGCACCCAGCGCGATCAAGGCCGGCGGGCCATCGCCGATAGGCGAGCCATTGGCGATATTGCCGCCGATGGTGCCGGCGTTGCGCACCTGCAGGCCGCCGATGCGGCGGGTCAATTCGCCGAGGTCGGGATGCAGCCGGGCGAAGGCAGCATGGGCATCGGCATACCGGACGGCCGCACCGACAACCAGACCAGGGCCATCCTCGCTGATCTTGCCCAGCTCGGCTATGTCGCCAACGAACACCGCCGTTTCCAGCGATTGCAGCTTCTTGGTGACCCACAGGCCCACATCCGTCGCGCCGGCCACCAGCCGCGCTTGCGGATTTTCGCCGAGCAGGCCGGCCAGTGCCTCGCCCGTGCGCGGGAGAAACCACCGTCGCCCGCCGGTGCCGCCGGAGACGGTTTCCGCGCTCGCCAGCGATTGCAGGGCTGCCACCGTGGCGGCATCGTCGCGCGGATGGGCAGGGGCCACGTCCGCCGCCGCCAAAATCGGGCCATAGCCGGTGCAGCGGCACAGATTGCCCGCGATCACATCGGGCACCGGCAGATCGCTGCCCACCGCGCCGATCGCCCGGCCATGCAGCGACATCACGAAGCCGGGCGTGCAAAAGCCGCACTGCGAGCTGCCGTTTTCGGCCATGCAGGCTTGCAGCGGATCGGGCTCGCCAGCGTTGCCCAGACTCTCGACCGTCAGCAGCGCCTTGCCGTGCAGCATCGGCAGCAACAGGATGCAGGCATTGACTGCGCGCCAGATGAGGCCCTGCCCTTGCCCATCCAGCGTGCCCACCAGCACGGTGCAGGCGCCGCAGTCGCCCTCGGCACAACCTTCCTTCGTGCCCGTGCGCCCCAGATGGCCGCGCAGGTAATCGAGCAGTGTGTCGGCGGCATCGACCGCGTCGATCTGCACCACATCGCCGTCAAGCAGGAAGCGGACCGTCATGTTAGCTGCCCCGATAGGTGGAATAGGCATAGGGCGCGACCAGCAGCGGCACATGGTAATGCCCGCCCTCGCTGCTCATGCCGAAGGCGACGGAGACCACATCCAGGAACGGCGGGTCGGGCAGCGCGATACCCTGCGCCCGGAAATAGGCGGCGACGGCAAAATCCAGCCGAAAGCAGCCCGGGCCCGGCGCGGCAAGTTCCGGGCAGCGGCCATCCTTGTTGGTCACACCATGGAACACCACCTCGCCCGCGGCATCAGCCAGGGTGATCGCCATGCCAGCGGCGGGGCGGCCATGGGCGGTGTCGAGAACATGCGTCGATAGCGTGATCATTGCCGTGCCCCTTGCGCAATCCACTGGCCCAGCTTGGCCCGCTCTTCGGGGGTCATGCCGGTGGTGTTGCCCAGCGGCATGATCTGCGCGTCCACCGCCACGCCGCGAATCCGGGGCGCGAACTGCGCCGCATGCGCATAGCTATCGAGCATGACACCCAGCGGCGGGGCGGCAAAGGCCGGATTCATCGGATGCGGGCTGTGGCAGGCGATGCAGTGTTTGGCGAAAAGCGGCTCGACCTCTGCCCAGCTCACCGGCGCGGCGCTGGCGGGTTTTGCCGGTGCCGTGCCCTTTTCCCACGTCACGTAGGTCACCGTGGACAGCGCCAGCACCGCCGCGACCGCCATGGCCGCGCGGGTATCCCTTGCCCCATGCCGCAGGTTGAAGATGTGCCGCACCGCCACGCCAGTCAGCCCCACCAGTGCCAGAACCAGCCATGGCCGCTGCGCGCCATAAGTCATAGGGTAGTGGTGGCTGATCATGATGAACAGCACGGGCAGCGTCATATAGTTATTGTGCAGCGAACGTTGCTTCGCCGCCTTGCCCAGGGCGGGGTCGGGCTCGCGACCGGCCACAAGGTCCGCCACGACCTTGCGCTGATTGGGGATGATGACGAAGAAGACATTCCCGACCATTACCGTGCCGAGAATCGCGCCGACGTGCAGATAGGCGGCACGCGCGGCAAACACCTCGTTCAGCCCCGCGGCGACGCAGACCAGATAGGCAAACCACACCGCGCCCAGCAGCCGGTTGTTGCGCGCCAGTGGCGAACGGCACAGCCCGTCATAGACCAGCCAGCCCAGAACCAGCGCGCCCAGCCCCACGCCGATGGCCTCCGCGATGCTGAGACCCGGTTTTGCCGGGTCGACCAGAAAGCTGGCCGCGCCGACGTAATAGACCAGCACCAGCAGCGAAAAGCCGCTGATCCAGGTGAAATAGGCTTCCCATTTGAACCAGTGGAGGTCTGCCGGCATCTGCGCCGGCGCGACTTGATACTTCTGCTTGTGGTAGAACCCGCCGCCATGCACCGACCACAGCTCGCCCGAGGCCTCGCCGCTTTTGGGTGGCACCAGATGGTTGTCGAGCCAGATGAAATAGAACGACGAGCCAATCCAGGCGATGCCGGTGGTCAGGTGCAACCAGCGCAGGGCAAGGTTCAGCCATTCGGCCCAATCGAAGGTCATGGGTTTGCCCCCCGCTCCATATCCGCCAGCCGCAGCCGCACTATTGCCCCGATCTCGCTGAGAGCCTGGGCGATTTCCGCATCACGATCATTGGCCAGGCGCTGCTCCATGGCGGCAAGGATGCCGGCCTTGTCGGTGAGGCGGACGCAGATGATGAAAGGAATGCCAAAACGCTCGCGATAAGCCGCATTCAATGCATGGAAACGGGCGAATTCGGCGTCGCTCAGCCGGTCCAGCCCGGCGGAGGCCTGTTCCGCCGCAGAGGCCTCGGTCAGGCTATGGTCGATGGCCGCCTTGCCCGCCAGTTCCGGATGGGCGCGGATCAGCGCCAACTGCTCCTCGGGGCTGGCGGCGGCCACCACGGCCATCAGGTCGGCATGGCGGTCGCCCGAGGAAGGCTGCGCATCGGCGCGCGCCTCCACCCATGGGCTGTGCTCGAAAAGGGCCTGATGCTGTGGGCCGGTCAATGGCTGTCCCCTTCCAGGCTGACATGGGCGGAGACGATTTTCCAGCCGCCAAAGTCGTCCGGCTCGCTGGCGCCGAACTTCACCCAGGTCTGGCTCTGGCGGCCGCGCCGCACGGAGTTGTCGCGGAAGAACTCGGCATCGGCGGTGGCGCAATGGCTGCCATAGACGGTGATCGCCACCTGCCCGAGCCGCCGTTGCGGCGAACCGCCGCGCCCCTTGCGAAAATCCCGAATGGCGTCGATGCCCCACAGAACTTCGCCCACGCCGAAGCGATTGGTGGTCGGCGCGTCGTGGAACAGGGCGTCCATCACCGCGATGTCGTCGGCCATCAGCGCCCGTTCATAGGCGTGGAAGGCGGCAGTCACTTCGGCCAGCAGGGCCGGGTCGTTGATCTCGGGCGCCGCAATCATGCCGGGTGCGCCTGTCGCCAGTGGCGGGCGATATCGATGCGGCGGGCCACCCACGCGTCGCCGCTGGCGATGACGTGATCGAGAAACCTCGCCAGCGCCAGCGCTCGCGCCGGCCTGCCGGCGATCCGCCCATGCAGCCCGACCGACATCATCCGCCCGCCCTCGCCGCGCAGCTGTTCGAAGCTATCGCGCAGGTAGCGGAAGAAGGCCTCGCCCTCGTCAAATCCATTCACCGCCACGAACTTCATGTCGTTGGCATCGAGCGTGTAAGGCACGATCAACTGCGGTGTGCCCCCGCGCAGCCCGGCATGGGTGTGGTCCCAATAGGGCAGGTCGTCGGCATAGCTGTCGGCGTCGTAGAGGAAGCCGCCTTCCTGCGCGACCAGCCGGGCCGTGTTGGGCGACGTGCGACCCTGATACCAGCCGAGCGGGCGGCCGCCGGTCAGCTTTGTGTGAAGATCGATGGCCCGCGCGATGTGCTCCCGCTCGGTGGCCTCGGGCACGGATTGGTAATCGATCCAGCGCAGGCCATGGCTGGCCACTTCCCAGTCGGCCGCCAGCATGGCCTCCACCGCTGCCGGGTTAAGCGCCATGGCGCTGGCAACGCCGAACACGGTGAGCGGCAGGCCGCGCTGGGTGAACAGACGGTGCAAGCGCCAGAAACCGGCGCGGCTGCCGTATTCGTAGAGGCTCTCCATGGCCATGGCCCGCGCCGGATGGCTGGCTGCGCCAACCATTTCGGACAGGAAAGCCTCCGAGCCGGCATCGCCATTCAGCACGCTGTTTTCGGCGCCCTCCTCGTAGTTGATGACGAACTGCACGGCCACGCGCGCGCCGCCCGGCCACTGCGCCTCGGGCGGGTGAGCGCCATAGCCGACGAGGTCGCGGCCCTTATGCTCGGTGGCGCTCATGCGTCCCATGCCGCCAGCGCAGCCTTCACCGCTTCGCCCGCCGGCAGGCTGAAGCCCTCGGCCAGCAGGCAGGCCTCCAGCGCGCCCAGGGTCAACAGAACCTTGTGCTTCATGGCATTGTAGCCCATCGCCCCGATCCGCCAGATCCGCCCCACCAGCGGGCCGAAGGCCGTGCCGATCTCGATCTCGAAGTGATCGCGCATCGCCGCGCGCACCCTTTCGCCATCCACGCCATCAGGGATGTAGACGCCGGTTACATTGGTCATGCGATGGGCATCGTCGCCGAACACCGTCAGGCCCATGGCGCGCAGGCCCGCCGTCACCGCCCGACCGGCGGCGGCATGGCGGGCAAAGCGCGCGTCCAGCCCCTCGCCCAGCGCCACGCGCGCGCATTCCCGCGCCGCATAGAGCATCGAGGTCGCCTCGGTGTGGTGGTTCAGCCGCGCCTCCGACCAGTAATCCATGATCATGGCCAGATCGAAATAGTTCGAGGCGATGCGCGGACCCACCCCATCAATGTTGGCGTCGCCGCGTATCCCCTTCTCGACATGGCGGCGGCTGAAGATATGCGCGGCGGCGGCATCCGAAATGGTGATCGGCGCCGAACCGGATGGGCCGCCAAGGCATTTCTGCAGGCCGCCGGTGACGACATCGACGCCCCAGCGGTCCGCGGCGATCTCCATGCCGCCCAACGTCGCGGTGGCATCGGTATAAGCCAGCGCGCCCGCCGCCCGGCACAGCGCGCCCAGCCCTTCGAGCGGCTGCGCCATCGTCGTCGAGGTGTCGCCATGGACGGTCGCGACAACGCGCGGGCCCGTGCGGGCAATGGCCTCGGCGATCGCGTCCAGCGGAACGACTTCGCCCCATGGCACCTCGACGGTTTCCACCACCGCGCCGATCCGCGTGAGGATTTCGATGAGCAGCAGGCCGAACCGACCGAAATTCACCACCAGCACCCGGTCGCCCGGCGCGACCAGACTGACCAGGGAGGCTTCGATGGCCGCCCGCGCGGTGCCGTCAATCAGCATCGTCCAGCGGTTGCCGGTGCCAAACACCGGGCGATACAGCGCCATGACCTGATTCATGTAGCCGGTCATTTCCGGATCGAACTGGCCGAGCAGGTCTGCCGACATGGCGCGCAGCACGCGCGGATGGGCGTTGACCGGCCCCGGCCCCATCAGCAGGCGCTGCGGCGGGTCGATTTCACCAAACAGCAAAGGATCGAGGTGGTCAGTGCCGTTCACAGCTTGCTCCCAATTGTTCGATGAAGCCCAGCATGACTCGCAGCGCCACATCGGCATCCAGCGGGTCGACATGTTCGGCGGGGTTGTGACTGATGCCGCCACGGCAGCGGATGAACAGCATCGCGGTGGGGCACAGGGCCGAAAGGCTGATGGCATCGTGCCCGGCCCCGGAAATCAGCCGCAGCACCGGCTGCCCGGCCGCGGCTATGGCAGCGTCGAGCATGGCCATCAGCCCCGCGTCGCAGGGGCTGGCGGGCAGCTCGAAAATCCGTTCGGCGGCGATGCCGAGGCCGCGCTGCCGGGCTATGCCGGAGATCGTCTCCAGCACGAGACGTGCCGCCGCCTCGTGCCGGGCGGTATCGCCGCAACGCAGATCGATGGTAAAGGTCACGGCGCCGGGGATGACGTTGGCGGCCCCCGGTTCGACAGTGAGCGATCCGACGGTGGCGACGAGGTCGCCCGAGTCCTCGCGGGCGATCCGCTCCACCGCCAGCACCATTTCGGCGGCACCGGCAAGGGCGTCGTGGCGCAGTGGCATGGCGCAGGTGCCGGCGTGGCCGGCGCTGCCCGTGCACCGCACCCGATAGCGATGCTGGGCGGCAACGCCGGTAACCGTCCCCACGGCCAGCCCTGCGGCTTCCAGCACGGGGCCCTGCTCGATATGCGCCTCCAGATAGGCGAGCACGGAACCGGGGGGATAGGCGGCGGAAGCGAACTCCGCGACATCGATCCCCGCATCGGCCCCCGCATCGGCCAGTGCGACCCCGGCGGCATCGGCCAGGTCCAGCGCCTCGCGCGGCAGCGTGCCGGCCACGGCCCGGCTGGTGAGCATGGCGGCGGGGAAGCGCGATCCCTCTTCATCGCCAAAGGCAATCACCTCGATGGCGAAAGGCAGGCGCCGACCCGCCGCGTGCAGCGCCGCCACCATTTCCACCCCGAGCATGACGCCCAGCGTGCCGTCATACCGCCCGGCATCGCGCACCGTATCGATATGGCTGCCCACCAGCAGCAGGGGCGAGGTGGGGTCGGTGCCTTCATAGCGCCCAATGAGGTTCATCGCGGCGTCGCGGCGGACCACCATGCCGGCCTGCTCCATCCACTCCGCCGCCGCCGACAGGGCGGCGAGATGGGCAGGGTTCAGATAGGCGCGATAGAGGCCGCCAGCCATGTCGCTGTAGGGTGCGTGGCCCAGCTGGTCGCAACGCGCCACCGCGCGGGCGCCGCCAAAAACAGTGCCCCCGGCATTCACCACGCCGCCACCCCGCCGTCGCTGCGCGGGTCGGTCGCGCCTTCCAGCCGGCCATCGGCGTGGCGGACAATCGCGCCGGCATGGCCCATGGTGGCCGTCAGCGGCCCCACCCGTTCGACATCATGCCCGGCCACCGCCAGCTCGATGTACAGCGCCTCGTCAAAACCATCCTCCAGCTTGAGCGTCGTGCTCTGCTCGCCCCAGGTGCGGCCCAGCAGCCAGCGCGGCGCCGCAATCGCCTCCTGCAAATCTACGCCAAAGCGGGCATAGCGGGTGAACAGCGCCGCCTGCGTCTGCGGCTGGCCCTCGCCGCCCATGGTGCCATAGGCCATCACCCGGCCATCGTCGAAGCGGGCCAGCGCGGGGTTGAGCGTGTGGAACGGCTTGCGCCCAGGGCGCAGCGCGTTCCATCCGCCCTCGGCCAAGCGAAAGCTGCTGCCCCGGTTCTGCCAGGTGATGCCGGTTTGCGGCAGCACCAGCCCGGAGCCGAACTCGAAATAGGTGGACTGGATCGCGCTGACCACACGGCCCTCGCCGTCGGCCGCGGCGAACCAGCAGGTATCGCCCCATTGCGGCGGTTGCGGCCAAGGCAGTGCCCGCGCCGGATCGACCTTTGCCGCCAGCGCGTCGAGCGCGGCGCCGTCGTCCAGCAGACCCTGCCAGTCGAAGCTGTGGAAGGCCGGGTCGCCAACGTGGACATCGCGCAGCAGGAAAGCCTGCTTGGTCGCCTCGATCACGCCGTGAACATGATCGAAGCTATCGGCCTCCTCCGCCTTCAGCCGGTCGAACAGGGCCAGAATCATCAGCGAAGCGAACCCTTGCGTGGGCGGCGCGCTGTTGAACAGGCGGGCGTTGCGGATGGGAGTGTGCAGCGCATCGGGCCTGGTGGCGCGGTGGCTGGCGAGATCTCCCGCGCTGACCGGGCTGCCCAGCGCGGCTAGATCCTGCGCGATCCGCACGGCAAGTTCGCCGCGATAGTAATCGTCCAGTCCGCGCTCGGCCAGCGTGCGCAGGGTTTGCGCCAGGGTGGGCTGGCGCAGAGTGTCGCCCACGGCCAAAGGCCTGCCGGCAGGCTCGAAGATTGCCGCATAGGCGCCCGGAGCCCCGCGCAACTCCGGCCGCTTCGCGCTGGCGATGCCCGCGCCGCCGGCGGTAACCGCCACGCCGGTTTCGGCATGGGCAATCGCGTCGCGCAACAGGCGGCCCAGCGGCAGGGTCTGCGGCGCGGTTGCCAGCACCGCCTCCCACGCGGAAATGGCGCCCGCCACGGTGTTGGCCGCCAGGGGCCCGCGCGTCGGCACACTGTCATGCCCGGCATAGAGGGCAAGATTGGCGCTGGCCGCCGCGCCGCCGCAACCATGGACGAGGTTTACGTCACCCCCGGGCTCGGCCACCAGCCAGAAGCCGTCGCCGCCGATGCCGGTCATGTGCGGATAGACGACCGCCAGTGTTGCCGCGACCGCCACGCTGGCTTCAATCGCGTTGCCGCCGTCGCGCAGCACGCCCAGCCCCGCCTCCGCGGCAAGGTGGTGGGGGGCGGTGACCATGCCATGATGGCCCGTTACAGTTTTCAGCATCATGCCACGCTCATCCAGGCAAAGCGCGCCACGAACAGCCCGGCGAGCACGAACAGAAACCAGTCGGCCCGCGTGGCCTGCCCCCGCAACAGCTTCAGCAGGGCGTGCGCGGTAATCCCGAAAGCGAGGCCATTGGCAATTGAGAAGGTCAGCGGGATCATCGCCACCGTCAGGAACGCCGGCAGGCTCGACATCGGGTCTTCCCATGGCACCTCGCGCAGCGGCATCAGCATCAGCCCGCCAACGAAGATCAGCGCCGGGGCCGTGGCCGCCAGCGGCACCAGCTGGGCATAGGGCGCGACGAACATGGTCACCAGAAACAGCACGCCGGTGACCAGCGCGGTGAGGCCCGTGCGGCCGCCCGCCTGCACGCCGGCGGCGCTTTCGACATAGCTGGTGACGGTGCTGGTGCCGGCCAGCGAGCCGACCACCGTGGCAATGGCGTCGGTCATCAGGATGCGGTTGAGGCCGGGAATGCGCCCCTCGGCATCCATCAACCCGGCCCGCTTGGTGACGGCGACCAGCGTGCCGATATTGTCGAACAGATCAACGAACAGGAACACGAACAGGATCTCGAACAGGCCGAGGCCCTTCTTGCCCGACAGCCCGAACACCCCGCCCAGATCGAGCTTGAACGCGGTGCCGGTGAGCGCGGCGAGGCTGTAGGGCTGGTGCGTCATGGCCACCTGACCAAACAGCCAGCCTGTCAGCGTGGTGGCGACAATGCCGATGAGCAGCGCCGCGCGCACGTTCCACACACTGAGCACGCCGATCACCACCAGCCCGAACAACGCCAGTTCGGCACCGGGTGTCTTGAGGTTACCGAGCGTGACGAAGGTGGCCGGGCTGGCGGTGATGATCCCTGCGTCCTTCAGCCCGATAAAGCCGATGAACAGGCCGATGCCCCCCGCCACCGCCGCGAACAGATAGGGCGGAATGACCGCGACGATCATCTGCCGCACGCCGGTCAGCGTCAGGACGAGAAACGCCAGCCCCGAGATCATCACGCAGCCCAGCGCCACCGGCCAGGGCACGCCCATCTGCTGCACCACGGTGAAGCTGAAATAGGCATTCAGCCCCATGCCCGGCGCCAGCGCCAGCGGGGTGTTGGCCACCAGCCCCATCAGGATGGAGGCGAAGGCGGCGGCAAAGCAGGTGGCGGCGGCGACCGATGCCACCGGCATGCCCGCCTGCCCGAGGATCGCCGGATTCACCAGCACGATATAGGCCATGGTGAGGAAGGTGGTGCACCCTGCCAGCACTTCGGTGCGGATGCTCGATCCCCTTTCGGGAATGGCGAAATAGCGGGAGATGGCCCCGGCCTGCGGCTGCGTCATCGGGTTTCCTCAAGCTGTTGTGGGCTGGGCATCGTCACTCCTGCAATCCCGCTTTCGGCCAGTTTTGTGGCGAAGGCGAAAAGCGCCGGCTCGCCGCCGGGGCGGCCGATCAGTTGTATTCCGAGCGGCAATTGCCCACCCGGCAAATTGCCCGGCCGCGCCAGCGGCACCGCCAGCGAGGGCAGTCCGAGAAAGCTGACCGGCTGGGTGTGAATGCCAAGGTCGGCCCGGGCCGGCCGCAGCTCACCGTCAATCCATATGCGCGGGTCGGCGATGGGCGGCGCCTCGCAGGGGGCCGCCGGAGCCAGCAGCACGTCGTAGCCGGCGGTCTGGGCCAGCACCGCCTCCCGGAACCGCGCGCGAAAATCCAGAGCCTCCCCGTAAAGCTCTTCGGGAACCAGACCGCCGGCCAGCAGCCGGTCGCGCGTTGCCGGATCGAAATCCATGGCCCGCTGGCGCAGCTTGTCGCGGTGGAGCGCCCCGCCTTCGAATGCGGTGATGAGAAAGGCCGCCGAGCGCGCCTGGGCGATGCCGGCGATGTCGATCTCCGGGCCATTCGGCGCGATGGCGTCGATCGCCGCGAGCTGGTCGGGATGGGCGTTCTCGCGGAACCGGCCGCCGAGGCGGGCGACGCGCCCGTGTTGCCCGGCCGCAGTGCCCTCACTGCCGCTCTGGTCGCCGCTGAGGACCGACCAGACGCACTGCATGTCGGGAACCGACAGCGTGAAGGGACCGATATCGTCGAAGCTGGCGGCAAAAGGGAACACGCCGCCCATCGGCAGGCCGTCGTGGGTGGGCTTCAGCCCGTAAATGCCGGTGAGACTGGCAGGCACGCGGATCGATCCATTGGTGTCCGAGCCCAGCGTGAAGGGCAGCATCCCCGCCGCCACCGCCGCCGCCGAGCCGCCTGACGAACCCCCGGCGAGCCGGGCGCGGTCATGCGGGTTGCGGGTCGTGCCGTGGCGAGCGTTGATCGTGGCAAAGCCATAGGCGAATTCGTCCATGTTCAGCGTTGCCACCAGCACGGCCCCGGCCGCCTGCAGCCGCCGGATTGCTTCCGCATCCCGCGTTGCCGGGGGCTCGTCGGCGTAGATGGCGGAGCCGGCCGTCGTCGCCAGCCCGGTAATGTCGAACAGATCCTTCACCCCATAGGGCACACCGCATAGGGGGCCGGGGTCGGTGCCCGCCGCGACCATGGCGTCTATGCGAGCGGCTTCGGTTCGCGCGCGTTCGGGCAAGGTTCGGGTCACGGCGGCGAGATCGTCAGCCGCCAGCCGCGCGAGGCAAGCCTCCACGACCGCCCCGGCACTGGCTCGGCCGGCGCGGACATCGGCCGCCAGTTCCAGCACAGGATTCACGAGCGCCCCCCTTGCGCATCGCCACGGAACACCTCGGCATGATGAGCGAGCAGCGCGAGATTGGCAACCACCCCGGGCATGCACGCCGCGGGAATAGCCAGGCCATGCGCGGCGGCGGCGGCCATCGCCCCGGCGGCGCCAACGGGAATTGCGGCGGCAACGGCTGGCGCTTCTTCCTCGCCATCTTGCGCGAGGCGGCCGGCGAGAATGGCGCAGACGAACAGTTGCAACTGATGGAACAGCATCAGCGGCAGCACGATCTGCCCCACCTGCGCCGCCGGGAACAGGGCGCCTGCCATCGGCACGCCGGAGACCAGGCTCTTCTTGGAACCGCAGAACAGCAAGACGATGGCATCGGCCCGCGGCAATTTCGCCATGCGTGCAACCGCGACATTAACGCCAATGACCAGCGCCAGCATCACCGCGCAATTGGCCAGCAGCACCGCCATGTCGGCCATGTCGATATGGTGCCAGATGCCCGCCACCACCGCCGCGCTGAAGGCCGTGTAGACCACCAGCAGGATCGAGGAGCGGTCCACCGGTTGCAGAATGGCCTTGTTGCGTTGCACGAAGCCGCCGATCAGCGGTCGCAGGGCATGTCCGGCAATAAACGGCAGCAGCAGTTGCACCACGATCGTGCGGATCGCCCCCCAGGATGCGCCAGCGCCGTGTGCCCCATGGCCACTGCCCAGGTGCCCGAACAGGGTGAGCAACAGCGGCGTCGCCACAATACCCAGCAGGTTGGACAGCGACGCACTGCACACCGCCGCCGCGACATTGCCGCGCGCCATGGCGGTGAACGCGATCGAGGATTGCACCGTGGAGGGCAGCAGCGACAGAAACAGCAGGCCCGAGGCAAACTGCGGGTTGGCCCAGCCGGACTCGATACCGGTGATCGCCAGGCCAATAATGGGAAACAGCACATAGGTTGAGGCCAGCACCAGCGCGTGCAGCCGCCAGTTGCCGATGCCCTGAACGACGGCCTCGCGCGACAGCTTTGCGCCATGCAGGAAGAACAGCAGCGCGATGGCAAATTCGGTGGCCAGCGCGAGGGCAGGCACCGCCGCACCCCGCGCGGGCACCAGCGTTGCCACCGCAACCGTGGCGATCAGGCACAGCAGGAACGGGTCCAGCGAAGGGAACGGTAAGGTGCGCCGCATATCCCCGGCACCATGCTCTGCTAACCCCTACCGATCCAGTGCAATGAAAAGAACGGATCGTTGCAAAATTTCGAGCCGCAAGTGGTTGGAGGCGCCGGAAATTCGCACGGGCATATCGCGCCGCGAACCGCATAAGTGCTATTGGGGAAAGGCCAGTGCCGCCGCGATGCCGCCGTCGACCAGCAGGTCTGTGCCGGAAATAAACGAGGCGCGATCGGACGCGAGAAAATCGATCGCGTCGGCAATTTCGAGCATGGTCCCCTCGCGCCCGACCGGCGTTTTGGCCAGCAGATCGTATTTCACCGGGTTCTGCGCATATTCCAGCGCGCCCATCGGTGTGGCGATCAGCCCGGGCGAAAGCGAGACGATCCGCGCGCCGCGCTGGCCCCACTGCGCGGCGCGCTGCCGAACATACCGCATCAGCGCGAATTTCGAGAGTTGATAGGCCAACTGGGTCGTCACCGCCCCGCCGACGGCCTGCTCCAGCGCGCCGAGAAAACCCTTCGCCAATGGCTCTTCCAGCAGCGTTATGACGTCGGGCGCGGGGGCGGCCATATGACCCGCGAGGGAGGAAATGAAAATCGCGGCGGTGCCCTGCCCCGCCAATGGCAGCAGCGCCTCGGCCACCCGGTGAACCCCCATCAGATTGACGCGCAGGATGGTCTGCCAATCCGCCATGCTCGGCGAGAGACCCGCGACGTGGGCGAGAACCCGCATGGGCCCTTGCGCCTGCGCGGTGGCGGCAAGCGCGGTCACGCTTTCGTGGCTGGTGATGTCGCAGGCGCAGTGGACCGCATCATAGCCCTCTTCCCGCAGCGAACCGAGTTGCTGCCGCAGCCGCTCCTCGTTGATGTCGACCAGCAGCAGCCGATACCGCTCACCCAGCCGCCGGGCAGCCGCCATGCCCATTCCGCCAGCGCCGACCACCACCGCGAGCGGCAGGTCTGGCCGGGCATTGGTGCCGGTTTGCGGGCGTGTCATAGGGATCTCCTCATCCATCCATTGGCCACTGCCGCGCGAGACGGCATGCCCCCAAAGAACGGCGTATCATGTCGCCGTTACTTATATAGTAGCGCCGCCGCTTGGGCGGGGTGGGCGTCCCGCAAGCCACCCACGGGTTTACTGCGGAGCAACGCTCTCTTATCCCCTCGTCACGGGTTTGCACGGGGAAATCACCATGTCCAGTCGGTTGGTTGCGGTTGTTACGGGCGGGGCCAACGGCATTGGCAGGGCACTGGCGCAAACGGCCGCCACGCGCGGCATGGCCGTGGCGGTGGCCGATATCGAGGCCTCGCGCGCCGAGGCGACGGCGACCGAGATCGTGGCAGCGGGTGGCACCGCCCGGGGTTTTTCCTGCGATGTCACCAGCCCCGCCAGCCTTGCCGCGCTGGCCGAAGCCATCCGGGCCGAATGGGGCGGGGTGAACCTGCTGTTCAACAACGCCGGGGTGTGCGGTGGCTCCACGCTGGAGGCGACCAGCCTGACTGATGCCCAGTGGATCTTCGCGGTCAATGTGATGGGCATGATCCAGGCGACGCAGGCCTTCCTGCCGCTGTTGCGCGAGGCGGCCGCGCGGGGCGAGGCGGCGCGGATCATCAACACCGGCTCGGAAAACTCGGTCGGCCTGCCCGCGCTGGGGCCCACTAGCGTCTATACCGCCAGCAAGCATGCCGTGCTCGGCCTGTCGGACGCGCTGCGGCGCGATCTGAAGGACAGCGGCATCGCGGTATCGGTGCTGTGCCCCGGCTTCGTGCAAACGGAGATCTACGACAGCTATCGCAACCGCCCGGCGGATTTTGGCGGCGAGAAGCGCATCTCGGCCAAGGGCGCCGAGATGATGCGGGGCATGATGATCAAGATCGCCCAGACACCCGACATCACCGCGCAGATATGCTTCGATGGCATTGATGGCGACGAGTTCATCATCATCGCCGACCCGCGCATCCGCGGCTTTGCCGAAAAGCGATCCGCCGAAGTGGCCGCCGCCCTCGACCGCACCGATGCCCGCGCCGCCGCGCTCGGCGAGAGCTATCCCGCCTACGACTGAGGCTGCCGGTAGGCGGGTCGGCGCTGAAGCGACATTCGGCCGCGCCCACCCGCGCAAGTAAGGTCTAGACGGGCGTTGCCTCGCCAGCATGTGGGCTTGCCTCGCCCTCGCCGCCCGGCAGGCGCAGGATCAGCGACTGGCTGGCGCTGGCCATCAGCACCCCGTCCTGGCTGAACATCTTCATGGTGCTGTGGCTGATGCCGCCGTGGATCGCCTCGATCATGAAGTCGCACAGCACCCATTCGCCGGGGACGATGGGCCCGAAGCGGATGGTGTTGTCGAGGCTGTTGCCGCGCACAAAATATCCCATCGCATGCGAGATACCCTCCACCACGAAATCGGCCAGGAAGGCGAGGTAGGCGGCGCTGACCGGAATGCCCTCGGTTGAGCGCACCCACCAGCGCAACCGCCCGCTGGGCTGCCGGGCGCCCTTTGCCGCGCCCTGGGGGAAATGCCCCTCGACCACGCGCCTCTCCAGCCGACCCACCAGCTGGCTCGCCGCCTCAGGCCGGAGAGGCACAGGCGGGCAATCTTGCGGCGCGGGGGCCGGCGCTGTCTGCAACCACTGGTCTGGTTCGCCGGGCCGCTCGCCCAGCGCCGCCGACACGCTCAGCACATGGCGATCATCGACGTGCGCCAGCACCCGTGCCTGGGTCAGGCTCTTGCCCGCGTGGATGGTGTGAACATCAAAATCGACGATAGAGTCCAGCTTGGCAAAGGAGGCATATTGCGCCGTCGCCCAGATCACCGGCCGCTGCAACGTGCGCTCCAGCGCCAAAATCGCCGCGCCCAGCCCGATGCCGCCGAACATGAACAGCCTGTCTGGTCGGCCGGCGGCGATGTCGCGCGTTACCGGCAGGAACCAGCGATGTGAATTGTGCGTGGGCTGAAGGGCGATGAATTCCTGGGTCATCCGGCGCCCATGCCGCAGGCCATGCGTCGCGGCAACCCGTTTGTACCCTTGTGGGTTTACGTGTCGCGGCGCCGCCGGCCAGATCGCCGGTCCATTTGCTTTGACAGCATCGCGGCGCGCGTTCATTCCTGTGCGAAAGCTTCGAGCCGGGCCCAGCTGCCGCACTGCTCTGGCATCAATTAACCTGTAAACACGACCGATGGTGAATCGGGATATCTTGGGGAATTGGGATGCGCAAGGAAACCTCCTTTTGCCGCGTATGTGGTGCCGGGTGTGGGGTGCGCCTCACCATCGATGACAACGAGCAGATCGTCGCCATCAGCGGCGACCGGGACCACCCGGTCAGCGCGGGCTATGCGTGCTTCAAGGGGCTGCAGGCGGCCGAAACCTATCATGGGCCGGCCCGCTTGCGCCATCCGCTCAAACGGATGCCCGATGGCTCTTTCGTGCGCGTGCCGCTGGAACAGGCGCTCGACGAAATTGCGGCGGCGGTAGCGAGCATTCGCGAAGCGGGGGACGACGAGGCGGTGGCCCTGTTCAAGGGCAGCGGCTCGGTGATGACGACCACCGCGCGCGGCATTCATCGCGATTTCATGCGCGCACTAACCTCGCGCTCCTACTTTTCCACCTTCACGATCGACCAGTCGGCCAAGCAGATCACTGCGGGGCGGATGGGCGCCTGGCATGCCGGCAAGGACCATTTCGACGCCTCAGACGTCATCCTGCTGTTCGGCACCAACCCTCTGGTCTCGCACTCCACCATGGGGCTGCTGGTGTCGGATCCGACCAAGCGCATGAAAGCGGCGCGCGCGCGCGGCCTGAAGCTCATCACCATTGATCCGCGCTTCACCGAGACCTCGCGCTATGCCGATATTGCGCTGCAACCCCACGCGGGCGAGGACCCGACGATTGCGGCCGGGCTGCTCCACATCATCCTGGCCGAAAAGCTGCATGATCAGGACTTCTGCAACACCTATGTTGAAGGTCTGGACGCGCTGGAACGGGCGGTGGCGCCCTTCACGCCAGCCTATGTGGCCCAGCGCGCCGGAATTTCGGCGGATGATCTGATCGCCACCGCCCGGCTGTTCGCTGGCGCCGGCAAGCGTGGGGCCGCCTACAGCGGCACCGGCCCCGACATGTCGCCCCGCTCCAATCTGGCGGAGCACATGATCGAATGCATCAATGTGGTCTGCGGCCGGTTCAAGCGGGCGGGCGACGTCTTGCCGAACCCAGAATTGCTGTCGAAGGAGCGGCCATGGTTCGCCCAGGTCGAACCGCCCACCCGCTCGTGGGAGCGCAAGGGGCCGGGGCGCATCCGCGGTGCCGGCTGGTTTTTCGGCGAGAAGCTGGCATCCACCCTGTGCGACGAAATCCTGACGCCCGGGCGCGGCCAGGTGCGGGCGCTTATCGTCGATGGCGGCAACCCGGCCAGCCTGCTGCCCGACAAGGCGAAGGCGGTACGCGCCTTGTCCTCGCTGGAACTGCTGGTGGTGGTCGAGCCTTTCATGACCAATACCGCCCGGCTCGCCCATTACATCCTGCCGCCGCTGTTGCCCTACGAGCGGGCCGATGTGCCCACCACCTTCGAGGGCATGAGCTATTTCGCGGATGGCTGGGCGCAATACACGAAGGCCATCATCGCCCCCCCGGCGGATTCCGAACTTGTGGATGACTGGTACGTCTTCTGGTCCATCGCCAAGCGCCTGGGCCTGCCCCTCAACTATGGTGGCAAGCCGTTGGACATGGACCAGCCGCCGAGCAACGAGAGCCTGATCGCGATGGGCCTGGAAGGGTCGATGATGCCGCTGGAAGAGGTGAAGCGCTACCCGTCGGGCGTCGCCATTGATCCCGCGGATATGCCGAAGGTTCAGCCATGCGCGCAGGAGGTGCCGGCCCGGTTCGTCGTCATGCCCGCCGACATCGCGGAGGAACTCGCCATCGTGGCCAACGAACCCGCCACCAACGAGGATAGCCCAGCCTATCGCCTCGTCGCGCGCCGCGAGCGGTTTGTGCAAAACACGGTCGGCATCGATCTTGCCGGCGTTCGCGCCCGCACGCCGTTCAACCCGGCCTATCTCAATCCGGAGGACCTTTCGTCGCTGGGGCTGGCCACTGGCGACAAGGTGGCGATCGCCTCTGACCATGGCCAGATCATCGCGATTGCCGAGGCCGACGCGACTCTGCGCCGGGGCACCGTTGCCGTCAGCCACGGCTGGGGCGATGTGAATTTCGACGCTGACGCCCGGCAAGTGGGCAGCTCGACCAATCTGTTGATCGCGGATGATCGCGACGTCGAGCCGATCAACGCCATGGTGCGGATGAGCGGGATCCCCGTTTCCATCAGCGGCGTGTGAGAAGGGAGCCGGCCGGGGGCGGGCTGATCGCGAAAGGTCTCTGCCTGGCCGGATAACGGCATTCTGGTCAGGTGGCGCGCCATGCCCCCGGCATGGCTGCGCTACTTGGCCGCTCGCAGGAGGGTCACCGCAAGACTGCCTAGGCCAGCTGGCTCACGGCCTGCACCATGCGCTCGCCTTCTGCCGCGTCGTGAAAGTAGCTGACCTCCAGGCGGCCATCGGCGAAAAGATAACGCTCGACCGTCACGCTGACGACATCGGTGCCAACCACCTCATTGCTGACGACCGTCACGGCCTCACCCTCGTTGACCAGCACATTATGCACGACGGTGTGGACCTTGCCGGCCAGCCGCTTGATCATCGTCTCCAACGCCCGGCGGCCCTCGGTGGGCTGCTGGCCGTGATACTGGATGGTAAAGCCATTCGGGGCAACGGCAGCGAAAGCATCCTTCAGTTCCTGCCATTTACCCTCGTTCCAGTATTCATACTGGATGCGGGCGAAGTGGGCGATTGCTTCCTGAGTGGGCTTCGACATCTTCTCTCTCCTGACGGCATGACCGCGCTGTTTGGGGACAGATTGCGCATTTGGGGCCGGCTGTATAGCCGCCTTTGTTTGCGGGCCCGGGCAATCTGCCCAAGGCCCCAGCCTGATGCCAGACAGTCGCACCGATTTGCCGGGACAGCGCCGACAGCGCCGATTTCGCATATGCGACGCAAAATCCGGTTGCGCTGAATCGCGAGCCGCCGCAGTCTGCCGCTCAATCGGGGCGCTCCACGCAGCCCCATCTTTGGGAATTGGGACCAATTGCGCATGGCAGGCACGACACATCTGGATATGGCACCGCTTCTGGCGGAAGCGGAACAGCTCGCCGGCTTTGCCGATTCGGAGCGGGCCGCGTTTGGCGGCAATCTGGCGGCGCTGGTGGATGCGATCAATCGCGAGGCGCGCCTCAATGAAACGGGCCACGCCATTGCCCGCGACATGATCACCGGCCTTTTGACCCACCGCATCAGCGGGCTCAAATGGGTGGAACAGCACCCCGAGATCCTCGCCGAGCGGATTGACCAGCCGGTATTCCTGACCGGCCTGCCCCGCTCCGGCACGACCTATTTCCAGTACCTGTTCGACCGCGATACGCGCTTTCGGCTGATCCGGACGTGGGAGGCGAACGAGCCCTCGCCGCCGCCCGGCGCCGATCCGGATTCGGTGGGCGACCGCATCGCCGCCCAGATCGAGCGCAACCGCGCGTTGCACGAGCTGGTCGAAGGGTTCGAGGCCATGCACCTCACCGACCCGACCGGTTCCGAGGAATGCCACATGTTCCTCTCGCAGACCTTCGCCGCCGCGGGATTTCAGAACATCATGCACGTCCCGAGCTATTTTGATCACCTGATCGAGGCGATCGACAAGACAGCCACCTATCGCGTCCACAAGCGCCAGCTTCAGCTGTTGCAGTGGAAAAGTGAGCCCAAACGGTGGGCCCTGAAATACCCCAATCACGTCATCGCGATGGAGAACGTGATGGAAGTCTACCCCGACGCCCGCTTTGTGATGACCCACCGCGACCCGGTGCAGGTGCTGGCCTCGATCTGCAAGCTGACCCAGGCCCTGCGTGATCCGCGCATGGAAGGCGGCAGCGACCCCAAGGTGGTGGGCGCGCAGATGTATGAATTCATTGCCCGCCACATCGAGGGTATCATGCGCTTCACCGGCGGACCTGATGCCGGCACGGTTGTGCATGTTGACTACTATCGCCTCGTCGATGACCCCATGGCCGAGATGGAGCGGGCCCATGCCGGGCTGGGCATCGACACGCCCGACGCCATGCGCGAATCGGTGACGCAGTGGCGCCGCGAAAACCCCAAGGGCAAGCGTGGCGGCAATCCCTATGCGCTGGCGGACTATGGTCTGGATGGCGACGAAGTGGCCGAGCGCTTCAGCGATTACATGCGCCGGTTCGATATCCCCCGCGAGGCGGAAGGCATGGCGAGGGCCGTCGCATGACGCTGAACTGGGACACATTCGCCGGCGGCCTTGCCGCGATCGAGGCCGAACTGCGCGCCGGGGCGCCGGACGCGACCGCCGCCGACGAGGCCGGCCCCTATATCACCCGCCTGCTGATATCCGCCCTGCACGACGGCTTTCTGCCTTATGAGGACATGGCCACGGGGCTGAAGCGGGCCTGGCCACGGCTGGGCGGCCCTTTCCTCGATTACCGGATGTGGCAAGCCCCGCTGGATCCGGCCAGGACCTATCGCCTGACGGGCAGCCTCAACGACGTCGAACGGCTGGGCGTCGGCACCTATGCGGTCACGCCCGAGGGTGTGCTGCTGCTGGAAGATTACGTGGTGTTCCGCAGCGGCGATTTCACGCTGGATATCGGCGCGCAGGGCCAGCTGAAAACGACCGGCAACACGCGGCTGCTGATGCTGCGCGAGTTTCTCCGCCCGCCCGGGCGCCGCGCTGCGGACCTGCAGCTCACCTTCGGCGACGGCACGCCCTTGCCGCTGCCGGCGGCCAACAAGGACCTGGCCATGGCGGTGGCGCGTGTGGGGGGCATGGCCCGCCAGTTCGCGCAATGGAGCAAACGCATGGCCGAGACGCCCAATGCCTTCACCACCCCGCCCGCCGAACTGGCCGCGGCCTACAAGGGCGATTCCGGCACCCTCTATTATCCGGGCTATTATGATCTGGCCGAAGACGAGGTGCTGGTCATCGAGCGCCCTGCGGTGGATTGCGCCACCTGGTCGATTTCGTCCTATACCCACTGGCTGGAGCCGCTGCCGCCGCCCCATGCCGATCTGGGCCGGATTGACGATCGCGGGGCGGCGTTGAAGCCGGGGGAAGCGGTCACGATCCGGTTGGCACCCTCGATTGAAGGCCTTGCCGGGCCGGCGATTGCCACGGGCCGGCGGCGCGGGGCGATGCTCTATCGCACCATCGACGGCGAGGAACTGGCCGTGCCGCGCACCAGGATCGAACGCCGCTAAGCAACGCCGGATTTGGGCGATGGGCGCGCAGGGGCCCCCGGTTTTGGCCGGGCGCCCCTGCCCCGCAGCGCGTCGCCCCCGGAATTCAGCGCCCGGCGTCGATCATGCTGCCGCCATCCACCATGAAGGTATGCCCGGTCATGTAGCGCGACTCTTCCGAGGCAAGGAACAGCACAACCGGCGCGATGTCCTCGTCTGGCGATCCGGCATAGCCGAGCGGGATGGCGGCGGTGAAGGCGGCCACGTCAGGGTCTTTCTCGGCGGCGGCCAGCGCCTCGGTGGCCGAGATCGGGCAAACGACGTTGACGTTGATCTTGTATTTCGCCCATTCGCGCGCCGCCACGCGAGAGGCGGCGCGAATGGCCTCCTTGGCCGAAGCATAGGCGAAATAGGGGGAGAAACCGCCGACGCCGGCGCCGGAGCCGAAGTTGATGACCTTGCCCTTGTTGGCCTTCAGGTGCGGGAAGCAGGCGCGCATGAAGTGAACCGTCGCGTGGAATCCCGTCGCCATCAGTCGCTCCAGCACGTCGTCTGGCGTGCGCATGAACGAGTGCTGGGAATCGCTGGTATCGTGGGCGTTGTTCACCAGAATGTCGATCGGCCCCAACTCCTGCACGATCCTTTCCACCGCCGCGTAGATCTGCGCCTTGCTACCCACGTCGCATGCGACCGCGATGGCGGTTCCTCCCGCCGCCGTGATCTCGGCAACCACGCTGTCGATTGCCGCCTGTGTGCGCCCGACAACCGCAACCCTGGCGCCCTCGGCGGCGAAGGCCTTGGCGACAGCCCGGCCGAGATCTCGCCCGGCCCCGGTGACGATGGCGACTTTCCCCTCGAATTTTTTCATTTCTGGATCCTCAATTATGCGCATGCGCCTTGATTTAGGCTGGGTACTATCAATGCAATCCGCCCGCAAATGCCCGCCCTCGCCAGACGTGTTTTTGCGCGGCACCGCTGCGGTGGCACGGTGATCGATCGTGCCACTTGCCACAACCCCATTCCGCCTGCATGAAAACGCCAGCCAAACGAAGTTTTGGGGCGCGGACTTTCGCGAGATTTTGGGAAGGAACATCGATGAGCAGCGATATCCTCGGCTATGCCGGCAAGCGTGTGGTGATTATGGGCTGTTTTTCCGGCACTGGCGAGGCTTGCGCCCGCCAACTGGTGGAAATGGGCGCCGAGGTTCACGGCGCCGACATCAAGCCTTCGCCGGTTAACCTCGCATCCTTTACTCATGTCGATCTGCTCGATCCCGCCTCGATCGAGGCCGGCGTGCGGTCGATCGGCGGCGAGATCGACGCGGTGTTCAACGTCTCCGGCCTGCCGCAGACCTTCCCGGCCGAAGATGTGGTCACGGTGAACTTCATGGGCATCCGCTACTGGACGGAATGCTGGCTGCCGCATATCCGCGCCGGCGGGGCCATCGCCACGGTGTCGTCGCTGGCCGGCATGGCGTGGTTGTCGCGCCAGCCGCTGCTGGCCGAATTCATGGCCCACACCGATTTTGCGGAAGGCCGCAAATGGTACACCGCCAATGCCGAGGTGGCGGGCGATCCCTACGCGCTGGCCAAGGAAGCGCTGAACACCTGGACGCAGAAGCTGGCGCCCGAACTGATCAAGCGGGATATCCGCATCAACTGCACCATGCCCAGCCCGATCGACACGCCGATGTTGAACGACTTCAAGAAAGTGGCCGGAGATGCGGTGCTGGCAGCCTTCGCCAAGGCGCGCGGCCGGTTTTCATCGGCGCGGGAACAGGCGCTCCCGCTCATTCTACTGAACAGCGATGCGGCCAACTTCATCAGCGGGGTTTGCCTGCCGGTGGACGCGGGGCTCGCCGGCGGCCTTGCCACGGGCGTGCTCGATCTCCCGACGATGATCGCCGAAGCCGCCGCCGAGCAGGCGTGAACCGCAAGAGCTTGCCCTTCATTCACGGCGTCTTAAGATACGGCAATCCCAAGACAGGGGCCGCAGGCCCACAGGGCTTACAGGATGCAAAACACCGGGCGGCGGCGCAATGGGCGCTGCTCGGACACGTTCACGGGAGAACTGGCAATGGACTACAAGTATTTAACGACCGAGCAATTCGATGATGGGGCGATAGTCCGCATCTCGCTGAACCGCGTCTCTGCCCGCAACGCGCAGAACCGGGGGCTGCTGGTCGAGCTCGATCACGCCTTCCTGGCAGCCGAAAAGGATGACCAGGTTCGCGTCATAATCCTTGCCGGCAACGGCCCGATGTTCTCGGCAGGCCATGATCTCGGCTCGCCGGAGTCGCTGGAAGAGCGCCTCCCCGGGCCAAACCAGCATGAGACCTTCAAAATCAACGGCGGCACCCGCGAGGGCGGCGAGCAACGCGCGCTGCAGGAGTGGCACTACTACTTCCAGAACACGCTGCGCTGGCGTAACCTGCGCAAGATCACCATTGCACAGGTTCACGGCAAGGTGATCGCCGCGGGCTTGATGCTGATGTGGGCCTGCGACCTCATTGTCGCCGCCGAAGGCACGACCTTTTCCGATCCGGTCGGCGCGCGCCTGGGCATGTGCGGCATGGAATACTTCGGCCATCCGTGGGAATTCGGCCCGCGCAAGGCCAAGGAGCTGCTGCTCACCACCGATTCCATCGACGCGGACGAAGCCTATCGCCTCGGCATGGTCTCCAAGGTCTATCCGGCCGCCGATCTTGCCGAAAAGACTTTGACCTTCGCCCGCCGGATCGCCCAGCGGCCGACCGTGGCCGCGCTGATGATCAAGGAGTCGGTCAACCAGACGGTTGACAATATGGGCTTCTACAATGCCCTGCAGGCCTGTTTCACGCTCCACCAGGCCAACCACTCGCACTGGGCCGAAGTGCATACCGAGGGCCCCTTCAAGGGCTATCCGGCAGCGACGGTCGAGGACGGCGCCGACGATTGGCGCAAGCCGCCGCCGATCATGCCTTCGCTCAAGGATTCGTAAGCCTTCGCCGGCGAACGGAAAGCCGGCCGGGGCTTCGCGGTGCCAACATGCCGCGAAGCCCCGGTCGTATTCTAAATTAACGTGGGTATCCGGATGGATGGCCGCCCCGGGCGACGGGTAGAAGCGGCGAACCGGTTGGCGGGTGTGGCGATTTTCGCCATTTGCCCGCACCCGCCCCACCGGCAATTTTAGTCTGACAGCACTCCGCAGGCTTCGTCCACCATGTCGCGTGTTGCGGCGACGGGGCGCCCCACCTTGGCCACCAGAGCCATGGCCGCCTCGACGGTCTCCCGGTTCGTCACCCCGTCAACCGCGCCAAGATCCTCAATCCCGACGCGCAGGTGGCCGCCGCGTTCCAGCGCATAGCGCGCAAGGGGGGATTCGAGCAGGGCGTCGCCCATCAGCCCGACAATCCGGGGCAGGCTGGAGCCAGCCATCATGTCCAGGTAGAGGTCGAGGGCTTTCTCGGTGGGTGGCAGTCCGAAATTCAAGCCCGGCTTGCCGATGTTGAACAGGCTGGCCCGCCCGCCGAAATAGAGCTTTACGGCCGATCCCGCAGGAAGACGGCCCGCCGCCTCGCAGGCGAGCGCCCAGCGCAACTGAACCGGCTCATAGACGCCGATGGTCAAAGGGACGCCCCGCTCCAGCATGGCTGCCGCGACCTTGCGGGCCGTGGAAAACGAATTCCACACGTAGCCATGGCCAGTTGGCATGCCGTCATCGTCCAGATCATAGGGCACCGCGGCACCGGGATCCACAGGCGCAAAGCCCAGCACGCCGGCCTCCGCCATCGGGATGAGATGAGCGGCATGCTCGGCCCCGTTTCTGCCGGCGAGAATTCCGGGGTAAAGCATCGCGTGGGGATGGGCGCCGAGCACCGCCTTACCAACCGCGATGAGGGACGTGATCGCCTCGTCCCGTTCCAGCCGCGTATCGTGATGGTAGTGGATGATGGCGGCGCCGGCCGCCAGGCAGGCATTCGCCTCCTGGATCAGCCCGCTCTCCGCCAACACCGGTGCGTCGGCGCGAAACGGGGCGATGGCCGCTTCGATGAGCACCGGGCATTCGGCCGTTTTCATGCGGAACTCCTCAAGCATGCGCCACGGCGGGTGCAGGCGACCATCGCCGTCCGCACCGTTCCGGGATCCGTCAGGCGACCAAACTCAAGGCCGGGGCGCAGAGCGCGGCGCGGGCCTCGGTGCTGCGGGCGATGGGGCGGCCGACCTTATTGGCGAGGTCGACGACGGTCTGGATCAACTCCACATTGGTCATTTCCATCGGCTCCAGCGGGTCTTCGATGCCGACGCGAAGGTTGCCGCCCTTCTCCAGCACATGGCGCGGCAGGTCTGTCTCCAGAATGCGGCCACCCAGAATGGAGGCGACCCACGGCAGCCCCGAGCCTTCCATCAGCGACACATAGATGTCCACGGCCTGCGTCGAGGGCGGCAGGCCATAGGTGGAGGGCGCCGCGCGTTTCAGCCCGAAGCTGTTGTTGCCGGGGAAGTAAAACTTCACCTGCGTGCCGGGAACGAATTTTCCGGCGGCACCGAAGTCGCGGACCCAGCGCAGCGCGCCCAGTTCGAAGATGCCCAGCGAACTCGGCGCATTGTAGCGGTGGCCCCGGTGGACCAGTTCCGTGGATTCCTCATAGGTCGCGCCATTGCGGGTGGATTTGGTCATCAAGCCATCGGCATCCAGGCGGCCATGCAGCGACAGGCCGGGATCAAACGCGAACATGGTGAGCACGCCGGCCTCATGCATCGGCTCCAGATGCTCCATTTGCTCTGCCAGCGTCTTGCCGGACATGAAGCCCGGATAGATCAGCGTATCGGGATAGGCATCGAGAATGCCCCGGTTAATGGCGATGCATTGCGCGATGGCATCGGCCCGATCGAGCGAAAAATCATGGTGGCAATGAATGATGCCTGCCCCTGCCGCGATGCAGGCCTTGGCTTCGTCGACGATCTCCTGCGTGGTCGGCTGCCGCCCGCCGGTATTGGCAACGACGCTGGAAATGCAGGCTTCGATCACCACGGGACGATCGGCGGATTGAGATGAAATTGTCGACATCGTGACTCTCCCTTGTTGTTTTCAGATGGATTGTGGGCGGATATCCGGCTGCCCGTCAGCGAAAATATCCATGTTGAACATGTGGAAATTCGCCATCAGCACCGCCATGGGGTCCAGCTGCGGGTCAAGGCTGATCGCCTGCCAGGCCAGGCGGAACGCTGTCACCACGGCGGCGCCGGCAAATACCGCCTGCTGCGATTGAGGATCTATGGCGAGGCGCACCGCAAGAGCGCACGCCCATTGCACTTCGCTGTCCACCACCACCTGCAGCCGCACCG
>CAIXXP010000094.1 GCA_903923465.1 uncultured Sphingomonadales bacterium | reverse complement strand
TGGCGATATCATCCGCCTGTGCGCCCGCGCGGGATCTCTGGAAGCGTTGGCCGACCTCTCGGATCGCGCCCCCGCGCGCGCACCTGCCGCCGAAATGGGCATGGGCCGCGAGCTCTTCGCCATGATGCGCGCCGGGGCCGATGGCGCGGAGCATGGCGGCTCGGCCATGCTGGCCCTCGCGGGATTGTGACAGCCATGGCCGGCACCCGCATCGTTACCATCGACATAGGCGGCACCAATGCCCGCTTTGCCATCGCCACACTCGGCGCGGATGGCGCCATCACGCTGGGCGAGCCGGCAACCCTGGCCACCGCCAACCACGCCAGCTTTCAAACCGCTTGGGAAGCCTTTGCCGCCTTGCAATCCGCGCAGAACGGGGGTGCCCCCCTGCCCCGCGCCGTCTCCCTCGCCATTGCCGCCCCCGTGGGTGATGCTGCCGACCCCGGCCGCGTCATCCGCTTCACCAACAACCCCTGGGCGATCCAGCCGGGCCAGCTGCCCGCGCAACTGGGCGTGGAGGCTGTAACCATCGTCAATGATTTCGGCGCGGTGGGGCATGCCGTCGCCCATGCCGGCGCGGAACATTTCATCCACCTTGCCGGGCCGGATGTGTCCCTGCCGGCCGCCGGCACGCTCAGCGTCGTGGGGCCGGGCACGGGGCTGGGCGTGGCCCATGTCTGGCGCAATGGCCGCCCTGTCGATCAGGGGGGCTTCTATCACGTGCAGGCCACCGAAGGCGGCCACATGGATTTCGCGCCCGTGGATGCCATCGACGATGCCATTCTCGCCCGGCTGCGCCGCCGCCACAATCGCGTTTCGGTGGAGCGGGTGGTATCCGGCCCCGGCCTCGTGGATATTTACGAGACCCTCGCCGCTCTGGAAGGCCGCGCCATCACCCCGCAGGATGACAAGACCCTGTGGCACCGCGCCACCAGCGAGCCGGCAAACGGAGGGGACAGTCTGGCCGTCGCCGCCGCCGCGCGCTTCTGCCAGTCGCTGGGTTCGGTGGCAGGCGATATCGCGCTGGTGCAGGGGGCCTGCGGCGTGGTTATCGCTGGCGGCCTGGGCCTGCGCATTCGCGACACGCTGCTCGCCTCGGGCTTTGCCGAGCGGTTTTGCGCCAAGGGCCGCTTTGCCGCGATGATGGCCGCTTTGCCGGTCAGGCTTATCACCCACCCGCAGCCGGGCCTGCTGGGCGCCGCCGCCGCCTTCGCCGCCGAACACCATGCCAGGGAGCACCGCCGATGACCGCCTCCATCGATACCATCATGACGCTGGCCCCGGTGATCCCGGTGCTGGTGGTCAAGGATGTCGCCCATGCCCTGCCCGTGGCACGCGCGCTGGTGGAGGGTGGCCTGTTTGCACTGGAGGTGACGCTGCGCACCCCGTGCGCGCTCGATGTCATCCGCGAAATGAAGCAGGTGCCGGGCGCCGTGGTGGGCGCTGGCACGGTGCTGAACCCGCGTGATCTGGATGCCGCGCTGGAGGCGGGGGCCGAGTTCATCGTCTCGCCCGGGCTGACCCCGGCGCTGGGCGCGGCGGCCATCGCCAGCGGCGTGCCCTTTCTGCCGGGCACGGCCAATGCCGGCGACATCATGCTGGGGCTCGACCTCGGCCTCACCCACTTCAAGTTCTTCCCGGCGGAGGCCTCGGGCGGCATGGCGGCGCTGAAGGCGATTGCCGCGCCCTTTGGCATGGCCCGGTTTTGCCCCACCGGCGGCATAACCGCGGCCAGCGCCCCGGCGTGGCTGGCGATGGAGGCGGTGCTCTGCGTCGGCGGCAGCTGGATGGTTGGCCCGACAGTTTCTGGGGGCGCGCCCAATGCTCACGCCATAGAAGCCGCCGCCCGCACCGCCGCCGCGCTTGGCGGCTGACCCCATTTCGCCAGCCCCCAACGGGCGGCCCCATCGGGAGAGTGATGGCAAAGCGCACAGCCGTCAGGGAGTTTGAGCCAATGACCGAGCCAGTTAGCGAAATCGCCGCCCTTACCCACCGCCTGCAGGTGTTGCATCAGCGCACGGCCGAAACCCCGCTGTTCAATCCGGTGTTCCAGCTCGGCCTCGAACTGTCGCGCCGGCTGGAAGACGGCGAGCTGACTCTCGACGGCGTGGAAGCGCTGGTGGCCGAACTGGAGGCCGAGGGCCTCGCCGCCCGCGCCCGGCGGCTGCGGCACCTTGTCGGGCCCACGGAGCCCACTGCGAATGAGGCCCGGGTAGCGGCCCTCTCCATGGGCGATTTTGCCGCTTTCGCCGCGCGCTGGAGCCGCCCGGCCGCACATATCGTCTTCACCGCCCACCCGACCTTCCTGCTCTCCACCGCCCAGACCGATGCGGTGGCACAGGCCGCCACCACGGCAAATCCGGAGACCGCTGCCCTCCTCGGCGTCTCGCCATCGCGCGACACCATCACGCTGGACAGCGAGCACGCCGCCGCCATGGCCGCTATCGCGCGGGCACAGGGCGCGCGCGATGTCATCACCAGCCGCCTGCTGGCCAGCGCCGCGGCCCGCTGGCCCGCCCGCTGGCGCGAACTGGCGCCGATGCCCTTCCGCTTTGCCACCTGGGTGGGCTATGACATGGATGGGCGCACCGATATCGGCTGGCACAGCTGCATCCGCTATCGGCTGGAAGAAAAGGCGCAGCGGCTGGCCAGCTATGCCGATGCCCTGACCGGCCTGGCGCCGGAGCTCGCGGAGACGCTGGGCCGGGCCGGGGCGCGGGCAGGCGAGATGGCCGCGCTGTTCGCCGCAGACCTCTCCGCCCCGGCCGCCGTCTCCGCCGCCGCCAATATCCTCACCGCCGACCACCCCGACAAGCTGATCAGCCTGGACCCGGTCATCGCCGAACTGGAGGAGCGCGCGCAGGGCACCGATGACGCCACCGCCCAAGGCCTGCTGGTGGTGGCCGCCGCCATGCGCGCCGATGGGCTCGGCATGGGCTGGGTGCATTTCCGGGTAAACGCGTCGCAGCTGCAAAACGCCATCCGCGGCCGTCTCGATCCCACGGGCCAGCTCGATCTCGGCAGCCAGGCCGCGCTGGTCCGCATGCGCGAGTTGCTGGCCAGTGCAAAACCCCTGCGCTCCAACTTCGCCGGCCTTGCCATCGAGAATTCCACCGCGATCCGCCTGTTCCTCACCGCCGCGCAGATCCTGCACCACATCGATGCCGACAGCCCGATCCGCATGCTGGTGGCCGAATGCGAGCAGCCGACCACGGTGCTGGCCGCGCTCTATTTCGCGCGGCTGTTCGGCGTGGAGGACAAGGTGGATGTCTCCCCCCTGTTCGAAACCGAAAACGCGCTGGAACACGGCGGGCGCCTGCTGGATGCGGTGCTGGAAGAGTCCGCCTATCGCGCCTATGCCAAGGCGCGCGGGCGCGTGTGCATCCAGACCGGCTTTTCCGATGCCGGGCGCTTCGTCGGGCAGATCTCCGCGGCCCTTGCCATCGAGCGCCTGCAGGGGCGATTGGCGGAAGCCATGGTGGCCAATGATCTCGGCGATCTGGCCGCCCTCATCTTCAACACCCATGGCGAGAGCATGGGGCGGGGGGCTCACCCCTCCTCCTTTGCCGATCGGCTGGCCTGGCCGCTGAGCCCTTGGGCGCGGCGGCGCTTCGTCCGCGCCGGGCTGCGGCTGGAGCCGGAGGTGAGCTTTCAGGGCGGCGATGGCTATCTGTTCTTCGGCACGCCGGAACTGGCGCTGGCCACCCTCACCCGTTTTACCGAGACGCCGCTGGCCGAAACCGACCCCTATGCGCCGACCGATCCGTTCTATCGCCGCACCGACCTCAGCCTCGATTTCTATCGCGCCATTCGCCGGGTGCAGCAGGACCATCTGGCCAGCGGCACCTACAGCCGGGCGCTCACCGCCTTTGGCCTGGGGCTGCTGAACGACACCGGCAGCCGCAAAAGCCGCCGCCAGAGCGACCTTGCCGCCGACCGCACCATGAGCCTGCGCCAGATCCGCGCCATTCCCCACAATGCCATCCTGCAGCAACTGGGCTATCCGGTGAACATCATCGCCGGCTTTGGCACCGCCGCCGATGGCAATGTCGAGGAACTGGCCGAGCTGTTTCGCAGCAGCGAGCGCGGGCGCCAGATGGTGCGGCTGGTGCGCGCCGCCGACGCGCTGGCCTCGATCAAGACCGTGACCGCCTATGGCGAGCTGTTCAACAGCGCCTATTGGGCCAGCCGCCCCTATCGCGGCCACGAGGAGGCCATTGCGCCCGGCTGCCTCGCGCTGGCCGAGCACCTGACCGGCGATGATCGCGCCGGGGTCTATCGCCGCCTCGCCACCCGCCTGCGCGTGGATGCGATGAAGCTGCACCGCCTGCTCGATCTGCTGCCCGACGAAGCCCCCCTGCCCGACCGGGAGCTGACCAGGCGGATGCTGGGCGTGCTGCACGCGCTGCGCGTCGCGCTGTTCCAGCACATGTTCCTGAAGGCGGTGATGGTGCCGGCCTTCAGCCGCGCCAACGATATCGCGCGCGAGGATGTGCTGGAAATGGTGTTCACCCTGCGCATCGACGAGGCGCTGGCCCAATTGCGCCGCGCCTTCCCCACCAGCTTCCCCAGCCTCTCCGACTTCACCGTGGAGGAACCGGCGGATTATCCTGACGAGGGCGCCAGCGGCTACGGCGCGATCCAGCGCGACTTTATCGTGCCGCTGGAGCGCGCCTATGCGCTTTCCCTCAGGATCGGTACCGCCATCGCCAACGAATTCGGCGCGCACGGCTAGCGGCGGCTCTGGCGGGGGGCGCCGCCGGGGCCGCATGCACACCGCCCCATTTCCCCCGCGTGCCATTCCGGCACAGGCAGAGACAGGCCCCGGACTCGACATGGTGAATCAGTCTAGATAAGCCCCGTTAACCATATTCTCGGGAATTCGGTAAGTGTTGGATTATCGCCTTGGCTAATACGCTTTCTCTGCCTCAGGCCAGTGTGGTCGGCGCGGTGCTGCTGGTGGCGGCGGCAGCGGGCTATGGCTTGCTGATGGTCGACGAGCGGCTGGGCACGCTGCACCTGCCGCAGGGCATGATGCCGGCCTCGCCCGGCGAGCTGCGTGACGCGGCGCATCCGGGAGCGGGAGCGAATGCCGCCAATAGTGCGGCGACAGCGCCTGGCGACACGGGCCACGGCGGCACCGGCCACGGCGACGCGCGTTCGGCGAAAGCGCGGGCAGGTGCCAGAGGGTCGGCGGACAATGCAGCAGAGGCAGGGGCCGGCTCCGGGGCAAGCTCCGGGGCAAGCTCCGGGGCAGGCTCCGGGACACACTCTGGCGCGGACGCGGCTGGCGGCAAGGCCCTGAGCGGGCGCCATTCGAAGGTTTTGCCGGCCGACGCCAGCGGTTCAGACGGCCCCGGCGGCTTCAACCAGATCGCGCCGCCCGCCTATCTGGCCGGCATCGCCTCCCCCACCCCGCTTGCGCCCGGCCTCGTGTCCGACAGGGGCCCGACCGACCGGCGCTTCGTCATCCGGCGCATCCTGCCCATCGATGGGCCCATCCGCTATGGCGAGTGGCATTGGGACGAGACCGGCGTGCCACCAGGCCCGCTGGTCATCACCGTGGATCTGGAGGCGCGGGTCATTTCGGCCTTCCGTGCCGGCTATGAAATCGGCACCGCCGCCGTGCTGCTGGGCACGCAGCAATATCCCACCCCCACCGGCGTGTTTCCCATCACCCAGAAAGACGCGCACCACATCTCGAACATCTATGACGCGCCGATGCCCTACATGATGCGCCTCACCAGCGACGGGGTGACGATCCACGGATCGAATGTGCGCAATGGCTTTGCCAGCCATGGCTGCATCGGCGTGCCCATCGCCTTTGCCAAGCTGCTGTTCGAACATGTGCATCTGGGCGACCGGGTCTACATCACGCGCGGCAAGCAGGTGAGCCTGGGCGATACGCTGGTCGATCGATAAGTTTGACGGCCGGTCCGGTGGACCAAGCCTTGGGGGTGTTATACCCCCAACCCCCCATACCGTCTTCCAGCAAAAGGGCAGCTCCGACGCGCGCGTGGTGCTCCCTCCGCGAAGCGGCTTGAACAGCCTGCAGTGCGCGGGTTTTGGGCAACGGCTAGCCTGTACGCAACATCGACAGGGAAGGGGTGCAGGGGCGAGCCCCCGCCAAAGCCCCTAACTTCCCCGCCGCTTCGGCGCCTTGGTGAAACTCCACCCCCCCGGCAGGGCCCGCGCCACCAGACCGCCAATCGAGGCCGGCTGACGCGCGAGCAGGCTGTCGAACAGGCGGGCCACGGCGCTGCCGCGTGGCACCTCGCCATCCAGCGTCGCCACGATCCGGGCCAGCACGCGCAGGGCGATCGCCCGGGGCGCGCGCGGGCGATAGGTCAGCCCCAGCCCGTCTTTCTCCACCGCCTCGCGCCATTCGCGCTCGGCCGCCCACTCCAGCGCGGCATCGGCATCGGCAAGGTGGGCGGCGCTGCGGGCGATGGCGGCGACGTCCAGCCACGGCGCCCCGCCCATCTGCCCGCGCAGCCGCGCCCGGTCGAAGCGCGCGTCGGCGTTGGAGGGGTCGTCCACCGGGGTTATGCCGGCGCGGTGCACCACCCCGGCCAGCTCCGCCCGCCGCCAGCCCAGCACGGGCCGCAGCAAAAGCACGCGCCGTGCCGACGTGCCCAGCGGCACCGCCCCACGCTCTCGCACGCCAGCCAGCCCCGCCACACCGCTCGCCCGGTTCAGGCGCATCAGCAGCGTCTCGGCCTGATCGTCGGCATGGTGCGCGGTGGCGAGCGCGGCCAGCCCCCGCTGCTCCATCCAACCGGCCAGGGCGGCATAGCGGGCCTCTCGCGCGGCGGATTGCAGGCTGCCCTCTTCGACCCGCACGGACACGGTCAGCGTCGCGTGAGGCACCCCGAGGCTGTCGCATAGCCGCGCCACGCCGTCGGCCTCGGCGGCACTGGCGGGGCGCAATCCGTGATCGACTGTTGCTGCCTCCACCCGCCCGGGCAGGGCGGCGTGTGCCAACAGCAACAAGGCCAGACTGTCCGGCCCGCCGGAGACCGCCAGTGCCAGCCGGGGCGCTGGCTCGCCCCCGCCGCCTTCAGGAACGCCGCCGCCAATAACGCCGCCCTCAATAACGGCGCCCTCTGGCCACAGGCGGCTAAGGTCGGCGGCAAAGCGGCCCTCCGGGGTGGCCGCGTCAGGGGCGCTCGTCCCGCTCAACGTCGCCCCCTGCCGTCGCCGCTCGTGCCAGTCAGTTGCACGCCACCGAGGTGCGGATATCGTCGTAAGGGGCCTTGAGGCGGCCCGCCGCCTCGGGTTTGAAGCTGTCCGAGAACTCGGCCAGGGCGATGCAGGCGCGGGTGGTATCCTTCAGGCTGACCATCGCGGCGGCAAGATACAGCAGGCTGTCCGCCGCGCGGGCGCCGCGCTTGTCGGCGTTATAGTTCTGCAGGAAGGCATCCGCCGCATCGCGCGGCTTGCCATCGTCGAGCAGGGCGCGGCCCAGCAGGTTGCGCGCATAGGTCACGCGCGGGTGGCGCGGGTATTTGCCGAGGAAGAGCTTCAGCTGCTGTTCGGCCTCGGGGTAGAATTTGGCCTGCCACAGCTTGAAGCCATACATGTAGTCATCTTCACCCGGGTCGCCGCTCTCGGGCTTGACCACGGCGCGGACGGCCGCAATGCGCTGCGCCGAAGGCCTGGCCACGGCGGGCTCGGCCGGGGCAACAGGCGCCGGCGCGGCCGCCAATGGCACAGGTGCCGGAGCTGGAGCCGGGGCGGCCATAGGCGCCGCCACAGGCGCCATGGGAGCCACCGCCGACAGGCGCTCGTCGATCTCGCGCAGGTGGTGGCTCAGCTCCTCATATTGGGCGGTGAGGTGCGCCACCTGGGCCTCCACCGCGTCCATGCGCGTGAGCACATCGGTCATCGGCGTGGTGGCTGGCGTGCCCACGGGCGGAGCGGCAGGCGGCGGAACGGCGTTGTCTTGCGGGAAGAACTTCGTGTCGCCGCCGGGGAATACCTGCCGTTGCAGCGCGCGCACCTCGGCCTCCACCTTGCGCAGGCGCAGTTCCTGAACGGTGTCCTGCGCATGGGCGGCGCTGGCCACACCCAGCTGTGCGGCCATGGCGATAACCAATGCCATCAGGCCAAGGCCAGCCCGGCCCACACCAGAACGGCCCACACCAGAACGGCCCACATCAAACTGGCCCAAACCATAACGGCGCAAGCCTCTTGCCGAAAGGCGGGTCCGGTCGCCCGGTACGCTGTCCACGCTGATCATTACCCAAGCTCCCTTACCAAAAAGCCGCGCCCGCGTGCCCACGAAAACCCGCGCATCGCAAAACGCGAGAGCAATTTCCAGCCCGGCAAAGGTCCGATGCGGTGGAAAATGCGGCCAGGCGGCCTTCCCCAGCGGCGAGACCCGGCAGGCCCCGCCGCCAAAAACTGCGCCGGATGGTGTTGAATGCCGCACAGCAGCGCCACTGTCGAGCGCGGCCTATTCCGAAACGGTGGAAGCTTTCGCCGGGGTTGCGGCGTCCACCGCCCCGCCGCCCGTTGCGGGCGCGCTGGCATTCGCGTGATGGCCGAAATGCGCCCGGGCCGAGCCACCCGAATGCGGCGCGGATGTCGGCTGCCCGCCAGGCAGGCCCGCGGCCGAGGGCGTCTCCACCGGCATTGCCGCCCGGTTCGCCTGCCCCGTCGCGCTGCCGCTGGCCGGCGCGGACTGCGGGCCGGCGGCGCCAGAGCGGGCGAGCAGCGCCGCCGCGCTGACCGGCAGATCGCGAACCGTCTTGCGCTCTTCCTCCAGCTTGCCGACGGGGTGGCCACCAATGGAGACGGCGAGCGCCTCCGGCCGGCCGGTCCATACCATGGGGCCCGTGGCATCTGCGGGCACGGTATAGCTCTCGCCCACTTCCATCTGCTTTTGCATCAGCGTCTTGCCGGCGGCGTCGTAGAACTTCACCCACAGGCCGGAATCCAGCGCGGTGAACACCACCGGGCCGGAGGGCGCAGCCGCGCTGGCCGAGGCGGTTGGCGCCGGGGCGGCGGTGAGCGCAGTCGTGGGCGTGGCCGAGGGCGTGTCGGTCACCAGCGATGGCAGGGCGGTATCAGGCACCGCATAGGCATGCCACAGCGCATAGCCGGCGCCAGCCAGCAGCAGGGCCGCGGCCGCCGCGATCGCCGCGAATTTGGCGCTGGGCACGCGGGCCGGGTCGCCCGGGGCAAAGGCCGCCTGGCTCTGGTCGATCGCCACCTGCTCGCGCCCGCCCAGTTCGATGCGCAGATCGCGGATGATCCCGTCGGGATCCAGCCCGACATGGCTGGCATAGCTGCGGGCGAAGCCGAAAGCGTAGGCCCGGCCGGGCAAGGTGGCGTAATCGCTCGCCTCGATCGCCGACAAAAAACGCTCCTGAACGCGGGTATGCCCGACAAGGTCTGTCAGCGACAAACCCATCGCCTCGCGGGCGCGCTTGAGGCGCAGGCCCACCGGCTCGTTGCCAGGCTGGATCTCGGTATCTTCCACAAGCATGGTAACGTCCAAACTTTCTTTAAATTGCCCCATAAATCCGGGGGATTCGGCGCGGGAGCCAACGCTTTATGCGCGAAAATGTCAATCGCTATGCCCCGGTCGTGTTGCACAATAACGACGCCGCGCCGGGGCCTGAACGCCGGCGGCGCAAAATCGGCTCAATCGATTGCGATTTCCCGGTCCGCCGCCCATTGCGCCAGTGCCGCGCGCAGGTTGGCCGGTGGATTGGCCAGCCAGCCGGCCATGGCGCCCTCGATATCGGGCAGATGCACCTGGCGCACCAGTTCCTTGATGGGGCCCACGGCGGCCGGGGTGATCGAAAGGCGGCGAATGCCAATGCCCATCAGCGCCAGCGCCTCCGCCCGGCGGCCGCCCATTTCGCCGCAGACCGCCACCTCCACGCCATGCGCGGTGCCCGCATCCACGATGCGCTTGAGGAAGCGCATGATGCCCACCCCCAGCCAGTCGTAGCGTTCGGCAAGCTTCGGGTTCGCGCGGTCGGCGGCAAACAGGAACTGGGTGAGATCATTCGTGCCGATGGACAGGAACGACAGCCGGGGCAGCAGCACATCCAGCATCTCGGCCAGCGCCGGCACTTCCAGCATCGCGCCATAGCGCACGACCTCTGGCCGGGCCTTCTTGCGCGCCTGCAGGAAGGCCAGCTGACCTTCGAACACCGCCTTGGCCGCATCGAACTCCCACGGCTCGGAAACCATGGGGAACATGACCTGCAGCGTGCGCCCGGCCGCCGCTTCCAGCAGGGCGCGCGCCTGCACCTTCAGCAGGCCGTCCCGCTCCAGCGCGACGCGCAGCGCGCGCCAGCCCATGGCCGGATTTTCCTCGTTCACGCCATCGTCGTGGCGCAGATAGGGCAGCACCTTGTCGCCGCCGATATCCACCGTGCGGAACACCACCGGCTTGTCGCCGGCCGCATCCAGCACATCGCGATAGAGCCGTGTCTGCCGCTCGCGGTTGGGCAGGGTGGCGGAAACGAGAAACTGGAACTCGGTGCGGAACAGGCCCACGCCATCGGCGCCGGTGAGCGCGAGGTTGGGCATGTCGTCGCGCAGGCCGGCGTTGATATTCACCGTAATGCGGGTGCCATCGGCGGTGGTGGGCACCACATCGCGCAGGCCGGCATAGGCGGCCTGGCGCTCGCGGCTCTTGGCAAAACGGCCCTCGAAAGCCTCCACCATGCCTTGCGCCGGCCGGATGAAGACCAGCCCCTGGTCGGCATCGAGCAGCAGCGGGTCACCCTCGCGCACGCGCCCGCGCAGGCCCCGGATGCGGCCGAGCACCGGAATGCCCATGGCCCGCGCCACGATCACCACATGGGCCGTCAGCGAGCCTTCCTCGAGAATAACCCCCTTCAGGCGGCGCTTGTCATATTCCAGCAGTTCGGCCGGGCCGAGGTTGCGGGCCACCAGAATGGCGTCCTGCCGCAGGCCCATGGTCGCCGCCGTGCCCAACTGGCCCGAGACCATGCGCAGCAGGCGGTTGGCCAGATCCTCCAGATCGTGCATCCGGTCGGCCAGCAAGGGGTCGTCGATCTGGCGCATGCGCATGCGGGTGCGTTGCTGCACGCGCTCGATGGCCGCCTCGGCGGTCAGGCCGCTGTCGATCGCCTCGTTGATGCGGCGGGCCCAGCCCTCGTCGTAGGCGAACATGCGATAGGTGGCGAGCACCTCCTCATGCTCTCCGCCGACGCCGAATTCGGCCTGGCTGGCCATGCGGTCGATCTGCTCGCGCATTTTGTCGAAGGCGAGGTAGACGCGCTGGCGTTCGGCCTCGGTATCCTCGGCCATGACGTGTTCGATGGTGATGCGCGGCTGGTGATAGACGGCAACGCCCGAGGCCAGCCCCTTGACCAGCGTGAGGCCCGAAAGCTGCTCCGAGCCGGTCTGCGCGGCAGACAGGCTCATCGCCTCCACCTCGTCCACCAGCTCGGCATTGGCGATCAGTTCCGACAGGACCATCGCCACGGTTTGCAGCGCCTCGATCTCCACCTCTTCATAGCGGCGCGGATCGGCATGCTGCACGCACAGCACGCCCACGGCCCGCTCGCGCCGCACGATGGGCACGCCGGCAAAGGAGTGGAACTTGTCTTCGCCGGTTTCGGGGCGATAGGAAAAGTCGGGGTGGGCGGTGGCCTCGGCCAGGTTCAGCATCTCGATATGCTGGGCGATGGTGCCCACCAGCCCCTCGCCAATGGCCATGCGGGTGACGTGCACCGCCTCTTGCGCCAGGCCGCGCGTGGCGAACAGTTCCAGCATCCCCTCGCGCAGCAGATAGATCGAGCACACCTCGCTATCGAGGCTCTCGCCGATGACATCGACCACGTTGTTCAGCTTGGCCTGGGCGTTGGCGCGGCTGGCCATGACATCGTGCAGGCGGGTGAGGATCTGGCGCGCGGAGGCGACCGCACTGAGGGGCACGGTCATCGCGTAATCGCCTTTCGGCGGCCGGGAATGAACTCGGGGGTAACGGGCTGCATCATCACGGCCCGCGTGGTAGCCCAAAGCACGCACCTTGCCAACGCGCACAACCGCCATACCCGCCATATTAACGGTGCAGCGGTTCTGGCGCGCGATTGGCGGTGGCCGCAACCACGGTGCACTCCGGCGGCGTGGCGCGGGCCGGCTGTATCCGCGCTGGCGGAAACCGCGAAAGGGCGCGGCGGGCCGGGCACCAGGGCCCCATGGGCCCGCCGCGTCATTTCAATGGTTTCGGCGGGGTCAGTCGTGGGTTAGTTCGTCCTTGATGCGCAATTTGCGGCGTTTGAGGTGCTGGATCGTCACCAGATCGGGCAGGGGTCGGCTCAACTCCTGCTCTATCTGGCGCTGCAGGGTAGCGTGTTTGGTGTGGAGGGCGCTCGTATGCGACGATTCCATGCAACAACTCCTGTGCTTGGCGACCCCGCTCGCGGCGCCCATTGGGGCGGGCGGGCGAAAGCCATGCTACTCCTCGAATACCGCCCGAAAGCGGCAGACGACGGCATGGCCCCGGCCAGACAGGGCAGCGTCCACGCCCGCAAAGGCGCGACCCTCCCCGACTCAGAACGGTAACCATTCCGACGCGATTGTCATAAAAACACATTACGCCTATCTTGCGAAGCGATTATGCATAGCCCGCTGGCGGGGGCCGACAGAACCGGGTATGGATGAACCTCGCATCGCTTCTCGGGGCCGCGTTCGGAGTAGGGCAGTGTGAACGAAGATGAATTGCGCAAGCGTCTGGAAATTCTGCGCACCGAGCATCGCGATCTGGATGCCGCCATCGATGCCCTGATGACCGCCGGCTCCACCGACCAGTTGCAGATCGCCCGGCTGAAAAAGCGCAAGCTGAGGCTGAAGGACCAGATATCGCTGATCGAGGATTATCTGATCCCCGACATCATCGCCTGACGATTTTCCGCCGGATCCGGTTTTTCGCACGCGCCGGTTTTTACCACGAGAAAGCGGTAAATTTCCGGGCCCAATATGGTTAATGGCTGTTCCAGCGCGAGACAGTCCCGATCCGGGACAGTGCGGCGCCCACAAGACAATTGTGGTTAACGGCCGCTTACGATTATTACCTTGTTCATGACACCAACGGCGAACATCAACCCCCGCATTGTCGAGGGGCTATATTGCGAGGCACTTGTCCTGTCGGACGAGGTGCGCGCGGCGTTCGACCTGTCTGGTCGTATCGAGGCGACAGGCACCAACGAGGATTCCGCGCGAATAGCCCTGTCTTGCGAGGCGCTGCGCACCACCACGCGGATGATGCATGCCGTGGCGTGGCTGTTGAATCACCGGGCCTATTTCATGGGCGAGCTGTCGCAATTCCAGCTGCGCCGCTATGGCCGGCTGGCCCCGGATTTCCCCGCCGCAGACCCCGAGCGCATGGCGCTGATCGATGCCGGCACCCGCGAGCTCATCACCGCAACCGAGCATTTCTACGCGCGGCTGCTGAGGCTGGATCGCGGCTGGCGCGAGGCCGACTCTCCCCAGTTGGGCGCGCTGGACCGGCTGCGCGAACGCCTGGGGCAATCGCTGAGCGCCTGAGCCCGGCGCCCGCCACCGGCGCGGCGAAATCACGCCAGAAACCGGGAGCGCTGGCGACGGCGGCGGCCGCACGGCGCTTTTCCCCTTTTCGCCCGCCGCGCTTGCCCCCATATACCGGGCATGAACTTTCCTCCCCAGCCTTGGCCCACGGGCAATGCCGAAGTGATCGCGCCGCTGGTGCGCCGCGTTCTGGCCGGCAACCCCTCCCCCTTCACCTTTACCGGCACCCAGACCTATCTGGTGGGCGGCGCCGAAGGCGTGGCGGTAATCGACCCCGGCCCGGACGAGGCCGACCATCTGGGCGCCTTGATCGCGGCGATTGGCGATACGCCGGTGGTGGCGATTTGCTGCACCCACACCCACCGCGACCATTCCCCCGCCGCCGCCCCGCTGGCCGAGCGCACCGGCGCCCCGATTATCGGTTGCGCCCCGCTGACGCTGGACGATGACGGCCCCCGGTCTGACGCGGCCTTCGACCCGGCCTATGCCCCCTTGCGCGTGCTGGGTGACGGAGAGCGGCTGGAGGGCCCCGGCTTCACGCTGACCGCCGTGGCCACGCCCGGCCATACCTCGAACCACCTGTGCTATGCGCTGGAGGAGACCGGAGCGCTGTTCACCGGCGATCACGTGATGGGCTGGTCGACCACCGTAGTCGCCCCGCCCGATGGCAACATGGCCGATTACATGGCCAGCCTCGACCTGCTGCACACCCGCGAGGACAGCGTCTATTTTCCCGCCCACGGCCCGCAGATCGACAAGCCCCGCCAACTGGTGCGCGGCATGATCGGCCACCGCCGCATGCGCGAGCGCCAGATCCTCAATCTGGTCGAGGCCGGCACGCGCGAAATCGCGGTGATGGTGCCGCAGATGTACAAGGGCGTGGCGGAGATGCTGTGGCCAGCCGCCGGCCGTTCGGTGGAGGCCCATCTGCTGGACCTCGAACGGCGCGGCCTCGTGCTGCGCCAGGCTGATGACGGGGGCTGGAAGCTCGCCTGATCGCCACTTCAGGCTGGCGCGGCGGGGAGTTCGCCGGCATCCTGCCAGGCGGTGCGGCGCGGTAGGGCCGGGTTGAAAAACAGCAGCGGCAGCTTGAACAGGATCAGGCTCTTGTGCAGCCACCAGTCGGCCATCCGCTCGGCAAGGCGCGGACGGGCCTCGCCACGCGTGCGCAGCCAGCCCTCATACGGCAGGTAGTGGCTGGGTTCGTCGCGTTCGATCAGCTGGAATATGCGGAGCAGGGCGCGGTCCGAGGCGACCACCGGCATGGTCAGCAGCTTGCCCACCTGCCACAGGCCCCGCTGTTCGGTCAGCACGATGATGCGGCACAGGCGCGCGAACCGGGCATCGCTGGCGATCACGCTGTCGGTATCCAGCCCATCGATATCGCAGCCGAACATCAGGCGGATCATCCGGTCGATATGCGCGCAGCTCTTGTCCACCGCCAGCGGCATGCGCCCCTGCCGCTCGAACCACACGCGAAACATGCGATAGTGGCGCCGCTCGTCGGCACGATGCTTTTCCACCTGCGCGATGAAGTCGGTGGCATCGGGGTGACGCTGACGCAGGGCGGCCAGCACCCGGTCGAGGCTGGAATAGCCGCGGTGCTCGTTGAACAGATAGATGGAGGCGAGAACATCAAGATAACGCCTCCGCAGCGGCTGGAACACAGGCTGTCCTTTTCTTGGGAGCGGGATGGGGTATAGCACCTGCTTATCCAACCGGGCTATGGAAACACCGATGAACCAGCTTGCCACCCCCCTCGCCAGCCAGACCGGCATTCCCGCCAACAAGGCCGACCTGATCGCCGAGATCGGGCGCCTGCGCCGCGAGAAGAACGCGGTCATCCTCGCGCATTATTACCAGAAGCCGGAATTGCAGGATCTGGCCGATTTTGTCGGCGATTCGCTGGAACTGTCGCGCAAGGCCGCGCAGACCGATGCCGACGTCATCGCCTTTTGCGGGGTGAAATTCATGGCGGAGGTAGCCAAGATCCTGAGCCCGCAGAAGACCGTGATCCTGCCCGACATGGAGGCCGGCTGCTCGCTGGAGGACTCCTGCCCGCCCGACAAGTTCCGCGCCTTTCGGGCCGCCCACCCGGATCACATCGCGCTGACCTACATCAACTGCTCCACCGAGGTGAAGGCGCTGTCGGATATCATCGTCACCTCCTCCTCGGCCGAGACGATCCTGGCGCAGATCCCCCGGGACCAGAAGATCATCTTCGGGCCGGACCGGCATCTGGGCGGCTATCTGTCGCGCAAGTTCGACCGCGAGATGCTGCTGTGGCCGGGGGTGTGCATCGTGCATGAGGCCTTTTCGGAAACCGAGCTGCTGAAGCTGAAAGCCCAGCACCCCGGCGCGCCGATTGCCGCCCACCCGGAATGCCCGCCCGCGATTGTCGACCACGCCGATTATGTGGGTTCAACCAGCGGCATCCTGAACTTTGCCAAGGCGATGCCGGGCAGCACGCTGATCGTGGCAACCGAACCGCACATCATCCACCAGATGCAACTGGCCATGCCCGACAAGCTGTTCATCGGCGCGCCGGGGGCCGACGGCAACTGCAACTGCAACATCTGCCCCTACATGGCGCTGAACACGCTGGAGAAGCTCTATGTCAGCCTGCGCGACCTCAGTCCGCGCATCGAGATCGAGGAAGGCCTGCGGCTGGATGCCAAGCGCAGCCTGGATCGCATGCTGGAGATGGCCAGCGCAACCGTGGGCAAGGGCGACCTCGGCGCAAAGGGCTGATATCGCCGGATAGGCGGCGGCGCCGGACGCCACCGGCGGCGCAACGCCGGTTTTCTGTCTCCACCGGGCCCGAACTCGTGTAAAAGGCCCTCGTCCCAGCTTCGCGTTCGAACGCTTCCGCGTTCTTGCTCCTGGCCAAATTGGAGCCGCGATGTGGAGCGCCAGTTGATCGCCTACCTGATGATCGCGCTGTTGGTGGCGGGGCTTGCCGCCATCATCGCGCACAACCGCTATCACTCGCGGCGGCGAACCCAGCGCCGCCAATTGCAAAGCGAGCAGGAAGCCTATGACCGGCTGATGGCGACCAGGCGGGCGAAGGCCGAAACGCCCTGACGGATCGGCGCGGCTGGCGGATCAGCACGCCCGGGGCAGCAAGGCCGTGCTGCGCCCCGTAACGTAATAGCCGATCTGGCCCAGCCACTCCTTGAGGCCAAGGTCCAGATCGCGCAGGTGGTGGGCCAGGTCCCAGTTTATGCCGTCGCTGAAGGTGGTGGCATGATAATCGACCGGCCAGGCCGTGAGATGGTGCCAGCCGGCCTGGCAAAAGCTGCCCATTGCCCGCGGCATGTGCGATGCGGATGTGACCAGCAGCCAGGGTAGCGGCGACTGTCCGCTCCAGGTCTGGCGCAGCAGCACGGCGTTTTCCGCTGTCGTCCGTGAAGCTGCCTCAAAGTGCAGCCGCTGTGGCGCAACGCCGAGTTCCGTGAGGATGATGCGTGCCGAGTCCGCTTCCGGAATCTTGCGGCCGAACACGACGGCACTGCCGCCGGTGAACAATACCGGCACATCGGGAAACCGGCGGGCCAGCGCGGCGGCGGCCACGAACCTGTCGCCCGCGTCGGTGAGCTTGGGAATGCCGCTGCGGTAGGACAGCAGCGGATCGGAGCCGCCGCCCAGCAGGATGATGCCCGCCACGGGGCCTGCCACCGGCGGCTGGGCAGGGAACTGGCGCTCCAGCGGCTTCAGCAGCGGATAGGCGACCGGGAAGATCGTGATGGCCAGCATGGCGAGGAAGGCAGCCCACAGCAAACGCCGCCCCTGCCGCAGGCGGCCCCGGTCCAGATGCCACAGGCCGAGCGCCATGGTCAGCAACAGCAGCGTCGCCGGACAGACGGCCGCCCAGAACAGCTTTGACACGAGAAAAAAGGCGTCGGGCATGAACGTCCATTCCGGGATTGGCGGCGCGGGCGCGGCCAGAGGGCGGGGCGAGGCTTTCTAGCCCGCCAACACTACAAGCCAAGGAATGAATCTATCGTCGTGCCAAAATCATCCCCACGAGCAGATGCACGCCCTTGGGAAAATACCGCAGCGTGGCCGTGGCCGTGGCCAGCGGCTGGCCGAGCGACGCCAGGCTGCGGCTCGTCTCCCGCCCGATCTTGCGTTTCGCCGCGATGCCGTCCGTCGATACGCCGCCAACGCGGAAATGAGTGATGACGCCGCCGATGCGGGTCCAGCTTGCGCGGTGTTTCAGCATCACCCGGGCGACCAGATCGAAATCCGACGAGATGCGATAGCTGAGGTCAAAGCCACCCGCCGAACGCAGCAGCGCGGTTCGTGCAAAGAACGATGGGTGGGGCGGCATGATGCCGATGCGCAGCCACCAGGGCCGAAATCCCCAGGTGGAATAGATCCGTCCCGCCGGGCGCCCCTTGCCATCGACGAACCGTGTATCCCCTATCACGCAATCGGCCCTGGTTCGTGCCGCTGCCTCGGCCACCCGGCGCAGGGCGTCTGGAGCGGCGAGGAAATCGTCCGCATTGAGGAACCCGACATAATCGCCCGTTGCCCGCGCCAGCCCCTTGTTCATCGCATCATACATGCCCTCGTCGGGCTCGCTGACAAAGATCACGCGATTGTTGGCCGAGGATGCCACGACCGCGTTGGTGCCGTCGGATGTGTCCGTCGTCAGAACATTCGGCACAGATCGCGGCGTAAATTAGCGGAGGGCGGGCCTCGTCTGGGGTTGGGTTTTAGGCGGCGAGCTTACGGTGTTGCAAGCGCCGATGTTCGATGGTCTGTCGCTTGATCCTTTCGCGC
>CAIXXP010000093.1 GCA_903923465.1 uncultured Sphingomonadales bacterium | reverse complement strand
TGCTGGTCACCGCCGCCAGATGCGCCAGCGCCACATAAGGCTCATACTGATAGGTCATCGCATTATAGCCGACCTTGCCGGGATAGGGCGTGTGCAGCGTCACCGGCACGGCAATATGCTCGCCAATGAACAGCGCGCCAAAGCCCAGCTCTTCCGCACGGATGGCAGCCGCCGCCAGTTCCGGCGCCTGCACCGGCGACATGTTCAGCCCGATGGCCAGCTTGCGTTTGTGTGTTCCGCTCATGCGATCTCGTCCCCAGTCCCTTCGTCGAACGCCTAGTCTGGCGCCGATCATTCCGCCGTTTTATGCGTCCGCCATGATACAACGCCCGGTGGGCCGCGCCTATCCCCCAATTCGCCCCGCCGTCACGCGCCCATTCCGCGCGCGGCGAAGCCTGCTATTGTGCCCGGCCTGCCACGGCGTCACCGGGCGGAGTGCGGAAAGCGGAGGCCGGCGCCCATGGCGCATCACCGGGTGAAGATCTTCTTTGATGGCGGCTGCCGCCCCAATCCCGGGCCGATGGAGGCCGCCGTCGTGCTGCGCGGCGCCGTGCATCTGTTCGGCGACATGGGGCAGGGCACCAACACCGATGCCGAATGGCTGGCCCTCATCCGCGCCATGGAGCTGGCCCATTCGCTGGGCCTCGCCCTTATGGAACAGGTGGGCGTCGAACTGATCGGCGACGCGCTGCCGGTCATCCATCAGGCCAACGAAGCCCTGCGCAGCGGCCAACCCATCGCCGGCCCCATGCGCGCCCATTCCGTCACGTTCCTCGCCCTTGCCGCCAAGGCCCCGCCCGCGCGCCTGCGCTGGATCAAGCGCGAGCAGAATCTGGCCGGCATTGCCCTGGCCGCCCGCCACCCGCGATAGCGCTCAATCGCGCTCGATAAACTTCTGTGTCGCCACCTCTAGTAGCCCAAGGTCCAGGCCCATCCGCGCCGCTATGTCGCGCGCGATGGTCACATCCTTCTGGATATAGGGCCACGCGGCCGCCAGCACCTGATCCGCCCCCGCGCCAGAGCCGAACAGTTGTACGGCAAAGCTGTTGCCGCTCGACCGGCCGATGGTCGCCACCGCCGTTTCCGCATCGATCCCGCCCTCCGTCACTATCCGCATCGCGTCGTGCGCCAGCAGCAGTTGCGCGCCAAACAGCGCATTGTTCACCAGTTTCAGCAAACACCCCGCGCCCAGCGGCCCGACATGGGTGATGGAATTGGCATAGGCCGCCAATACCGGCCTCGCCTCCTCCAGACAGGCGGCATCGCCCCCCACCATCAGGGTTATGGTGCCTTCCGCGGCATTGCGATCGATACCGCTGAACGGCGCATCCAGCACCCGGATGTCGCCCCGCGCCTGCGCCAGTTCGCGGATAACCGCCGGGCCCATGGTGGAATGGATGACCAGAATGGCGCCCGGTGCCATCGCGGCCAGAGCGCCATCCGCGAACAGGGCCTCGCGCAATTGCGCCTCGTCATACACATTGACGCAGACCACCCCGGCCCCCGCCACGGCATCCCGGATCGAGGCGGTGATCCGCGCGCCAGCCGCTTCGATATCCCGGTGCTTCTCCGGCGTGCGCGCGTGGCCGGTCAGGTCATGGCCTGCCCCCATCACCCGCCGCGCCATATGCTTGCCGATGCGGCCCATGCCGATCCAGGCGACTTTCATCCTGCCCATTCCTCTCCAGGCGCCGCCTCTCGGGCCCCTGCCCGGCGTTCAGCGCACCTTGGCGATAACCGTGTCGCCAAAGCGCCGGATTTCGTCGACCGCGCTGGCCACGTCGGCGGCGGCCCCACCCCAGTTGCACCAGCTCACGCCGATGGCGGACATATCGCGCACCATGTCGACGTCGGTCTTGGTGTCCTGATCGTCGCCATGCTGCGTCAGGGGCATGTGGATGACGATCGGCTCGGTGCGGCCGATGGCGGCGGCATGGGCGTGCAGCTCTTTCAGCTTGGCCTCCAGCCCGGCCAGCCCCACCATTTCCACCGAATGGCGGCGCACGGCCTGCGCGGGCGTGGCCGGCATCGCCAGCCAGCCCTGCGCCTGCTCGGCCACGCGCCGCAGGGTGATCTTGCTGTTGCCGCCCAGCCAGATCGGCGGATGCGGGCGCTGGGCCGGCATCGGCTGCGCGGTCACGTTGCGCGCGGTGAAATGGCGCCCGTCAAAATTGACCGGCTCGCCGGTCCAGGCCAGCTTCATCGCCTCCAGCGATTCGTCGAACAACGCGTTGCGTTCGGCATGGTCCACCCCCAGCGCGGCATATTCCGCCTGCTGATAGCCCACGCCCGCCCCCAAAATCAGCCGCCCGCCCGACAGCACATCGAGCGTCGCCACGGTCTTGGCCAGCAGGAACGGGTTGCGATAGGGAATGACGCAGAGATAGGTCAGCAGCCGCAGCTTCTTGGTCGCCGCCGCAGCGATCGCCAGACCGACGAAGGGGTCCAGCCCGTCGTGCCCGCCGGTCTGCCGCCAGTCCTCGTCGGGCATCGGGTGCTCGGTGAAGGACACGCCGGAAAAGCCCGATTCCTCCGCCGCCACGCTCAGCGCGATAATCGCCTCCTGCGTCAGAAACGCGGGGTTCGGCGGGCAGCTCCAGAACGGCATGGAATAAACGAACTGCATGATCGGACATCTCCCCTATGGGCAGCCGGGCCGCCCCTTATGCGCCAAAGCGTAAGCGGATAATGGCACAAGGGGAAGGCCGAAGATGGCCCCGCGCGGCGCGAAATGGCGAAGGCCGGCGCCGTCAGACGCACATGCCGCCATCGGCCAGCAGGCTGTGCCCCACCACATAGGAGCTTGCCGGCGAACACAGCCAGGTGATGGCCTGGGCGATCTCGTCGGGATCGGCGGGGCGGCCGATGGGCGCGGTCTCGGCCACGCCCTCCACCGTGATGCCGGCCCCGGCGCAATAGCGCTGCATGGTCTCCGTATCGACGACGCCGGGCGAAATGGCGTTTATGCGGATACCCTGTTTGACATACTCCGCCGCCGCCGCCTTGGTCAGGCCGACAACGGCATGCTTTGTCGCGGTATAGAGCGCGGCATAGGGAAATGCCTTGTGCCCCGATGTCGAGGCCACATTCACGATCGCGCCGCTGCCCTGGCTCAGCATCTGGATGAGCTGGTATTTCATGCCGAGGAACACGCCGCGCACGTTAACGGCCAGAATATCATCGCATTCCTGCGCCGTCCGCTCGTGCAGCAGGCCGCCCGGCAATTCGCGCGCCGCGTTGTTCACGGCGAAATCGAGCCTGCCAAACAGGCGTACGCTTTCGGCAATCAGCGCCGCGATAGAGGCCTCGTCGGCCACGTCCACGGCCACGAATTCGGCGGTGCCGCCCGCCCGTCGGATCTCCTCGACCACGGCATGGCCTTCACTGGCCCGCCGGCCCGAGACGATGACGCTGGCACCGAGCCGCCCGAACGCCAGCGCGGTCGCCCGGCCGATTCCCGCCGTGGCGCCAACCACGACCCCTGCCTTGCCCGTGAACATCATCCATCTCCTCTTCGGTTCTTTGTTATTATCGTGAATTCACCAAGGAGACCCTGGACGCGCCCTAACCTGCCGCCCGCCCGCCCGCCGCGGCATTCTGGGCCGGTCTGATGCCGATGCGATGGACTTTGAGGTTGTGGTTGACGCGGAACTGGCAGGCGAGGCGCAGGGTTCCGCCCTGTTTGGGGCGGTGGATGGACCGGCCGAGGACGGTTTTTTCGGCGTTGGTCAGCGGTTGGGTGCCGTCATCGCCGCCCAGCACTTCGATATAGCAGACGGCGCATTCGCCGGCGCCGCCGCACACGGTGGGCCATTTGATGCCCGCGCGCTGAGCGGCACCCATCAAGGTTTCTCCGGGATCAGCGTCAAAGCTGACCCCGGAGGGCAGAACGTCAACAGTAAAGCGCATGGTCGGGTCAGATCGTTCCGTCGAGATAGCGGTCGAGGGTTTGGTGGTAATGGCGGATCCGCTGCTCCTGATAGCGCGCGGTGTGCACCACGCCAGAGCTGTTCGCCGTCATCCCCTCCTGGATATATTGCAGGTTCTCGACGTCCTGATCGAGAATGGCACCCAGCCCGCCAAAATAGGGCACATCGGCCAGCTTGTCGCCATCCTGCAGGTGATAGACCTCGCCGCTGGGCGGCCGCTCGCCCTCGAAGGGGATGAACAGCGAGATTTCCCAATAGCTGGTGTCATGCGTCTTGCCTGGGCGGAAGCGATAGACCAGCGGGTTGGAGAAGGAGGGCCACACGATCATGTTCGGGAAGACCATGTATTCGGTGCCGTCGATCACCTCCGAATTGGGCAGGCGGGTGGCATCCACGCCCATGCGGTCCTTGTAGACCTCGCGGCTGAGGCGGCCGATGGCGGCACGGGCGGTCTCGCCGTCCTGCAACTCGCCTTCCGGGGTGCCATGCGCCTCGGGCAGATACATCGAGGTGAACATGTCCAGCGTTTCCTGCTCGTCGGGCTCGCTGAGCAGGTTGGCCGAGGGCAGGCCGACCGGCGAGTGGAAGCGGCTGAAATGCGGCTCGTCGGGCCACACGTCATACTGGGTGGAGGTGTCCGAGGTGAGATAGGCGGCCTCGGGGTGGGTGCCGGTCACGTGCAGCGTCTCGATGAAGGCGTCGAGCACGGCCTTCCAGTTGGCGTTGCAGGCCTTGCCGGCGGTGACGGCGCGGAAGCGGGTCTTGGTGAAATCCCATTCCTGCCACTGGTCGACCATCTTGCCCAGATACTGGGCCAGCGGCTTGGCATCGGGGTCGAAGTTGACGAAGATGAAGCCGTTCCACACATCCACCTGCACCTCGCGCAGCGGCAGGTCCTCGCGGTCAAGCTGGGGGAAATCCCAGGCGGCCGGGATCCAGCGGCAGGTGCCGTCGATGCCCCAGGTGAAGGCGTGATAGGGGCAGCGGATCTGCTTGATGTGCGCGTCTTCGGTGCACAGCTTGCGGCCGCGATGCGGGCAGCTGTTCTCGAACGCCTTCAGCGAGCCATCCGCCTGGCGCACGATCACCGCCGAGCGGCCGGCAATGTCGTAGACCGTGCTGTCACCCGGGTTGGGGATGTCGAAGGTCCAGGCGGCAAACTGCCACACCCGGCCCCACATGTGCTCGATCTCAAGCTGGTGAAACGCGGGCGAAACATACCGCGACAGCGACAGGGGCTTCACCGGCGGAACATAGTCCGTCGTCTCCCGCAAGGTCGCCGCGGGCGGTATCGCATCGCCCCGCAAAATATCCTGAACCGTCGTCGGAGGACCATCCAAATGATGCTCCGGCACCGCTGGCGCAAGCCATCCCGTCTTCGCGTCCATTGCAATTCTCCTGACCAGTTTTTAGTTAATTTTCTTTGAACGTAGATTAAGCCCTCTTCTAACGAGGGTCAATTGTCCGTCGTCAGAACATTCGGCACAGATCGCGGCGTAAATTAGCGGAGGGCGGGCCTCGTCTGGGGTTGGGTTTTAGGCGGCGAGCTTACGGTGTTGCAAGCGCCGATGTTCGATGGTCTGTCGCTTGATCCTTTCGCGC
>CAIXXP010000092.1 GCA_903923465.1 uncultured Sphingomonadales bacterium | reverse complement strand
TGGCGCGCGGTGATGCGGTTCAGCGCTGCTGAACCGGAGCCTTGCCAGCCCCTTCCCCCGCCCCAACCACCCACAGGGTACCATAAATGGGTGGTTGGGCCGGGGGAGCGGGATGGCACAGCAAGCCCTTGGCGGATGCCAAGGGCGCACCCAGCAAAGACTCTCCGGGGGAGCGGGATGGCACAGCCAAGGCAAACCCGGAGGGGTCTGCCGCACTAAACAAAGACTCTCGCGAAAATGCGCCATCATGCCGAACTGCCCGGACGCCCAAAACCCTCACTCCGCGTCAATCACCCGCGTCACAGACCGGCTCAGGCCAAAGCTCGGCATCGCCATCGAATGCTTGCCCACCCCCCCGGCAACAAACAGCAGATAATCCTCCGGCGCCGATACCAGCGGCACAAACGGGTCCGCCGCATCCGCATCAAACGCCGCCATGCCGGGAAAATTGTCCCGCCCGATGCTCAACAGCGCCGACCGCCGGTTGCCGGCATGGGCGAACAGATACTCCTGGATATCGCGGATCCCCATGCCATCCCGCGCCATGGTCTCGGCATGCTCCGGCCCGATGCAGATCGCTACCTCGCCATGCCCCAGATAGGAATTGTTGTGCCCCAGATGCGAGATGGAATTGGCAAAGGTGCGCACAATGCCCGCGCCATCCTCGCTGGTGTGGTTGTTGATCTCGTGCGGCGCCTCGCTCGCATGCACCGTCACCGTGCTCTGCCCGGGCGAAAAGCCCCGGCGCACATGCAGCGGCGCCCAGGGCGAGGCCAGCTCGTTTTCGGCGAGGCAAAAGCTGAACTTCGCCGGCGTGCCATGGGTCGCGCGGTCGCCATTGCCCGGCGTGCCCCCGGCGATGTTCACCAATATCAGCCTGATCGCCCGCCCGATGGTCGCATTCGCCCGCCACCCCGGCCCCATGCAATTATAGCCCGAATTCACCTTCAGCCGCCCCGCCACCGGCCCGTTCAGCACCAGCATCGGCGTCACCGGATGCGTCGTGGCGTTGATGCCATACAGGTTGAACTCATAGTCCAGCATCGCCTCCACCGCCGCCACCAGCACCGGCATATACTCCGGCCGACACCCCGCCATCACCGCATTCACCGCGATCTTCTCGATGGTCGCCTTGCCATAGCCCGGCCCCATCACCCCCAGCGATTGGCCCGGCTCCCGCCGCGCCCCCTCCAGCATCCGCGCCACCCGCTCCGGCGTGGGGGGAATAACCGGCAGGCCATCGGTCATCCCCGCCTGATAAAGCGCCTCATTCGCCGCCTCGAAATCAAGATCCGCGCGGATGGTGGTGAAGCGTTCGGTGCTGTGGGTCATGGGCTGGTCTCGCGAAGTTTGGGTTGTGCAGAGAAATTCGAAGGGAAGGTTGCGCAGGGGCTAGCCCCTGCACCCCTTACCGTCTCCCGGCGCGAGGGGAGGGCCAATGGCGGCGGCATCGCCCAACCTCACCGCGCCGCAGGCCTTAAAGCCGCTGCGCGGCATGGCGCCCCGCCGCAAATGATACGCCACGCCGACAGTAATGGGGCTTGGGGTGCCAACCGATTTGCACGGGCAAATCGGCACATTAAGCGCCGCCCCCAAGTCTTCCCTCTTCCTTTCCCCCAACCTCATATCTCACAAGCCATCCCCGCCCGGGCAAAGCTGTCGCTATCGCTGATAAACCGGTCGGTATATTCCGACTCCAGCGCCGCCGCATCCCCGGTCAGCACCGCCACAAGCTGCGCGATCATCGCTTCGGCCCGCCGGCGCACCTCATCGGCCTTCACGTCGCCCATCGGGTGGGGCACGGTCACGATCGGCAGCCCCGGCACGCCCAGTGCCACCGCTTCCATCTGCCCCAGCACCACGAAGGCGTCGCTGTTCACCGTGGCGGTGGGGATGCCGCGCTTCTCCAGCGTCACGCCATCGTGGATGCACCATGAGGTGCAGGATCCGCAGTCGCCATAGGCGTTGATCACCGCGTCGCAGCGGGCCACCAGCTCGTCCAGCATGACGGCGGGGGCGGCGGGCGAGGAGCCGATCTTGCGCCGATAGATCACCGCGGCCACGCCGTGCTCGCGCATCAGGATGTCGCCGGCGGTCTTGATCAGCAGGTCGGCGTTCTTCTTGGTGTTGTCCAGCAGCCCGATGGTCTTGCCGGCCAGCGTGGCGAGGCGCGGGGCAATCGGGTGGCGCTCCACATCCCGCTCGCCCAGCGGGCTCAGCAGGCAGGCGTTTGCATCGGGCTGGGTCATCGCCGTGTCTCTCCCTTGCGGCCCGATATGGCGGTTCAGGGCCCGGGCGACCGCACCCTGTTGTCCAGTGCCGATGTTGTCCAAGGCCGATGTTGTGTCCAGGGCCGATGTTGTCCCGTGCCGATGTTGTCCAGGGCCGATCATCCGACGACGATGGTGACGCGTTTTCGCGGCCGGCGCAATGGCCCCCCTCCGGGCCCCGCGCGACTATTCCATATGCGCTGGATAGCATCCGGCCCCCAGCATCCGGCCCCCAGCATTCGGCCCCCAGCATTCGGCTCCCAGCATCCGGCTCCCAGCATTCGGCTCCCAGCATTCCGGTTGCCGCCCCCCGCCGGGCGCCGGGGCCAGCGGCCGCTTCCGGCATTGCCCGCCGCCCCGCCTACAACTCGCGGCAAGCCTCGGCGATAATATCCCGCAGCCAGCGCAGCCCGGCATCGCGGTCCTGCCGCAGGTTCCAGATCATCCGCATCGGCGAGGGCTGGGCGGCATAGGGCAGGTCGAGAATGCGGATATCGCCGCCGCCATGCCGCTCGGCCACCCGGCGCGGGCACAGGCAGATCATGTCGGTCTGGCGCACCACCTCCAGCGCCGAGATCGTGTCCGGCACCACGATCCCCACCCGCGCCTCCAGCCGCTCCTGCGCCAGCGCCACGGCCAGTTCCACCACCTCCATGGTGTCGAGCGCGCTGCCGCCGCGCTGGCCGGGGGCGCGGCGGAAGAAATCGGTGCCGCGCAGCTTCACATGGGTCAGGCTGGCCACTTCGGCCAGGCTCAGCGGCCCGTCGCCGCGCGGGTGCCCGGCGCGCAGCACCAGCGCGATCTCCTCATGGTGCAGCACCTGGCTGCGCATCCACGGCTGGGGCTGGGCCAGCACGGTTATCGCCAGATCGATGTGCCCGGCCTCGAGATCCTCGATGAAACTGTCGCCAACCTGGCGAAAATCGATGGTCAGCGCCGAATGCCGCGTCTCCTCCAGCTTGCGGGCCAGCACCGGCGCCAGCAGCATCCGCATGGAAAGCAGCCCGGCCACGCGAAACTCGCGCCCGGCCACGGCAGGGTCGAAATCCGCGTCAAAGGCGCTGTCCAGCAGGCCCAGCGCCTCGCGTATCGCCGGAATGATGGCATGGGCGCGCTCGGTCGGCTCCATGCCGTCGCGCCCCCGGCGAAACAGCTCGTCGCCGAGCAATTCGCGCAGGCGCCGCAACGAATGGCTCACCGCCGAGGGCGTCACGCAAAGCCGCGCCGCCGCCAGCGTCACGCTGCGGTCACGATAGAGTGCGTCTATCGCGCGCAACTGGTGCAGTTGCAGCGCGCCGGTCTGGCTGGCGGGGCCGGTCTGGTTGGCGGGAGAAATCGGGCCGTTGAGTGTCATTTGCACCTTATTGAACAAGTTTCATTCGACAGACGGGCGACATGACCAGTATTCACGAATCAAAGATAGGGAAAGGATTGTTTGTGACCTCCAGCGGGCTTGCTCCAGCGATTGATACGGTTGCGCCGTTTTTCGAACCTTTCACCCTGCGCTCCATGACCGTGGCCAACCGCTTCGCCATGGCGCCGATGACGCGCGATTTCTCGCCGGGTGGGGTGCCGGGGGCGGATGTCGCGGAATATTACCGCAAGCGCGCCGCCGGCGGCGTCGGCCTCATCGTCACCGAAGGCGTGGGTGTTGATCATCCCGCCGCGGTGGACTGGACCGGCGTGCCCCACATGTATGGCGAGGCGGCGCTGGCCGGCTGGCGCGGCGTGGTGGATGCGGTGCACGGCGCGGGCGGCAAGATCGTCCCCCAGCTGTGGCATCAGGGCCCCTTGCGCAATCCGCTGAACTCGGCCCGGCCCGATGTGCTGGGCCAGCGCCCGTCCGGCCTGTGGGGCACCCCCGGCCTCACCTCCTACGAGGACGATTATGTGGCGCGGATGGCCACCCCCACCGCGCCGATGACCGAGGAAGACATCGCCGATGTCATCGCCGCCTTCGCCCGCTCGGCCAGGAACGCGATCGACGTGGGTTTTGATGGCATCGCCATCCACGGCGCCCACGGCTATCTGATCGACAGCTTCTTCTGGCCCGATACCAACCGCCGGACAGACCGCTGGGGCGGCAGCGTGCGCGCCCGCGCCGAATTCGGCGTGGAGATCGTCAAGGCCATCCGTGCCGCCATCGGCGAGGATCTGCCGATCCTCTTCCGCTTCTCGCAGCACAAGCAGCAGGACTACAACGCCCGCTTCGCCGAAACGCCGGAGGAGCTGGGCATCATCCTGGGCGCCCTGGCCGATGCCGGGGTCGACATGTTCGATGCCAGCATCCGCCGCTTCACCATGGCCGCCTTCGAGGGCTCGGACATGACCCTGCCCGGCTGGGCCCGCAAGCTCACCGGCAAGCCCTCGATGACCGTCGGCGGCATCGGCCTCAACAACTGGCTGCAAGACACCTTCAAGGGTCGCGGCGAAACGCTGGCGATCAACAACCTCGACGAGGTGCGCCGCCTGTTCGATGATGGCATGTTCGACATGGTCGCCGTCGGCCGCGCCCTCATCAGCGATCCGGAGTGGGTGCAAAAGGCCCGCACCGGCGCGCCCTTCACCCCCTATGACGCCACCAGCCTGGGAAGACTTGCATGACCGCCGAACTCACCGCCCCACTGTTCCAGCCGATCACCCTGCGGGGGATGACCATCCCCAACCGCACCGCCATGGCGCCGATGGGGCGCGGCTTTTGCATCAATAACGCCCCGCAGGCCGATGCCGCGGCCTATTATGCCGCCCGGGCCAAGGGCGGCGTGGGTCTGGTCATCTGCGAGGCGGCAGGGATCGATCATCCGCTGTCCGCCGATAACCCCGGCATGCCGGTCATGCATGGCGAAAAGGTGCTGGCCGGCTGGAAAGCGGTGGTGGACGCGGTCCACGCCGAGGGCGGGCTGGTGGTGCCACAGCTGTTCCATCAGGGCATGCTGCATGGCGGCGGCAACCCCAAAGTGCCGATGGATTCCTTGCGCCCCTCGGGCACCATCGGCGTCCCCGGGCCCACCAGCTATTCCCCCGAATTCATCGAGCGGGCATCAGCCCCCACCAAGCCGATGACCGAGGAAGACATCGCCGATGCCATCGCCGGCTTTGGCCGTTCGGTGAAGAACGCGGTCGGCGTGGGCTTTGACGGCATCGAGATCCACGGCGCCCACGGCTATCTGGTCGACGGTTTCCTGTGGGGCGCCAGCAACCAGCGCACCGACCGCTGGGGCGGCGACATCACCCAGCGCGCCAGCTTCGCCCGCGAGGTGATCAAGGCCGCCCGCGCCGAAATGCCCGAGGACATGCCGCTGATCTTCCGCTTCTCGCAGCACAAGTCGAGCAACTACGCCGCCCGCACCACCGAGAGCCCGCAAGAGCTGGAAGCGATGCTGGCGCCGATCATCGATGCCGGCGTCGACATGCTGCACACCTCGATCCGCCGCTTCTGGCAGGCGGCCTACGAGGGCTCGCCGCTCAATCTGGCCGGCTGGGCCAAGAAGGTCACCGGCCTGCCGGTCATGGCCGTGGGCAGCGTGGGCCTTGGCACCAGCGCCGACGATACCTTCATGAAGGTCGGCGCCGAGGCCACCGACGACAATATCGCCCGCCTGATGGAGCGGTTCAACGACGGCGAGTTCGACATGATCGCCATCGGCCGCTCGCTGATCAGCGATCCCGACTATGTGAACAAGCTGCGCACCGGCGAGAAGCCCGTGCCCTTCGCCCGCGAGGCGCTGGCCACGCTGGTGTGAACCGGGTCGCTGGTGGTGGGGCCTGCCTCCGCCGCCAGCACCCGCGCCAGCGCCCGCCATCCGCGCCACCGCGCCGTTCACCGCATGCACCAAAACCGCCCCGGGAACACCCAAGGGGCCTACATGGGAGACAGGACATGACTGATCTGGAAAAGCTGATTGCCATGGAAGCGATCCGCGACACATTCGCGAAAAAGCTGCGCTCCATGGATCTCAAGCAGTGGGACATGTACGCCGCGCAGCACGCCGAGGATGCCTATTCGGAAACCTGGAAGGATTCCCTGCCCGAAGACGACCAGCCGGTCACCGCGGATGGCCAGAAGGGCCGCGTGGTCGGGCCGCAGGCGATTGCCGCGCAGCTGGCCAAGGTCTTCACCCATCCCTCGCCGATCACCTCGGTCCACCACGGCCACTGCACCGAGATCGAATTCGTCTCCGACACGGAGGCCAGAACGATCTCCTCGATGGAGGATTCGCTGTGGTGGCAGAATGGCGACGTCGAGGAGCACCTCCATGGCTACGGCCACTATTACGAAAACTTCCGCAAGGTGGGAGACCGCTGGCTGATCACCTCGCGCCGGCTGGATCGCCTGCGCGTGGACATGACCCCCAACTTCTGGAACCGCTTCGGCTGAACCGGACCCGGCCGCCCCACCGGGCGCCCGCAACCATCCGCCGCCCTCTGGTTCCCATGCCAGGGGGCGGTTCGCGTTTGGACAAGCGGCGCGCAGACGCGGGCAACCCTAAAGGGGCGACCAGACAGACCCGGCCATTCAGGGGCGGCCATTCAGGGGCGACCAGACAGACCCGACCATTCAGGGGCGACCAGACAGGGGCGGCCATTCAGGGGCGGCCAGAGGGCAGGGCAGGGCGCTGCCCGAAGGCAGACGCCAGCCCCCGTCGCCCCAACCCCGCGCCATTTCATTGGCGGCCGCCGCCTCTCCGCCCTAACGTGAACCACAGGGCGCCGGCGGAGTCGCACCGCGCCAAAGGAGAGTGGAGCGCGATGGCCCAACCCGATCACACAGATTTCCCCGATCACACAGATTTCCCCGATCACACTGATTTCCCCGGTCACACTGATTTCAACGCCTTCATGGCCGGCGTCCTGCGCCGCAACCCGAACCAGCCCGAATTCGTCCAGGCGGTGCGGGAGGTGGCCGAGGACGTCTGCGGCTTCCTCGCGGACCAGCCGGCCTATCACCACCAGCAGGTCCTGCTCCGCCTCACCGAGCCGGACCGCATCGTCTCGTTCCGCGTGTGCTGGGAGGATGACGTCGGCGCCATCCATGTCCAGCGCGGCTGGCGCGTGCAGAACAACAACGCCATCGGCCCCTACAAGGGCGGCCTGCGCTTCCATCCCAGCGTCACTGAAAGCGTGCTGAAGTTCCTCGCCTTCGAGCAGACCTTCAAGAACGCGCTCACCGGCCTGCCGCTGGGCGGGGCCAAGGGCGGCGCCAATTTCGACCCCAAGGGCAAGAGCGACCGCGAGGTCATGCGCTTCTGCCAGAGCTTCATGACCGAACTCCACCGCCACATCGGCGCCGATATCGATGTGCCCGCCGGCGACATCGGCGTGGGCGCGCGCGAGATCGGCTATCTGTTCGGCCAGTACAAGCGCATCACCAACCAGTTCACCGGCGTGCTCACCGGCAAGGGCCTCGAATGGGGCGGCTCGCTCATCCGCACCGAGGCGACGGGCTACGGGCTGGTCTATTTTCTCTGCCACATGCTCGCCACCCGGGGCGAGGACCTCAAGGGCAAACGCGTGCTCATCTCCGGCGCCGGCAATGTCGCGCTGCACGCCGCGCAAAAAGCCGTCGCGCTGGGCGCCAAAGTGCTGACCCTGTCGGATTCCGGCGGCTTCATTCACGATCCCGACGGGTTTGATCAGGAAAAGATCGACTGGGTGAAGGACCTGAAAGAGACCCGCCGGGGCCGTATCGCGGCCTATTGCGCCGCCTTCCCCCGCGCCAGCTTCCATGCCGGGCAGCGGCCATGGGGCGTGCCTGGCGACATCGCCTTGCCCTGCGCCACCCAGAACGAGCTGACCGGCGAGGATGCCCGCACCCTGGTGGCCAATGGCTGCATCGCCGTGGCCGAGGGCGCCAACATGCCCACCGATGCCGATGGCGTCCATGTGTTCAAATCCGCCCGCCTGCTCTATGCCCCGGGCAAGGCCGCCAATGCCGGCGGCGTCGCGGTCTCCGGCCTCGAAATGAGCCAGAATTCCGAACGCCGCGCCTGGACGGAAGACGTGCTGCAACAGGATCTGCAGGGCATCATGGCCACCATCCACCACGCCTGCCAGACCTATGGCGATCAGGGTGGCGGCTATGTCGATTACGTGAAAGGCGCCAATATCGCCGGCTTCAAGAAAGTCGCCGACGCGATGTTGGCTTTCGGCGTGGTCTAGGGTTGCCCTTCGGCGTGGTCCAGGCCTGGCCTTCGGCGTGGTCCAGGCCTGGCCTTCGGCGCGGTCCGGGTCTGGTCCGCCCCGTGATGTAAGGCCGCCCTCCGCCGCAGTCCAAGGCTGGCATCCATTACAGTCTGGGGCAGGCCTCCGCCGTGATCCCGGTCTACCCACGGGCAGGGTCCAGCTCGCTTCGGGATGACATGGCGGAGCAGGCCACCTGCCGTCCACCCGCCGTCCACCCGCCGCCCACCTGCCGCCCACCCGCCGGCCACCCGCCGGGCGCTCCGCCGGGCCAAGCGCCGGCCACCCCCCGCCGCGCC
>CAIXXP010000091.1 GCA_903923465.1 uncultured Sphingomonadales bacterium | reverse complement strand
TCTTGCCGTGAGTGCCGGCCACCGCCACGGTGTTCTTCAGCCGCATCAGCTCGGCCAGCATCTCGGCGCGGCGCACCACGGGAACGCGCGCTTCCAGCGCGGCGGCAACCTCGGGGTTGTCGCGCTTTACCGCCGTGCTGGTGACAACCACCGCCGCATCGCCCAGGTTCTCGGCCTTGTGGCCAATCATCACGGTAATGCCGCGCGCCCGCAGGCCCTCAACCACGTAGCCCTCGGCAATGTCCGAGCCCTGCACCCGATAACCAAGGTTGTGCATCACCTCGGCGATGCCCGACATGCCAATCCCGCCGATGCCGACGAAATGGATCGTGCCGATATCGGTGCCAACACCCTTCATCAATAGGTCTCCATGTCGGGTGCCATCATCGCCTCGTTAAGGCCGCCGGTGGCCAGCGCCTCGTGCCCGGTGGCGGGCTTGGGGCGGCCAACGCGGATCACATCCATCAGCGGCTCGCCGCCAAAGCCTTCCACCAGATCGGCCAGATCGGCGGCGGCGTGGGGATAGCCGCAGTTCCATGCGGCATGGGCGGCGTTGCCCAGCGTCTCGGGGCGCTGCGCCATGGCCTGGATCTGCTTGGCCAGTTCCACGGCGGTAAACCGCTCCTGCCGTATCGCGCGGGCGCCACCGGCCTCCACCATCTCGCGGGTATTGGCGGCCTGATGGTCGTCGGTGGCGATGGGCAGGGGAACGAGGATGGCCGGGCGCCCCACGGCGGTCAATTCGGCGATGGTGCTGGCCCCGGCGCGGCCGATGAACAGATGCGCGTCGGCCAGCCGTTCCGCCATGTCCTCGAAATAGGTGCCCAGTTCCGCCGGAATGTCGTGCCCGGCATAGCGCTGGCGCACTGCCTCGATGTCCTCGGGGCGGCACTGCTGCGTCACCTGCAGGCGGCTGCGCAGCGCGGGTGGCAGCATCGCCAGCCCGTCGGGCACTACCTCGGAGAGCACCCGCGCGCCCTGGCTGCCGCCGGTTACCAGCACGCGCAGCAGGCCATCGGCGGTGAAGGCGGGGAATGGCTGGTCGCGCAGCGCCAGCACCTCGGGCCGCACCGGGTTGCCCACCAACGCCACCTTGTCGAAATGCCGGGGCGACAGACGGTCGACCTCGCGCGCGGCGGTGGCGATGATGTCCACCCGCCCCGCCAGCAGGCGGTTCACCCGGCCCAGCACCGCGTTCTGCTCGTGGATGATGCTGGGAATTCCCTCGGCAGTGGCCGCCAGCAGCGCCGGCAACGCGGGATAGCCGCCAAAGCCCACCACCGCCGAGGGCTGGAAACTGTCGAACAGGCGCTGCGCCATGCGCCGGCCATCGCGAATGGCGCGAAGACCCCGCAGCCAGCCCAGCGGGTTCATGCCCTCCAGCCGACCGGCCGGCAAAACATGCGCGGTCAACCCCTCGGGCTTGCCGGGAATGGCCGCCCCCCGCGCATCGGTGATCAGCGCGACATGGTGCCCGCGCCGCTCCAGCTCCTGCGCCAGGGCAAAGGCGGGGATCAGGTGGCCGCCGGTGCCGCCCGCGGCCAGAACATAGTGGCGGGAGACAGGCTGAATGCCAAAATCACGATTGCTGCGGGTCATCGCGACAACACTCTCTGCAGAACCTTCTGCAACTGCGCGGGCTGGCCCTTCACGGTGAAGCGGGGCGCCGGCCGGCTATAGGGATCGCGGCCCAGATAGGGATTGCGCCGCGTGATGGCGAGCAGAAACCCCACCCCAAGACACAGCGCCACCGTCGACGAACCGCCATAGGAGATCAACGGCAGCGTCATGCCCTTCGACGGGAACAGTTGCAGATTGACGAGGATGTTGATGAAGGCCTGCCCGCCCAATTGCGCCGCCAGCCCCGTGGCCGCCAGCACCGCGAACAGATCCTCCTCGTCGATCAGGCGCCACACCACCCGCGCCACCACCGCCACATACAGCAGCACGATGGCGCCGCAAAACAGCAGGCCGAATTCCTCGCCAACCACCGAGAAAATATAGTCGGTATGGGCCTCCGGCAGGCCGAGCTTATGCGTGCCCAGCCACAGGCCGGTGCCGGTCCATCCGCCCCCCAGCAGCGTGTGCTTGGCCAGATCCACCTGATCGAAGGCGGTGCCACCACCCAGAAACGCGTCGATGCGGTGGCGGGCGTTGGGATAGAGCTCATAGGCCGCGCCCACCAGCACCACCGCGATCACCACCGCGCCCGCCACCCAGCGGCCGGGCATGCCGGCCAGCAGCAGCAGCACAAAGGCCACGGAAACGAACAGCACGGCGGAACCGAAATCGGGCTGGGCCATCAGCAGCGCGGCGACCAGCCCGGTAATCGCGATGCTCAGCGCCATGACCGGCAGGGCCGGGTCGCGCTGGCGCCACGAGATGATCCACGCCAGCAGAATGGCAAAGGCCGGCTTCATGAACTCGGACGGCTGGAGCGACAGTGCGCCCACACCCAGCCAGCGCTTGGCGCCATTCACATTGGTGCCGATCACCGGCACCAGCATCAGCGCCACCACCATGCCCGCGCCCAGCAGAATGCCCGCCCGCCGCGCCTGTTCGCGCGTGAGTTGCGCGGCCAGCAGCATCACCACCAGCCCGATAAACTGCCAGCGCAGATGGAGCACGAAGAAATGCATGTCATCCAGCTTCACCGACGTGGTCGAAAGCCGCCGCGCGCTGGCGGGCGAGGCCGCCATGACCGCCAGCGTGCCAATCGCCATCAGCGTGAGGATGCAGGCCAGCAGCACGTGATCGATCTCGCGCCACCAGATGGCCAGTTCCGCCCGGCGTGTGCGGCGGATGCGCGGGGCATCGTCGTGCCCGGCGCGGACCATGCCCGGCACATAGGGCGGCGGCATGGTGCCCGAGGCGCCCTGCACCGGGCCGGATGCGGTTTGGCCGGCGGCGGTGGCCATCAGCCCTGCCCCTCCCCGCGCTCACTGATCATCGCCGCGACGATCTGGCGGAAGGTGTCGCCCCGCGCCTCATAGTCCCGGAACTGGTCGAAGCTGGCGCAGGCGGGCGAGAGCAGCACCACATCGCCCGCTCCGCCCCCGGCGGCTTCGGCCGCGTCCATCGCCTGGCGGATTGCCTCGCACATCATCTCGCTGCGGGTGACGGGCATATACGGTTCGAGAAGCTCGGCGAAGCGCGGGCCGCCGTCGCCAATGGTGTAGGCGGCGGCAACGTTGGCGAAGAAAGGCGCGCATTCGTCGAGATCGTCGCCCTTGGGCAAGCCGCCGACGATCCAGTGGATGCGGCGATGCCCATCGGGCCCCGGGGGGAAAGCCGCGAGGGCCGGGGCGGTGGAGGCGGGGTTGGTCGCCTTGGAATCATTGATGAAGGTGACGCCGCCGGCCTGCGCCACCTGCTCCATGCGGTGCGGCAGGCCGTGGAAGGTGGCAAGGCCCGGGCGCCATTGCGCCTCATCCAGCCCCAGCGCCTCGACAATGGCGATGGCAACCGCGGCGTTCTGCAGATTGTGCGGGCCCTGCAGCGACGGCCACTCGTGCTGAAAGGCGGCGATCCGCGCGCCATCCACCACCTGCACATGGCCGGTGGGGCGGCGGCTGGCCTCGCGCGCGGCGACAAGGGCGGTCTCGTTGTCGCCCTTGCCGAACACCGCGACGGCCTCTGGCGCTTGCAGGGCAAACAGCCGCGCCTTGGAGGCGGCATAAGCGGCAAACTCGCCATAGCGGTCGAGATGATCGGGAGTGATGTTGAGCAACGCCGCCACCTCGCAGGCCAGGCTCAGCGTCAGGTCGATCTGATAGCTCGACAGCTCCAGCACATAGACGCCGGGGCCTTGCGCGTTGGGCTGCAATGGCGCCTGCCCCAGGACCGGCAGGCCGATGTTGCCGCCCATCCGCACCGGCAATCCCGCGCAGCTCAACAGATGGTGGACGAGCACGGTGGTGGTGGATTTGCCATTGGTGCCGGTGATGCCCACCACCCGGTGCGGCGGCAGGGCGCCGCGGCTTTGCGCGAAGAGTTCGATATCGCTGATCAGCGGCACGCCCGCGGCCCGTGCCGCCTCGCCAATCGGGTGGCGGTTGATCGGCACGCCGGGCGACACCAGCACCCCGGCGAAACCGCCGAGGTCGATGCCGCAGGGGTCGGCCAGTTCCACGCCCGCGCCATAGCGCTGGACAATGGCCCCGCGCGGCTCCTCGCGCGCATCCCAGGCGGTGACTTTCGCCCCGCTGGCCACCAGCGCCGCCACCGCCGCCTGCCCCGTGCGCGCCAGCCCCAGCACCGCGTAGCGCTTTCCCGCGAAGAACGGCGAGGTGATCATTATCGCAGCTTGAGGGTGGACAGACCCAGCAGTGCCAGCACGATCGAGACGATCCAGAACCGGATCACCACGGTCGATTCCGCCCAGCCCTTCTGCTCGAAATGGTGGTGGATGGGCGCCATGCGGAAAATGCGCCGGCCGGTGCGCTTGAACCAGAACACCTGGATGATCACCGAGGCGGCCTCCAGCACGAACAGGCCACCAACTATCGCCAGCACGATCTCGGCATGCGCGGCCACGGCAATTGCCCCCAGCGCGCCGCCCAGCGCCAGGCTGCCGGTATCGCCCATGAACACGGCCGCAGGGGGCGCGTTGAACCACAGGAAGCCCAGCCCCGCCCCCATGATCCCCGCGCACAGGATGGCCAGCTCGCCGGCATGGGGCACATGCGGAATGCCGAGATAGGTGGCATAATCGACGCGCCCGGTGAGATAGGCGATGATCGCGAAGGCCCCGGCGGCGATGATCACCGGCATGGTGGCCAGCCCATCCAGCCCGTCGGTCAGGTTCACCGCATTGCCCGCGCCCACCATCACAAAAGCGGCGAAGGGGTAATACAGGAAGCCCAGCGGAATATAGCGCTTGCTGAGGAAGGGCACATAGAGGTTGGTGCTGATGTGGCTGACGATGATGTAGGCGGCCACGCCCGCCACGGCGAATTCCATCAGCAGCCGCACCTTGCCCGAAACGCCCTTGTGGCTGCGCTTGGTCACCTTGTCGTAATCATCGAGGAAGCCGATGATGCCGAAGCCGCCCGTGACGGCCAGACATGCCCAGACGAAGGGATCCTTCAGGTCCATCCACAGCAGCATCGACACCACCAGCGAGATCAGGATCATCAGCCCGCCCATGGTGGGGGTGCCGCGCTTGGCGAGGTGCGTCTTGGGGCCATCCTCGCGGATTGGCTGGCCCTTGCCCTGCTTGCTGCGCAGCATCAGGATAAAGCGCGGGCCGATGATCAGGCCGATGGTCAGCGCCGTGAGCAGCGCCGCGCCCGCGCGAAACGACTGGTAACGGATGAGGTTGGCCAGGCCGGCAAAATGGAGCCATTGGGCAAGAAGATACAGCATTGGCGCTCAGCACCCATTCCCTTTGCCGGCAAGCTGGGCGACCAGCGCGCCCAGCCCCACCGAATTCGAACCTTTCACCAGAATGGCGTCGCCATTGGCCAGCCCGAAGGTGCCCAGCCAGGCAGCCGCTTCTCCGGCGGTGTGGCAATGGGCGAAGAGGGGCCCCTTGCCAAGCGCGGATCGGTTTGATTTCCCCAATTCTTCCGCCAGGCTGCGCATCTCGTCGCCCACCAGCAACGCCACATCCACGCCGGCCTCGGCCAGCGGCGCGGCGAGCTGCGCATGGAGCGCCGGGGCAAAATCGCCAAGCTCCTTCATCGCGCCCAGCACGGCAATGCGCCGGGCCACCGGAATCCCGTCAAACGCGGGAATTTGCCCCAGCATGGCAAGGGTGGAGCGCATCGACGCCGGGTTGGCGTTATAGCTTTCGTCGATCAGCAGCGCGCGACCGCTGTCAGCGGTGGCGATGGTCGTGCGGGCGCCGCGCCCGGCCAGCCCCTCCATTTCGGCCAGCGCCAGGCCCGCCGCGCCAAGGTCGGCCCCGGCCGCGCGCACGCAGGCCATCACCGCCAGCGAATTGATCACCCAGTGCTCGCCAGCGGCGGCCACGGTATAGCACAGCCGGCGCATGTCGGCCGTTTTGGCGCCCATCTCGATGGTGACCAGCGAACCGCCCCCCGCCGCCGGCACGGTGTCGAGCAGGCGCACATCGGCGTGGCGGGCGGTGCCAAACGAGATGATCCGCGCGCCGCACGCCTCGGCCGCGGCCTTCAGGCGGGGGAAATGCGGGCTGTCGGCGGGAATGATCGCCACCCCGGGCCGCACCACGCCTTGCGCATTGGCGCGCCCTTCCAGCCCGGCGAAGATCTCGGCCTTGGCATCGGCAATGGCTTCCTCGCTACCCAGCATCTCGATGTGGGCCGGGGCGATGGTGGTGATCACCGCGATATGCGGGCGCACCTGCCGCGTCAGCGCATCGATCTCGCCCGCATGGTTCATGCCCATCTCGAAAATGCCATAGCGGCTGCGGGCGGGCATGCGCGCGAGGCTGAGCGGCACGCCGACGTGGTTGTTATAGCTCTTCACGCTGCGGTGGGCATTGCCCCGGCTGGCGCGGTCCAGCGCGGCGAAGATCGCCTCCTTCACGCTCGTTTTGCCGACAGAGCCGGTGACGCCGATGATCACCGCCTCCGGGCTGACCCGTGCCCGCGCCGCCCGCCCCAGGGCCTGCAGCGCGACAAAGGAATCCTCGACCAGCACATGCGGGTGGTCAATCGGCCGCTCCACGATGGCCGCCCCCGCGCCGCGCTGCACGGCGCCCTCGACAAAGCGGTGGCCATCCATTGCCTCGCCGCGCATGGCGACGAACAGATGGCCTTCCAGCACCTCGCGCGAATCCGTGGCCACGCCGCTCAGCCGGAAGTCACCGCCCCGCAAGGTGCCGCCGGTGGCTTCGGCGATCTCGGCCGCACTCCACAAGGCGCGGGGCAGATCGTCAGTAACCTCTTGCGGCCATTGCAGAATTCGCGCGGTGTTCATGCCCAGCTCTCCCCGACATGCGTTTGGCCAGCGGACGGTTGACCGCCAATGCCTTGATTGTTCAATTCTGCCGCGCATTCCCGCGTCACGCTCACATCGTCAAAGGGCAAAATGCGGGCACTGTCGCCCGAGCCGATGATCTGCCCCTGCTCGTGGCCCTTGCCGGCGATAAGGACAATATCTTTCGCCCCGGCCATGGCCAGCGCCCCGGCGATCGCCCCGCGCCGGTCGCCCATTTCGCGCACCATCGCCCGCCCCCCGCCCATGCCCGCCAGCACGGCGGCGCGGATGACGGCGGGGTCCTCGCCGCGCGGATTGTCGTCGGTGACGATGGCGATATCGGCCTGTTCGGCAGCGATGCGGCCCATTTCCGGGCGCTTGCCGGCATCGCGATCGCCGCCCGCGCCGAAAACCACGATCAGCTTGCCCGTAAAATGTGGACGCAGCGCGGCCATCGCGGCGGCCAGCGCATCGGGCGTGTGGGCATAATCGACATAGGCGGGGGCCCCGGCGCGGGTCAGCGCGGCGCGCTCCAGCCGGCCGCGCACCGGTTGCAGGCGGGAGAGCGCATCGAACACCTGGGCCGGGGCCACACCGGTGGCGATCGCCAGCCCGGCCGCTACCAGCGCGTTAGCAGCCTGATAAGCCCCGATCAGCGGCAGGTTAACGCGGGCGGTGGTGCCATCGCAGGCCAGTTCCAGCACCTGCCCCAGATGCCCTGGGGTGCGCGACAGCAGGCGGATGGAATCGCCCCCCTCGCCAACCGTGAACAGCTTCAGGCCGCGCGCGCGGGCATGGGCGGCGGCGCGGTCGCTCCAGGCGTTATCGGCCCAGACGACCGCGGTGCCGCCATCGGCGACCACCTCGTCGAACAGGCGCATCTTGGCGGCGAAGTAGTGTTCCATGTCCGGGTGATAATCGAGATGATCGCGGCTGAGGTTGGTAAAGGCGCCGGCTGCCACCGCCACACCCTCGTTGCGATATTGCGACAGGCCGTGGCTGGAGGCCTCGAACGCGACATGGCTCACCCCTTCACGGGCCAGGCCGGTGAGGTTGGCGAGGAAGGTGACGACGTCGGGCGTGGTGAGGCCGGTATAGGTGGTCTCTTCCGGCGTGGTGATACCCAGCGTGCCGATGGAGGCGGCGCGGATGCCCGCCATGCGCCAGATCTGCCGGACCATTTCCACGGTGGAGGTTTTGCCATTGGTGCCGGTGACGGCGACGATCACCCCCGGCACCGGCGTGAAAAACCGCGCGGCGAGCTGGGCAAAGGCGCGGCGGGGTTCGGCATCGGCGATATGCAGCGCGCCCGAAACCGGCGCTTCTGGCCGGGCGACCACGGCAATCGCGCCGGCGGCGATGGCGGCGGGGATGAAGTCCTCGCCATTCACCCGCGCCCCGGCAAAGGCGCCAAACACGGTGCCCGGCGCCACCTTGCGATGATCGATGGCAAAACCGGTGACGACAGCCCCGGCCAGGGCGCCGGCATCGGCTGTTTGGCCGGCGGCGGCGATCAGTTCGCCCAGTTTCATTCGTCCGCCCTCACTCGCCCACCCTCATTCGCCCTGCCCGTTGGCGATAAGCGGGGCGATGTCCGAAATGTCGATGTCGCGCGTCGCATCGGGCAGAATGCCGAGCAGCGGGCCGATGCGGGTGACCACCCGGCCGACGATGGGCGCGGCATTCCACGCGGCGGTGCGTTGCCCGGAGGAAGCGGCGTTGCCCTGTGGCTCGTCCAGCATGGCCACCACCACATAGCGGGGATGGTCCATCGGGAAGGCCGCCGCGAAGGTGGTGATCAGCGAATTCTTGTGATAGCCGCCGCCGCCCGGCTTTTCCGCCGAGCCGGTCTTGCCGCCCACGCGAAAGCCCGCGGCATTGGCCGACCGGCCGGTGCCATCCACCACGATGGTGCGCAGCAACTGGCGCATGCGCGCGCTGGTGGAGGCCTGCCACACGCGGCGGCCCGGCACCGCCTGCCCCGGGGCCAGGCGCAGCATGGTGGCCGGGTGCCACACGCCGCCATTCACCAGCGCGGCATAGGCGCAGGCCAGATGCAGCGGCGTCAGCGCGATGCCGTGGCCATAGGAGACGGTCATGGTGGTGATGCGCGACCACTGGCCATTGCTGCCGCTGCGGGGCCACAGCGGAAAGCCCTTGGCGGGCAGCTCGATATACGGGCGCTCGTTGAAGGCCAGCGCCCGCATCGTCGCCTCCAGCCGCTGCCCGCCCAGTTGATCGGCCACCTGCGCCGTCACGATGTTCGAGGAATGGATCAGCGCCTCTGGCACATTCAGCGAGGGACCAAAATTATGGCTGTCGTGGATGAAGTGGCCGTCGATCTCCAGCGGCTTGTCGCTGGGATAGCGCTTGGCCAGATTGGTGACCACGCCATTGTCGATGGCGCTGGCGATGGTGATCGGCTTGATCACCGAGCCCAGCTCGTAGACCTCGTTGGTCACCTTGTTGAACACGTGGTTCATGCCGGCGGCGTCGAGCATGTTGGGGTTGAACGAGGGCAGCGAGGCCAGCGCCAGCACCTCGCCGGTATCGACATCGAGCACGATGCCCGCCGCCCCGCGCGCGCCATAGAGCAGCATGCCGTGGCTCAGCTCGTCTTCCATCGCGCCCTGCACCCGCGCGTCGATGGAGAGCATGGCGGGCGTGGCACGGGCGGCCGGGTCGAGCAGCCGCTGGTCGAACACCTGCTCCATGCCCATGTGCCCATGGCCATCGGCGCCGACATAGCCGAGCACATGCGCGGCCATGGAGCCTTGCGGATAGAAGCGGTCCGCCTCGCGGGGGAATTCCAGCGCCGGCTCGCCCATCGCGTGGATGCGGTTGGCATCCTCGGGCAGGATGCGGCGGCGCAGATAGCCGGGCTTGCCCGAGGCCAGCCGCTGGGTCAACCGGTCCACATCCTCGTCCGGGAAGATCTGCACCAGCGCCTGCGCCACTTCGCGGGCGCTGCGCACCAGCGGCGCGCCATCGCCCAGCGCATGCGGGTTGAACCACAGCGCATAGGCGGGGAACTGACGCGCCAGCGGCAGGCCGCCCCGGTCGACGATATCCGCGCGCGTGGGCACCATTCCGCCAGCCAGCGCCGAGGCGCGGTCGCGGTCGAACAGGCCCAGCCGGGCGATCTGCAGCAGCGCAACCAGCGCGATGGCGGCGAACAGGATGAGCACCGTGCCGGCGCGGTTCTTGGCGACGCCCAGCAGCAGGCGCCGCTGGCTGACCAACTCCACGCGGCTGGTGGCGACAATCGCGTTGAAGCGCGGCGTTCTCGGGCGGGTGCCGCTGAGCGGATAGGCGTTGAACAGGGCCGGATCCGCCGCCTTCGCGCCAGAACCGCGCAGGGAATCTGAACCTCGCAGGGAATCTGAACCGCGCAGGGAATCTGAACCGCGCGGGGAATCCGCCGGCCTGTCGAGGCCGAATGCCCCCAGGCTGGCGGATGCGTAGTTCATTCGGCCTCGCCCCCCACGCCGCGTGCGGTCGGGCCGCCGGCGCCGCGGTCCAGCCGCGAGAGGCGCTCATTCAGACTGGCATTCAGACTGGCATTCGGGCTGGCATTCGGGCTGGCATTCAGGCTGGCGCTGGCCACCTTCAATGGAGCAGGCGGCCGGGCGCTGGGTAGCTCGGCGGCGCGGGCAACGCCGATCAGCCGGCTGGCGAGCGAGGGGGCCTGCGCCGCGGCATCATTGCTGGCGGCCCCGGTATCGGCGGCGGCATAGCGGATTGGCGCGGGCGCGTCGGCCGCCGCCGGCTTGCCCAGCGCCGCCAGATCGCGCTCGCTCTTCAGATATTGCGCGGCGGTGGGGGCGGTATAGCCGAAATCGACATCGTTCATCGCCCGCAACTGCTGCTGGTTGGCGCGGGTTTCGAATTCCGTGTCGAGATAGAGCTTTTCGCGGGAAACCAGCGCGATCTGCCGGTCGGTGAGGGCAACCTGCGCCTTCACCGCGTTCACCCGCGTGGTCAGCACCGCGACCAGCGCCAGGCATATCGCCATGGCCGTGCCCCAGCCGATGGTGTGCAAACGGTCTCGCGTGAGGTTCATGCAGGAGTCCTTTGCCAAGCAGGATTCTGGCTGTGCCGCGCGGGGGTTTCGGTGCGCGTGGCGTGGCGCAAGGTGGCGGAACGCGCGCGCGGGTTGCGGGCAAGCTCGGCATCGCCCGCGCGGATGGGTTTGCTGATGGCGGTGAACACGGCCGGCGGCGCATGGCCGGCCATGGGCACATGGCGCGAGGTGGCCGCCACGGCGCCGCTGGCCGCCTTCAGGAACTGCTTGACGATGCGGTCCTCAAGGCTGTGAAAACACACCACAGCCAGCCGCCCGGCGGGCTTCAACAGTGCCTCGGCCGCATCCAGCGCGGCTTCCAGTTCCTCCAGCTCGGCATTCACATGGATTCGGATGGCCTGGAAGCTGCGGGTCGCCGGGTCTTTCGGCGCGCCCGGATGATGGCCCAGCGCCCGGCGCACGACCTGGGCCAGCTCGCCGGTGGTGGAAAGCGGCCGCGCGGCGACGATGGCCCGGGCCACCCGGCGCGACTGGCGCTCCTCGGCATAGCGGAACAGCACGTCGGCAATCTCGGCCTCGGCGGCGGTATTGACGAAATCGGCGGCGCTCGGGCCATCCTGCGCCATGCGCATGTCCAGCGGGCCATCGCTGCCGAAGGCGAAGCCACGGTGGGGCTGGTCCAGCTGCATCGAGGAGACGCCGATGTCCATCACCACGCCATCGACACAAGGCTTGCCCGCATCGGCCCCGGCTCCTGCCAAGCCATATTCCTTGAGCGCCGCGACCATCTCGGAAAAGCGGCGCGGGTGCAGCACGAGGCGCGGCGGGGTGGCCTGCGTCTCGGGCCACAGGCGGCCGGCGGCGATGGCATCGGGGTCGCGATCGAAGGCATGGACGGTGGCGCCCGCATCCAGCAGCGCGCGGGTATAGCCGCCGGCGCCGAAGGTGGCGTCGACGATCACCGCGCCGGGGGTGGGCGCCAGCGCGGCGATCACCTCGTCGAGCAGGACGGGGATGTGGGGGGCGGTGGGGGCGGGGGCCGGGGCGGCTGGGGCGGCGGTGCTCATTTGCCACCTCGCATCAGGCTGGCGCAGGCGGCCTGGGCGCTGGCCCATTGCGCGCCCTGCTGGCGGGCCAGCACTGCCGGCGCCCACAGGGTGAAGAACGGGCCGGAGCCCTGCAGATAGATGCCCTCGGCTATGCCCACCAGTTCCCGCAGATATTGGGGAATGATGAAGCGACCGGAATTGTCGAAACTGATCTCGGCGCAATCGTAAAGCTGGAAATAGGCCATGTCGCGATCGAACGGCTGGCCGGCGCGGGCGGCCAGTTCCTCGGCGCGGTCAATCTCCGCCAGCAAGCCGTCGCGTCGCGATTCGCCATAGCCGACGAGGCATTCCCAGGTGGGATGCTTGGAGACCAGCAGCAGGTTCTTGGAACCGGAACTTTCGGTGACGGCCTTGCGGAAATTCGCGGGCAGCACGAAACGCTCCTTGTCGCCCTTCGGCGAGAAGCCCTGCCCGCTGTATATGACCGGCTTTCCAGTCACCCCGTTGCACCCCGTTTGGCGAAAACCCCGCAGCATTGGCCCCAAAGCACCGGCCCTGAGGCGCGGGCCCCGGGCCCCGGACAAAACCTCCCCGCCCCGCGGCCCGCCCATTGCGCGGCCCGGGCCACCCCTTGCGAAGCGACGCGAAAACTCCTGTCCGATGCCAGTGCATACCGCGCCTGAGCCGGGCAGAAAAGGGAGAATGCGGGAATTTATGCCACTTTATGCACGCAGGTCCACTATCTATCTGTTTTTAAGGTATATTTCATATTGTCCAGTGGGAAATTGGTGGGCGATTTCGCCTTTCCCCACCGGGTTATCCACCACGAATCATCCGCGATGGCCCAAAATTCCGGCGAGGACGGGCAAAAATCGCTGCCGGGTAGCGCCTGTCGCGCACCATTCCCGCAAATTCCCGCGTTACGCGGCGTGACTCCGGCAGCGCGTGCCATGCTCCGCCAACGGCGGGACAGTTTCAGTCTATGGGAAAATGGCGGCCGGAAATCGCCGGCCCGGCACTAGCGCCCGCCGGCAGCCGCGGACGGGCTCGCCCCCGGCTCGGGCGAAGGCACCACGCCGATGTCAGCCAGCGGGTCGGTATTGCCGGCGGCACCGGAGGCCGCCCTTGTGGCGAGCGCCGCGGGTTCCGACTGGCGCGCGTGCTGCATGATAACATTGGCCAGGCCCACCAGCAGCAGCATCGCCGCCAGACCGAACAGGCCCACCTGCAGGCGCTGCACCGCCTGCGCCCGCAACTCGCGCGGGGAAGGCGGCTCGAAATGCCGGGGAGCGGAGAGCTTCTCCACCAGCGGCGCGGCCGATCGCGTATCGGCCAGGCGGGGGCTGGCCGAACGAGAACTGGCAGGCGGAGAACCGACGGGGCGCGAACGCTTCAGCATCAGCCGGGTTTAGCCCATCAGGCCAGCCAGGGGAAGACCGGCAGGCCCTTCGCCGCCAGCCATTCGGCGTTATACAGGCTGGAGAGATAGCGGAAGCCGGTGTCGCACAGGATGGTGGCGACGCGCGCGTTCTTGCGGCCCTCTGCCACCAGCTGCCGGCCCAGAGCCACCGCGCCGGCCACATTGATGCCCGAGGACAGGCCGAGGCACAGGCCTTCCTCGGCCAGCAGACGGCGCACCCACTCCAGCCCTTCCTCGTCGGAAATGCGGAACTGGGTGTCGATCGGCGCGCCCTCGAGGTTGGCGGTGATGCGCCCCTGACCGATGCCCTCGGCCACCGATGTGCCCTCGGCCTTCAGCTCGCCATGGGCATAGTAGTTGTACAGCGCGGCGCCATGCGGGTCGCTGAGCGCAATGGTGATATTCTCGTCAAACGCCTTCAGCCCCATGCCGACGCCGGCGATGGTGCCGCCGGTGCCCGCGGCGCAGGTGAAGCCGTCGATGCGGCCGCCCATCTGCTCCCAGATCTCGGGCGCGGTGCTTTCGATATGGGCCTTGCGGTTAGCGGTATTGTCGAACTGGTTGGCCCAGACGGCGCCTTCGGTCTCCTCGGCGATCCGGCGCGAGGTGTGGACGAAATGGCAGGGGCTGGCATAGGGCGCGGCGGGCACCAGCACCAGTTCCGCGCCCAGCGCGCGTAGCGTGTCCATCTTCTCG
>CAIXXP010000090.1 GCA_903923465.1 uncultured Sphingomonadales bacterium | reverse complement strand
GCAAGGGCTTCTCGGTGTCGAACGGGATCGAGTTCTTGTTGCACGTGATCGCCGCGCGATCGAGCGCCTTCTCGGCGTGCTTGCCCTTGGCGCCATAGGGACGCAGGTCGACCAGCATCAGGTGGTTGTCGGTGCCGCCCGAAACGATGCCGAGGCCGGCCTCTTGCAACGAAGCCGCCAGCGCCGCGGCATTGGCCTTAACGCCATGGGCATAGGCCTTGAACTCGGGCGTCATCGCCTCGGCAAAGGCCACGGCCTTGGCGGCGATGATGTGCATCAGCGGCCCGCCCTGCATGCCCGGGAAGATGGCGCTGTTGATCTTCTTGGCGATGGCCTCGTCGTTGGACAGGATGATGCCGGAGCGCGGCCCGCGCAGGCTCTTGTGGGTTGTGGTGGTGGTCACATGCGCATGCGGCACCGGCGAGCTATGCGCGCCGCCGGCCACCAGCCCGGAGATGTGGCTCATGTCCGCCAGCAGATAGGCGCCCACCTCGTCGGCGATGGCGCGGAAACCCGCCCAGTCCCATTCGCGCGAATAGGCGGTGCCGCCGCAGATGATCAGCTTCGGCTGGTTGGCGCGGGCGATGGCCGCCACCTCGTCCATATCGATGCGGTGATCGTCTGCCCGCACGCCATAGGGCACGGGCTTGAACCACTTGCCGCTCATGTTCACCGGGCTGCCGTGGGTCAGGTGGCCGCCGGCCGAGAGATCGAGCCCCATGAAGCTGTCACCGGGCTGCAGCAGCGCGAGGAACACCGCCTGGTTCATCTGGCTGCCGCTGTTGGGTTGCACATTGGCGAATTGGGCGCCGAACAGCGCCTTGGCCCGTTCGATCGCCAGCGTCTCGATCTCGTCGACATATTCGCAGCCGCCGTAATAGCGCTTGCCCGGATAGCCCTCGGCATATTTGTTGGTGAGGATCGAGCCTTGCGCCTCCAGCACCGCCTTGCTGACGATGTTCTCGCTGGCGATCAGCTCGATCTTGTCCTGCTGGCGGCCCAGCTCCTTGTCGAGCCACTTGGCGATGGCCGGATCGCTTTGCGCGAGCGTGGCGGAGAAGAAACCGGCGGAGCGGACAGCACTGTTGGTCATGGAATTTCCCTGTTCAGATGACGGGGTTGGACAGCTTTTCGACGCGACCCTCGTGGCGGCCGCCGGCAAAAGGCGTGGTGAGAAAGGCCGCGACGCAAGCCTTGGCCATGTCCACGCCGAGCAGCCGCGAACCCATGGCGATGGCGTTGGCATCGTTGTGTTCGCGGGCGAGCGAGGCCGACAGCGGCTCGGAAACCAGCGCGCAGCGCAGCGCCGGGTTGCGGTTCACCGCGATGGAAATGCCGATGCCGCTGCCGCACAGGGCAATGCCCCGCTCCGCCGACCCATCCGCGACGGCGGTGGCCAGCTTGTAGCCGAAGTCGGGATAATCCACCCTTGCATCGCTATAGGCGCCAAGGTCGGCAACCTCGTGCCCCTCCTCGGTCAGCCAGGCGGCCAGTTCGGCCTTCAGGGCAAATGCGGCGTGGTCGGAAGCAATGGCGATGCGCATGGGGGCTGCTCTCACAAATGCGGGGGTGAATCGGGGTTTTTGCCCCATAGGATGGGGCGCTTCGATAGGCCACCCCAGATTTGGCCAGGGGAGAGGATAGGTGCGAGGGTGTTACACCCTCGCGCTCCCATAACTGTCGTCGTCGGGCTAATAGTTCGGCCTCGTGCTAACGGGCCGCGGTGCAGGCTATTAGTGCCGCAGCGGGGCGATTTGGCGCCTCGCCGAACCCCCCATGCCACGCCGCCCGTAATGGAGTCTGGGGTGTAACACCCAGAACTTCACCCTTTACTGGTCCAGGAACGACCGCATCTTGCGGCTGCGGCTCGGATGCTTCAGCTTCCGCAGTGCCTTCGCCTCAATCTGCCTGATACGCTCGCGCGTCACACTGAACTGCTGGCCCACTTCCTCCAGCGTGTGATCGGTGTTCATGCCGATGCCGAAGCGCATGCGCAGCACACGTTCCTCGCGCGGCGTCAGGCTGGCCAGCACCCGCGT
>CAIXXP010000089.1 GCA_903923465.1 uncultured Sphingomonadales bacterium | reverse complement strand
CTGAAGCGCCCGCATAATCTGTGCCCTTCCTGTGGCCATTACAACGGTCGCGAGATCATCGCGGTCGGCCTGTAAGGTTGCCGCCGGGAGCATCGCGCAAAAAAGTGGTGACCGGTTTTTTGCCAAAAGCGATGCGGCCACAAGGAGATAGAGTTTCCTGCGTGATTGCCGTATCACGCAGGAAACTCTAGCGGGGAGGTAAGCGTCAAGGAGTCTGCCGCGTATCGCTGTCGATGCGATGGGCGGCGACGAAGGCGTTCGCAACATGGTGGCGGGCGTCGCGCTCGCCCACCAGCGCGATTCCCGAACCCGCTTCCTGCTGGTGGGCGACGAGGCGCAGATTGCCCTCGCGCTGAACCGCCATGCCGAACTGCGCGGCGCCTGCACCATTCTCCATGCCGCGGATGTGATCAGCGGCGACGAAAAGCCCAGCCAGGCCATTCGCCGTGCCCGCACCACATCCATGGGGCTGGCAGTCAACGCGGTGAAGGATGGCGAGGCCGCCGCCGCGCTCAGCGCCGGCAACACGGGCGCGCTGATGGCGATGGCCAAGCTGGCCCTGCGCACCATGCCCGGTATCGACCGGCCGGCCCTCGCCGCGTTGCTGCCCACGCTTGGTGATACCGATCTGGTGATGCTGGATCTGGGCGCCAACACCGAATGCGACACCCGCAATCTTGTGCAATTCGCCGTGATGGGCGCCGCCTATTCGCGGATCGTCACCCGGCGCGCCCAGCCGCGCGTGCGGCTGCTGAACATCGGTTCGGAAGATATCAAGGGCACGGACACGCTGCGGGACGCGGCAGGGCTGCTGAAGGCCGCTTCCGCTGAACTCGATATGGCATTCGATGGCTTCATCGAGGCGGACAAGCTGTGCAGCGGCGACGTTGATGTGGCCGTATCTGATGGATTTTCGGGCAATATCGCGCTGAAGGCGATCGAGGGCACGGCACGATTCGTCGCCGATCTGTTGCGGCGCAGCTTCTCGTCGTCGCTGCGCTCCAAGTTCGGTTTTCTGATTTCGAAGCCGGCCACCGACCTGCTCAAACATCATCTTGACCCCAACAACCATAATGGCGCTCTTTTTCTGGGGCTGAATGGTATTGTGGTAAAAAGCCATGGCAGCGCCAATGCGCTGGGCGTGGCCAACGCCGTGGCGGTTACCGTGCGGCTGCTGGAGGAAAACCTGACCGAGCGTATTGCAGCCGATCTCGCCCGCCTCGGGTCAGAGACCTTTCGCCCCAATGCTTCCGCCATTGATTCCGCCGCTTCCGCGCTTCCGGTCGACAGCGGCTCGTCCGAAGAGGTGGGGCTATGAGCCGGCGCTCTGTTTTGATCGGCACAGGATCGGCGCTTCCGGTGCGCGCGGTTTCCAACGCGCAGCTGGCCGAGCAGGTCGACACCAGCGATGAATGGATTGTCGAACGCACCGGCATTCGCAACCGGTACATAGCGGGCGAGGGCGAAACCACCGGCACGCTGGCCGCCGGCGCCGCGCGGGCCGCGATGGAGGCCGCCGGTGTCGAGCCGAAGGGCATCGACCTGATCGTGCTGGCCACCGCCACGCCGGATCAGACCTTCCCCGCCACCGCCACCTGGGTGCAGAACGAACTGGGCTGCAACGGCGGCATCGCCTTTGATGTGGCGGCGGTGTGCTCGGGCTTTCTCTATGCCGTCGGCGTGGCCGATTCGATGCTGCGCTCGGGGATGGCCAACCGTGCCATCGTCATCGGCGCGGAAACCTTCAGCCGCATTCTCGATTGGGAAGATCGCGGCACCTGCGTGCTGTTTGGCGACGGCGCCGGCGCCATCGTGCTGGAGGCGCGCGACAGCGACGACCCGCAGGCGCCGGGCATCCTGGCCACCAAACTGCATGCCGATGGCGCGCACAACCAGCTGCTCTATGTCGATGGCGGGGTTTCCACCACGGGCACCGCCGGCAAGCTGCGGATGAAGGGCAAGGAAGTGTTTCGCCACGCGGTGAACAATTTGTCCTCGGTGCTGGGCGAAGTGCTGGACGAGGTCGGGCTGGTTGCCACCGACATCGACTGGCTGGTGCCCCATCAGGCCAATGCCCGCATTCTGGACGCCACCGCCAAGAAGCTGAACCTGCCGGCCAGCAAGGTGGTAATTACGGTGGATCGCCACGCGAATACATCAGCCGCATCCGTGCCGCTGGCGCTGGACGCGGCCGTGCGTGATGGTCGGATCAAACCCGGCCAATTGGTGATGCTGGAGGCCATGGGCGGTGGCTTCACCTGGGGCGCCAGCCTTATTCGCATCTGAATTGGTGCCAAAGTTAGCCTAATTTCCTTTGGGGCGCCTGACTTTGCATTGTATACCTCGCAACAGGACGAAAGTGATCCGAGTCGTCATAATTGGCGGGGCGGGTCGCGGCGGTCTGTTTTTGGCGTCCGGTGCGGGCGACTATTTGAACGGGAGTTGGGGGTATCATGCGCTCCATGAATACACTCACGCGCGCCGACCTTGCAGAGGCGATCAACCGCAAGCTTGGTTTGTCCCGCGCGGAATCGCTGACCATGGTCGAGGAGATACTCGATTTCATGGCCGATGCTTTGGCCGCGGGTGAAAACGTCAAGATTTCCGGTTTCGGCACCTTCCTGCTGCGCGACAAGACCGAGCGGGTGGGGCGTAATCCGAAAACCGGTGTGGAGGTGCCCATCACCCCCCGCCGCGTGCTCACCTTCCGCGCCAGCCAGATGCTGAAGGATCGCGTGGCGGATGCGTGATCGGACCTGTGTGGCGAACGGAAGCCGGGCATGAGCGAAGGTGGCGTTGCTGGCCGTCAGGTAGACCTGTTTGGCGCGCCGACCGATGAACGACTGCCCGTGCAGTTGACACCCGCGGATCGCGGTGCCCTGCCGGCTGGCCCTGAGGAAAATCTGGGCACTTCCACGGCTGCGGGGCTTGCTGCCGGCAAGGAACCTCAGGCGTTTCGCACCATCGGCGAAGTCTCCAGGGCGCTGTCGCTCGCCCCGCATGTCCTGCGCTATTGGGAGGAGCAGTTTCCCATGCTCCGGCCGGTCAAGCGCAGTGGCGCGAGGCGCTATTACCGGCCCGAAGATATCGCCTTGCTGGAGCGGATCGACCGGCTGGTGCATGGCGAGGGCTACACCCTGCGCGGCGCGCGCCAATTGCTGGAGGCCGAGGCGCGTGAGACGCGGCAGGCATCACGACCGGCTGGCCGTGCGCGTGCCAAGCCCGTCGGCGATGTCGCCCCGGCAGCGCCGCCCGCAGCCGCACCCTCTATTGCCGAACCGGTGCCGCCGCCCGCGCCATCGGCGGATATGGCCAAGCAACTGCGGGCCATCCGCGCCACATTGGCAGACGCGCTGCGCGCTTCCTGAGCGGATAACACTGCCCTCCGAACCGACGGGCGCCGAACTGGCAGGCACCGAACCGACGGGCACCGAACCGATGGGAGCGAGCCTAATCCTCCAGCCCAGGCCCCAGCGCCGGGTCCAGATCGCGCGGGCGGGTGAGGTGGACCAGCCGGGCACAGCCCTCACGCACATCGGCCCAGCGGGCAATATCCAGCTGGAGCACCGCGAAGGTGGCGGTGGGGAACTTCTCTTCCACCAGATCGCGTAAGGGGCTGGAGCCGTCATCCGGCACGAGATCGAAGATCAGATCTTCCAGCCCGGGGTTGTGGCCCACCATCAGCAGCGAACCGAGCCGGTCTTCCTGTTCGCGCAGCAGGTCGATCAGTACTGCCGAACTGGCGAGGTAGATCCGCCGGTCCCAGTTCACCGCGAAGTTCTTGCCGCTGCCATAGCCGGCGCCATTGGCGGCCAGCTCGGTGGTCTCGGCCGCGCGCACCGCCGGCGAGGCGATGATGCGGCACCACTTTTGCCCGGTTTGCTCGCCATATTCGCGGATGTGGCGCCCCATCAGCAGCGCGCCCTTGCGCCCGCGCTTGTTCAGCGGACGATCAAAATCGCGCGCGCGCGCGTCGCCCCAGTCAGACTTGGCGTGGCGGAAAAGCCCCAATGTCTTCATCGCAGCGTCTTCATCGGCGCGTCTTCATCGGCGTGTTTTCATCGGCCAAAGCTTTTCATGGGCGCAAAATCATCGTGGGGTTCTCAGGCCGGTCCATGCGTGATTCGCGGCGCGGTGGGCGCGGCGCTCTCCGGCTCTGAAACACTGGCGGAGACCCGTTGTAAAGCCTCCTCCAGCGTTACCCGCAGAACGGGCGTGCCGACGGGAAAGGCGCTGAGCAGGCGTGAGGGGAAGGCGGGCGACAGCACCACGAAATGGCCCCGGTCCTGCCCGGTGCGGATCAACCGGCCAAACCCCTGCGCCAGCCGCGCGCGGATGATGGCATCGTCGTGCGCCTGCCCGCCGGCGGGGTTGGCCATGCGCCGGGCGCGGTGGAGGATGGAGGGCTTGGGCCAGGGCACCTGCTCCATCACCACCAGCCGCAGCGATTGGCCGGGCACATCCACGCCATCGCGCAGGGCATCGGTGCCCAGCAACGAGGCATGGGGATCGTCGCGGAAGATGTCCACCAGCGTGCCGGTATCCACCGGATCGACATGCTGGGCATAGAGCGGCAGGCCGAGCCGGGCCATGCGATCGGCAATGCGGCCATGCACCGCGCGCAGCCGGCGGATGGCGGTGAACAGCCCGAGCACCCCGCCGCGCGCCGCCTCGATAAGCTTGGCATAGGCGTGGGCCAGGGCGGCCATATCGCCCTTGGCCACATCGGTAACGATCAGCACCTCGGCCTGGGCGGCATAGTCGAAGGGGCTGTCGAACCCGGCGAGGCGCGGGGCGATGTCGAGGTGGGTGGCGCCCGACCGGGCGATGGCTGCGTCCCATCCGTCTCCGGCGCCCCGGTCTCTCAGCGTCGCGCTGGTCAGCATCACCCCATGCGCGGGGGCCAGCACCGTGGCGGCAAAGGGCTTCATCGGGTCCAGCCAGCGGCGATAGAGGCCGATGTCATACTCACGGGCGTCGGCGCGCTCCACGGCCATCCAGTCGACGAATTGCGGGTCGCTGGCCCCGCCGAGGCGCCCCAGCATGGCCTCCCAGGCGGCGATGAGATCGATGCGATGCGCGGCGGCTCGGGTGGCCCCCTCGATGCGGGCGCGGCCTTGCGCGTCCAGCCAGTCGGGCGGGTCGGCCAACAGCGCCTCCAGCCGCAGCCCCAGCCGGATCAGCGGCCCGCGCAGCGCCGCCAGCGCCACCTCGGCCGCTTCTGCCCGCTCGATGATGGTGCCGTCCAGCCCGGAGGCCTCGGTTTCCAGCCCGTAGCCCGCGTCCTGCCCGCCGCTTTCATCGCGGGCGAAAACGGTGAGGCGCACCGCATGCAGCAGTTCCTCGATGGGGCCCGAGGGCATGCCCTCTACCAGCCGTTGCAGCCAGCCGTCGCCGGGCAGCGCCTCGGCCGCCTCCACGGCGGCGGCGATGGCACGCGCGCCGTCCTCGTCATAGCTGGCGACATCGGCCAGCCGCGCCGCCAGGCCCCGCCGGCGCCCGCGCGAGCCCTTTTCCGGTCCCATCACCCAGCGGCGCAGCTCGATAGTCTCGGCACCCGTCAGGTCCACCGCGAAGGTGCTGTCGGCGGCATCGAACAGGTGGTGGCCCTCGTCGAAGATGATGCGGGTGGGCCCAGGGGCTGAAACACCGCCAGCGGCTGGGCCGGCCCGCGCCGCATTCACCATCACCAGCGCGTGGTTGCCGATGACGAGTTGCGCCTCGGCGGCGGCGCGGGCGGAGCGTTCGATGAAGCATTTGCGGTAATGCGGGCAGCCGGCGAAGACGCATTCGCCGCGCCGGTCCGTCAGACTCGCGATACCCCGCGCGCGGAACAGCGTGCTCAGCCAGCCCGGCAGATCGCCACCGATCATGTCGCCATCGGCGGTATAGCCCGCCCAGCGCGCCACCAGATGCGCGAGCACCGCCGCCCGCCCGCCAAAGCCGCCCCCCCCTGAACCACTTTGCAGCGCATCCTCGAGGTTGAGCAGGCACAGGTAGTTCTCGCGGCCCTTGCGGACCACCACGGCGGGTTTGCCCTCGGGGCCGATCTCGCCAAAGGCCCGGCGGCTCTCGCGGCGCAATTGGCGTTGCAGCGCCTTGGTATAGGTGCTGACCCAGACCGTGCCGCCAGAACTTTGCGCCCACAGCGAGGCCGGGGCGAGGTAGCCCGCCGTCTTGCCGGTGCCGGTGCCCGCCTCCGCCAGCAGGATGTGCGGATGGCGCCGACCGTCGCGGGGCGCGAAAACATGCGCGGCGGCGGTGGCATAGGCGCGCTGGCCGGGGCGTGGCTCGGCGTCCTCGCCGGTGATGTGGGCGAGGCGGGCCAGCACATCCTCGTCGTTCAGAAACAATTGCGCGGGCTGTGGGCGTTCGGCCGCCTCCTGCCATTCGGGCAGGCGCGCGAACAGCCAGCGTTCGGTGCGTTCGGGCCGGGCGATGTGCTGGCTGAGCAGCGGCGCCCAGGGCCAGCGCAGCCGCGTCAGCGATTGCAGCGCCGTCCATGCGCCCTCGCGCTCGGGCCAATCCGGGGCCTCGCACCGGGCGAGCAGCGCGGCGGCAGCCTGTTGCAGCAGGCCGGGCACGGCCTCGTCCGTCTCGACCTGCGGCAGGCCGAGGGCATGGGCCAGCCCCTTGGGTGTGGGCACCATGAACCGCGCCGGGTGCACAAAAGCGAACAGCTCCAGCAGATCCAGCCCCGATAGATCGGGATAGCCGAGCCGGCTGGCCACCAGCGGCGCGCCCAGCATCAGCAGCGGTGTGTCGGCCGCGGCGGACAGCCCCTCGCCCTTGCCGACCACCCGCGTGGCGCCGCCCTTTGCGCGCAGCCAGCAGCCGGCGTGGCTGGCGTGGAGCGCCGGCAGGTCGAGGCTGGGGGGTGGGGGCAGGGGCTGTGGCGCCATATATCGCAGATGGCGATGGTGGTGGGGAAAGTAAACTCGCCGAGGCGGGGTTTTGAAGAGATTTAGTAGCAGGGGCTCGCCCCTGCACCCCTTCCCTGTCTGCGTTGTGCCGAGGGGTCAACGTGGTGCAACGCTGCGGCGCCGCAGGCTTTAAAGCCGCTTCGCGGCAAGGCACCACGCTGAGAGGGGTGCGCAACGCGGACAGGTATGGGGGTTTGGGGGCGTAACGCCCCCAAGTCTACCGCTTACCTTTCATGCCAATCTTGCCTTCCCGCTTGCGAAAATCGCGCGAAGCCGCAAAAGCCCCACACATGACAACAAGCACCATCGATCCCGCCTTGCTCGCCGCCGCCCAGACCTCCAAGGCCTGGCCTTTCGAGGAGGCGCGCAAGCTGCTCAAGCGCTATCCGCAGGGCAAGCGCGCCGCCGATGGCACGCCGGCGCCGGTGCTGTTCGAGACCGGCTATGGCCCCTCGGGCCTGCCGCATATCGGCACGTTTCAGGAGGTGTTGCGCACCACGCTGGTGCGCCGCGCCTATGAGGTGCTGTCAGGTGGCGCCCCCACCCGGCTGGTGGCCTTTTCCGACGATATGGACGGGTTGCGCAAGGTGCCGGACAATGTGCCCAATCAGGGTTTGCTGGCGGCGCATATTGGCCATCCGCTGAGCCGCATTCCCGATCCCTTCGGCAAGTTCGAAAGCTTTGCCCACCACAACAACGCCATGCTGCGCGAATTCCTCGATCGCTTCGGCTTCGAGTACGAGTTCGTCTCCGCCTCCGATCACTACAACTCCGGTGGCTTTGATGAGGCCTTGCGCAGCGTGTTGCGCGGCTATGAGGCGATCATGGCCATCATGCTGCCGACATTGCGCGAGGAGCGGCGCCAGACCTATTCGCCGGTGCTGCCCATCAGCCCGACGACCGGCCAGGTGCTGCAGGTGCCGATCACCGTGGTGGACGCCGAGGCCGGCATCATCCGCTTTCACGATTGCGGCGAGGACATCGAGCATTGCATCTTCAAGGGCGGCGCCAAGCTGCAATGGAAGGTGGATTGGGCGATGCGCTGGGTGGCGCTGGGCGTGGATTACGAAATGTGCGGCAAGGACCTCACCGATTCGCTCACCCAATCGGGCAAGATCGCCGCCGTGCTGGGCGGCCGGCGGCCCGAGGGGCTGATCTACGAGCTGGTCCTCGACGAGAATGGCGAGAAGATCTCCAAGTCCAAGGGCAACGGCCTCACCATCGACCAATGGCTGACCTATGGCAGCGAGGAGAGCCTCGGCTTCTACCTGTTCCGCGAGCCCAAGAGCGCCAAGCAACTGCATGTCGGCGTGGTGCCGCGCGCGGTGGATGAATATTGGCAGTTCCGCGAGAAAATCCCCAACCAGCCGGTGGAGCAGCAACTGGGCAACCCGGTGTGGCACCTGTTGCGCACCAATGGCACGCGCGCCAATTCCCCCGCCGGCAGTGCCGGTGAGAGCCTGCCGGTGACCTATGGGCTGTTGCTCAATCTGGTGGGCGTGCTGGGGCCACATGCCACCCGCGAGCAGGTGTGGAGCTATCTGGCCAACTACGTGCCCAACGCCGACCCTGCCGCCCACCCGGCGCTCGATGTGCTGGTGACCAGCGCTTTGGCCTATAACCGCGATTTCATCGCCCCCAGCCTGCATCGCCGCAAGCCGGAGGAGGGGGAGGCCGCCGCGCTCGCCGCGCTGGACGCCGAACTGGCAGCCACATCCGAGGATGCCACGGGCGAGGAATTGCAGAACATCGTCTACGAGATCGGCAAGGACCCGCACTTCGGCTTCGAAGCGCTACGCGACTGGTTCAAGGCGCTGTATGAGACGCTGCTGGGGTCTTCGGCTGGCCCGCGCATGGGCAGCTTCATCGCGCTCTATGGCGTGGCCAACACCCGCAAGCTGATCGCCGAGGCGCTGGACGGCTAAGGCTGACAAACAGCCCGCCCCGGGCAATGCTCGGGGCGGGCGATATTTTTGCCGGACGGGCGTTTACCAGAAGAAGTCGTAAATCACGTCCACAACCTGGCCACTGGCCGTGTCGACCAGAACCGCGTCGTCATAATAACGGATCCAGCGATAGGGCGCGCCAGCGGGCGGCAGGTGGTAGTACCACGGATCGTAGATGTAGTAGGAATCGCCCCAGAACACTGGGTCGAGCGCATAGCCGATTGCGAGGCGGTTATAGTAATAGTCGCGATAGGGCGGGTAATAGCGGCCCACATGGAAGCCATCGCGGTGCCCCTCGCGCCAGCCGCGCCAGTCATAGCGCTGGTCGCCGCGCCAATCGCGGCCCCATTGCTGATAGTCGCCGCGGGCGCCGGGGCGATTTTGACCCTGCCAGCCTTGCGGGCGGCCCTGGTCGCCGCGGTGGTCCCAGCCGCCGTTGTTGTTGCCCCAGCCCTGGGCATTGCCACGGTTTTGTCCTTGCCAGCCTTGTGGGCGGTTCTGCTCGCCGCGATTGCGGTCGCCCCAGTTGCCATTGTTCTGGCCTGGGCTGCCCCAGCCCTGGGTATTGCCGCCATGGCCCGGCTGCGCGCCCGCTTGCGGCTGGCGCGGCGGCCAGCCACCGTGCATCTGGGCGGGATCGGTATGCGGGGCGAACTGGTTGGGAGCGCCGCCGCCCCATCTTGCACCGGGTTGCGGCGCGGCGGGGGCGCCGCCATGCATGCCCACCGGGCCGCCATGCGCCACCGCAGGAGCGGGGGGCGGAGCCGCCGGTGCCGGCGCAGGCGCGGGAGCCGGGGCCGGAGCTCCGGCGCCACCACCATGCCCACCGCCGCCACCACCGGCGTGCTGGCCCCATTGACCGGCCTGCGCGAGGGCGGGGGATGTCAGGGCAAAGGCGGAAAGGGTAGCGGCTAGCACAGCCGCCCCGGCTGATTTGCGTAAAGAAGCTTTGGCCATGGCCTGTCTCCAAATGGGGGCCGCCGGAACAGGGCGGCCGCTGGCAGAGGCGCTACACGAGAAACCGCGGAGCCGTCCTGTCTGCCCTAATCCCCCGGGTCTGTCACGAGGCTGAACGGAAACGGTCGCCTGCCGTTCATGTTCCCGCGGGGCCCATGTTTTCAGTCTTTTGGCCCAGCCGGCCGGAGTGGAGCCCCCGGCCGGCCGACAGGCGCAAACTCAGCGCGTCAGCTTCTTGCCCCAGCGCGTCAGCGCGTCAGCTTCTTATACGCCAGTGGGGTTGGCCGGTCGGCGGCATCGCCCAGGCGGCGGCGCTTGTCTTCCTCGTAAGCCTCGAAGTTGCCCTCGAACCATTCGACATGGCTGTTGCCCTCGAAGGCTAGGATATGGGTGGCCAGACGGTCGAGGAAGAAGCGGTCGTGGCTGATGACCACGGCGCAACCGGCGAAGTTTTCGATCGCCTCTTCGAGAGCGCCCAGCGTTTCCACGTCGAGGTCGTTGGTCGGCTCATCGAGCAGCAGCACGTTGCCGCCGGTCTTCAGCATCTTGGCGAGGTGGACGCGGTTGCGCTCACCGCCGGAAAGCTTGCCGACGTTCTTCTGCTGGTCCTGACCCTTGAAGTTGAAGGCGCCGACGTAAGCCCGCGTGCTGGTGTCGAAGCCGTTGACCTTCATGTAATCCAGCCCGTCGGAGATTTCCTCCCACACGTTCTTGCCCGGGTCGAGGTGATCGCGGCTCTGGTCGACGTAGCCGAGGCGTACGGTGCTGCCGATGTCGATCTCGCCGCTATCGGGCTGTTCCTGGCCCGTCAGCAGCTTGAACAGGGTGGATTTGCCCGCGCCGTTCGGACCGATGACGCCGACAATGCCGCCCGGGGGCAACAGGAACGACAGATCCTCGAACAGCAACTTGTCGCCATAGGACTTGGTGATGCCCTTGGCCTCGATGACCTTGCCGCCAAGGCGCTCTGGCACCTGAATGACGATCTGCGCCTTGCCGGGGCCGCGCTGGTTCTGGGCCGAGACCAGCTCCTCGAACTTCTTGATACGCGCCTTGCTCTTGGTCTGGCGGCCCTTGGTGCCGGCGCGGATCCACTCCAGCTCGTCGTTGATCGCCTTCTGGCGGCCGGTGGCCTCGCGGTCCTCCTGCTCCAGGCGTTTGGCCTTCTTTTCCAGATAGGTGGAGTAGTTGCCCTCGTAGGGGAAGTATTTCCCGCGATCGAGTTCAAGGATCCAGCCCACCACATTGTCGAGGAAGTAGCGGTCGTGGGTGATCATCAGCACCGCGCCGGCATATTCCTTCAGGTGGTTTTCCAGCCACTTCACGCTTTCGGCATCAAGGTGGTTGGTCGGCTCGTCGAGCAGCAGGATGTCGGGCTTCTGGATCAGCAGGCGGGTGAGGGCGATGCGGCGCTTCTCGCCGCCGGAGAGGTTGGCAACCTCCCAGTCGCCGGGCGGGCAGCGCAGCGCCTCCATGGCGATTTCGAGCTGGTTGTCGAGCGTCCAGCCATCCGCCGCGTCGATCTTCTCCTGCAGCGTGCCCATTTCCTCCATCAGCGCGTCGAAATCCACATCCTCCGGCGGGTCGGCCATGATGTTGCTGATCTCGTTGAAGCGGTCGACCAGATCGGCGACGGCGCGGGCGCCATCCTTCACGTTTTCCAGCACCGTCTTGGTGGTGTCGAGCTGCGGCTCCTGCTCCAGATAGCCGGTGGTGATGTATTCGCCGGGCCAGGCCTCGCCAGTGAAATCCTTGTCGATGCCGGCCATGATCTTGATCAGCGTGGACTTGCCGGCGCCGTTGGGGCCCACGATGCCGATCTTGGCGCCCTGATAGAATTGCAGGCTGATGTTGCTCAGCACCGGCTTGGGGGCGCCGGGGAAGGTTTTGGTCATGTCCTTCATGACGTAGGCGTATTGCGCGGCCACGGGGCGGATCTCCGGAAAAGAGCGGGAAGGGCGTTGGGAAAAGTTGGGCAGCCTCTACCCGCTGGCCGGGGGGGCTGCAAGCATTCGCAAGGGTGTTTGCGCGGGGGCGCTCAGGAAATTGCCCCCGAGGCGCCGGCGAAGCGCCCCTCCGGCTGGCGGACGGACCACCACAGCTGCCAAAAGGCGCGCGGCAGCAATGCCCAGCCGATGCAATACCATGGCAGCATGATCCCGCCCCAATAGAACGTATCCGCCCGCGAGAAGGCTGAGATCATCACCACATAGCCCGCGATCAGCACCTGGCAGAACAGGCCGGAGCGACCGGAAAGCGCCAGCCAGCCCGCCATCGGCAGCATGGCCAGCAACAGCGCCAGTGGGCGGGGCAGGGGGCCCAGCGAGGAGGTGTAGACCACCGCTTTCAGGAAGGCGGAAAAGCCCTGCGCGGCGTGCCAGCCGGCCGAGGTGATGTCGCCGGGGCGCACCAGCGCCTGCACTTGTGCCGCGTGCCAAGCGAGGAAGGCGCCGAACCCGGCGAGCACCAGCACCCAGGCCGCGCCCTCGCGCCAGCGCCGCTGCCCCAGGGCAAAGGCCGCCGCCAGCAGCGCATAAGGCAACACCAGCTCGCGGATGGACAGGCCAAGCGCGATCGCCGCCACCTGCCACCACCATTGCCGCGGCCAGCGCATCCGCACGGCCAGCGCGATGGCGATGAACAGCCCGCCCCAGTACTCGTGCATCGCCATCAGCCCCTCGTTGGTGACCATGGCGGCACCGGTGCCCGCCGCCGCGCCGATCAGCACCTGCTCCACCCAGTGAATTCGGCCCTCCAGCGCGATGATCCACAGGAAGATGGCGACAAACGCCAGCGCATAGGCCAGCCGCTGGACGCCCTTCCAGCCCAGATGCGCGCCCATCTCCGCCAGGGTGGGCAGGCGCATGGTGACGAAGGGCTTCAGCGGGTAGTGGTGCAGCCGGTGCATGTCGGCGGCGGCCTCGTGATAAGGCCTGCCCTTCACCAGCTCCGCGGCGATGTCGTGATAGAGGTGAACGTCGGTATAGCCGCCCTTCTTCGCCACGCGGATCGGTGGCGGCTGGGTGGTGAGGCACCACACGCTGGTCGCCACCAGCAGGCAGGCGAACAGAATGGCAAAGGGGCGGGTCAGGCGCGCGAGCATGACCATGCCCTTTGGCCAAACCGCGCCCGGACGCAAGCGCGCGATGCGCCGCGCGCGCAATTGTTGGCCATGTGCCCCCCGCCAAGCGCCGGAATGGGCGGAAAGAAAGCCGATCCCGGGTCCGTCGACAAGCGCGCAGCGATGGCGGCAGCGCGCATGCGGGCGCGGCAGGTGAGCCCGCGGGCGCAAGGCTGTCGGCCGCTTCGGTGGCATCGGGCCGGCAGCGCGGCGGGGCTGCCCCCGACTCATTCTCGCGCCCGGCGTTTCTGCGGTTCTAGCCTCCAGCCGGGAACCGCCCGGCTATCTCCGGGTTTGTCTCAGGCCGCAAGCGCCGTCCCGTCGCTGATCAGCGTGGTGATCTCGGCTTCGTCGAAACCCAGCTCGCCCAGCAACTCGCGGGTGTGCTGCCCCAGCACGGGTGGCGCCCGATCCAGCGTCAGGGCCATGTCGCCGAACGACAGCAAGGCCCCGGGCTGCTCCAGTTGCACATAGACCGGGTGCGGATAGGATGCGACCAGACCGAGCCGCTGATGGTCGGCATTGTCGAAGAAGGGATAGCGCTGCTCCAGCGCGACCTGTGTGCCCGCGACATTCGCCTGCGCCAGCAGGGCCAGACCCTGCGCCATGCTCAGCGCCGCGAAATGCGCCTCCAGCCCATCGGCGGCGACACCGGCCGCCCGCGCCAGTCTTTCGGCAGCCCCGGCGTCGGCCTCGGGCGCGGCCGCCACAATCCAGCCATCGGTGCAAGGGTATAGCCGCCGTGCCGGGCTGAGCCCCATCTGCCGCGCGTCCAGCCGGGGATAGGGCGTCAGCGTGCCGTCGGCGAGCTTGATGCCCAGCAGGCTCAACATGCCCGCGCCCAGCAAAGAGACGCTGCAGCCCTGCCCCTTGCCGGTTTGCTGGCGCCGCAACAGCGCCAGCAGCGTTGCCGTAACCGAGGCCAGCGCGGCCTGATGATCCATCATGCCAAAGCGGTGCCAGATTGGCGCATTGCCTTCGCCCGCCCCCTCGTATTCCCAGCCGCTGACCGCCTGGATCATCTGGTCGTATCCGGGCCAGTCCTTGCGCGGGCCCTCCGGCCCATAGGTGCCGACGTGGCAGAAGATGATGTCGGGATTGATCGCCTTCACGCTGTCATAATCCAGCCCGAGCCGCGCGGCGGCCGGCAGGCGGGTGTTGTGGTGCACGACATCGGCGCTCTTGATCAGGCGCTCCAGCACCGCGCGCGATTTGGGGTCCTTCAGTTGCAGGGCGATGGTCCGCTTGCCGCGCTGGCAACCGAGGAAGGGCCATTCGCCGCCGCGCATCGGATCGCCATTGGTTGCCTCCACCTTGATGACGTCGGCGCCCAGATCGGCCAACAGCATCGGCCCGAGGGGCCCGGCGAGATAATTGCCGAAATCGAGCACGCGCAGACCGGCCAGGGGTTTGTCGAGCAGCGGGGCGTCGCCATGCGGGGCGCCGCCCGGGCGCGACGGCCAAAGCGCGAGATCGGGCGCGGCGCGCAAGGCTACCGGCGGGGTGATGTGCAAGGGCGTCGCCGGCTGCAGCGTGGGGCCGAACGCTGCCGTATCCACCGGCACCGCATAGCCATTGGCCAGCACCTGCGGGTCCTCATACAGCGCGCCCATCGGCAGGCAGGGCTGATGGGCGACATCGTTCTGGGCGAATTCCTCCAGCCAGGCGGCGCGCGGGCGGGTGCGCATCACGGCGTCTATGGCGCCCTTGTTGGGGGCATAGACCAGCCCTAACGGCGTGTAAGCGGCGTTGGCGCGGGCCTTGTCCTCCTCGCTCATCGCCGCCAGCCCGGCCGCGACCGAGGGCGACAGGTAGACCGGCCCCATGACATGCACCCACAACCCATCGCCGCATTGGTAGATGGTGGGCACATTGGCCTTGGGCATGGCCAGCGTCACCGCCGGGGTGGGGGACTTGGCCCGGTGCCAGTTCATCATCTGCGGCACCAGCGCGCCCTGCACCAGGCTGGTGCGCACCGCGCCGCCCCGGCCACTGTTCCGGCGCAAATAAAGGCGGGTTAGCGCGCCAATAGCGATGAGATGTGCGGCATGCATGCTGCCCAGCGGGAAGCGCAGGAAGTTGGGGCCGTCACGCCCCACCACTTCCTGCTCGTCGAAGAAACCGGCAGAGGCCAGCGCCAGCGCGTCGTCCGTTGGCATGGCGTCCAGCGGGTGGCCGACCGGCCATGCCGTGATGCCTGCGACAATCAGATCGGGCCGGGCCCTGGCCAGCGCGGCATCGTCCAGCCCCAGCGCGGCGGCATCCTGCGGCGGGCGGTCGTGGATCAGCATGTCGGCCCCGGCCAGCAAGCTGTCGAGCTTCGCACGATCCGCCGGCACGGTCAGGTCCAGCGTCAGCCGCGCCTTGCCGCGGTTCCAGAAAGAGTCGTCGGCGGCCGACAGCCGCGTGCCATGGGCCGGATCCAGCACCTTCACCACATCCGCGCCGGCCTCGGCCAGCATCAGGGCGGCCAGCGAACCCGCGCGTCCCTCCGACAAATCGACGATGCGAACGCCGCCCAATATGGCCTGATCCATAAGCTCTCCCATTGCCGCGCTGTTGTCGCGTGCTGTTGCTGTGATGCCCGCCGCCGGCTGCTGCCACGGTTCTGCGCAGGGCGCCGGTCTTGTCGTCGGGCGTGATCTTCGTTGGCGCAGGAAGACTAGAACGTCCGTCCTCGGGGCGCAACAGGCGGCCAACGGGGGATTGGGTTGTTCTCGCGGAGAGGAAAAGGCCGGAAATTTTCATCGCCGAAGCGCCGAAAGATCCTGGATCTACGCGCCGCCGATGCTCTGATGATATTTGGCCGCCGTCGTGACACCCACAGGTTCCCGCAGCGCCTCGCCGATCAGCAGCAGCGCTGGGCCATCACCCAATGCCGAGCGCGCCGCCAGGCCCAGCAGGTCGAGCCGGGTGCGCAAGGTGCGTTCGGCGGGCAGGCTGGCGTTCTCGACAATGGCCACCGGCGTCTCCGGCGGCAGGCCGGCGGCCAGCAAGTGGCGGGCCATGCCGGCGGCGCTCGCCTTGCCCATGTAGACGGCGAGGGTGGATTGCGGGTCGGCCAGCGCCTGCCAATCCAGATCCAGCACTTCACCGGCGCGGACATGGGCGGTAACGAAGGTCAGCTTGCGGGCCAGCCCGCGCAGGGTGAGGGATGTGTCCAGAGCCGCGGCGGCGGCGCTGGCAGCGGTGATGCCGGGGCAAATGCGCACCGACACGCCCGCCGCGCGGCAGGCCGCCATTTCCTCGGTGGCCCGGGCGAAGATGGCGGGATCGCCCCCCTTCAGCCGCACCACCCGCTCACCCGCCAGCGCCGCCGCGACGATCAGCCGGTCGATGCTGCCCTGATCCTGCGAATGCCGGCCAGAGCGTTTGCCGACATGCACCATGCGCGTGCCGGGCCGGGCGAGGGCGAGAACCTCCGGCCCGACCAGCGCGTCGTAAAACAGAACACTGGCCGCGCGGATCAGCCGCTCGCCTTTGCGGGTCACCAGTTCGGGATCGCCCGGCCCCGCGCCCACCAGCCATACCGTGCCCTCGGGAAAATCTTCCATCACGCTGCCTCCGTGTTGCGCGAAAGGGCGGTGCCGATCAGCCGTGCGATCGCCGGCCGGCAAGAGCCGCAATTGGTGCCCGCCGCGGTTGCCTCGCCCACCGCCGCCACGGTGCCGGCCCCGGCGCGGGCGGCGGCGGCAATGGCGCGCTCGCCGATGCCATGGCACAGGCAGATCAGCGCCCCGCGCTCCGGCAGTGGCGTGCTGGGCCGGGCGGCGAGCAGTTCGGTGGGGGCCACGTCGGGCAGGCCGAGTTGTGCCGCCACCCAGTCCCGCGCCGGCAACTGGCCGCTGCGGGTGAGATAGAGCGCGGCGGCCAGCGTGCCATCAGGCCCGCGCACCGCGATGCGCCGCATGCCGCGCGCAGGGTCGCTCGCCTCCAGTCGCGCGCCGGGGGGCAGCAAGGCGTCGCAATCCACCGCGCCGTCGCCGGCCAGTTCGTAAAGCCAGCCGCCGGAATCCTCGTGGCCCACCCGCGCCCGGCTCCACCACAGCATGCCCGTGGGTTCGGGCGCCGCGCAAGTCGCCAGGAAACCGCGCCATGCCGGGCTCACTGGCAACACCCGCGCGGGGGTGTTCTTGAAGCCGGGCTGGCCAGAGTGGGGATCCACCCCCTGTCCGGGCAGGCGGTTGGCGCGGGCCTCATTGCCCATCAGGTCGGTCCAGTGCATCGGCACGAAGATGTCGCCGGGGCGCTGGCCGGCGGTAACGCAGACGCGGAAGGTGGCGCTGCCACTGGCGGTCTCCACCCGGGCGAGGCCGCCATCGGCGAGGCCCTGCGCGGCGGCATCATCGGGATGCACCTCCAGCAGCGGCTCGCGGCGGTGGGTGGAAAGCGTGGGCGACAGGCCGGTGCGGGTCATGGTGTGCCACTGGTCGCGATAGCGCCCGGTGTTCAGCCGCAGCGGGAAGGCGGGGTCGCGCACTTCCGGGGAGGGCGGGGTCAGGCTGACCAGCCGCGCCCGGCCCGAGGGCGTGGGGAAACGCCGGCGCAGTGGGTGTTCGCCGCCCCATTGAAATGGCTGCATCGCCGCGTAATCGGCATCGGACAGGGCGGCGTGGGGCGTCAGGTCGAGCAGCTTGCCGTGGCGGCCGGCCAGCGCGGTCATCGCGGCATATTCGCGCCAGATGGCGGCGGGAGAGGCAAAAGCGAAGGCCTCGCCCCAACCCATGCGCGCCGCCACGTCGCAGATGATGCGCCAGTCGGCCCGCGCTGCACCGGGCGGAGCGAAAAGCGCGCGCTGGCGGCTGATGCGGCGCTCCGAATTGGTGACGGTGCCATCCTTTTCGCCCCAGCCCAGCGCGGGCAGGCGGATGTGGGCGAAGCGCGCGGTATCGGTATCGGCGATGCAATCGGAGACGACGACGGTGGGGCAGCGGGCCAGCGCCTCGCGCACGAAGGTGGCGTCGGGCATGGAGACGGCGGGGTTGGTGGCCATCACCCACAGGAACTTGATGCGGCCATCGTGGACGGCGCGGAACATTTCCACCGCCTTCAGCCCCGGCCCGGCGCAGAGGTTGGGCGCGTTCCAGAAGGCGGCAACGTCGGCGCGTTCGTCATCGGCAAAGCCCAGATGGCAGGCGAGCATGTTGGCCAGCCCGCCCACCTCGCGCCCGCCCATGGCATTGGGCTGGCCGGTGATGCTGAACGGGCCGCAACCCGGCTGGCCGATGCGCCCCATGGCGAGGTGCAGGTTGATGATAGCATTGCCCTTGTCGGTGCCGCTGAGCGACTGGTTGGCGCCCTGGCTGAACAGGGTGACCATGCGCGGGTGGGCGGCGACCAGATCGGCCAACTGGGCGAAAACGCCGGCATCCACGCCGGGGGCGGGGTTGAGATCGGCCCAGAAATCCTCCGGGGTTTCGGCATGGTCGGCGAGATAGGCCTCGTCCGTGGCGCCCCGTGCCCGCATCTCGGCCAACAGCGCGGTGAACAGCGCCACATCGCCATCGGGCGCCAGCGCCACATGCAGGTCGGCCTGCTCCGCGGTTTCGGTGCGGCGCGGGTCGATGACCACCAGCCGGGTGCCGCGTGCCGCCCGCGCGGCCTCGATGCGTTGCCAGATGACCGGGTGGCACCAGGCGGTGTTGCTGCCCACCAGCAGGATCAGGTCGGCCGCGTCGAGGTCGTCATAGGTGCAGGGCACCAGATCCTCGCCAAAGGCTCTGGTGTGGGCGGCAACGGCGCTGGCCATGCACAGGCGGCTGTTGGTATCGATGTTGCCGCTGCCGATGAAGCCTTTCATCAGCTTGTTGGCGACATAGTAGTCCTCGGTGAGCAACTGGCCCGAGACATAGAATGCGACGCTGTCGGGCCCATGCTCGGCGATGGTGGTGCGCATCCGCTCTGCGACGGCGTCCAGCGCGACATCCCAGCCGACCGCCGCATCGCCGATGATGGGCGCGAGCAGGCGGCCTTCCAGCCCCACGGTCTCGCCCAGATGCGTGCCCTTCGAGCAGAGGCGCCCGGCGTTGGCGGGATGGTCGGCGTCGCCGCGGATCACCACGCTGCGCGCGCCGGTGACCGAGCCGGTAACTTCGGCCGTGATGCCGCAGCCGACACCGCAATAGGCGCAAGTGGTGCGGATCTTGTCCAACCGCCCGGCCTCAGGCCGCCCGGGCGGAGGGCGTGGCCCCGCCCATTACCGCCGATCGCAGCAGATAGATCCGCCCGGCATCCACCTTCAGCGGTATGATGGGCACGCATGCCCCCCGCTCTTCGGCGCCCTCGCCCAGCGCCTCGCCGGTCTTCAGGCTGATGTTCCAGCTGTGCAGCGGACAGGTGACCACACTGCCATGGACGATGCCCTGCGACAGCGGCCCGGCCTTGTGCGGGCAGCGGTTGACCAGCGCATGGAAGCGGTTGTCGCTGGTGTGGAAGATGGCGATCTCGTGAATGAGGGTGCCGTCGCCGCGCCGCACCGGCAGGGTGCGGGCGTTGCCGGGGGCGATCTGCCCCACCGGGCCGATGTCGAGCCAGTCTCCAATCATTTCGCGGACTCCATCTGGGCGGCGGGGAAGGGGCGTACTTCAGCGAGGTGCTGGTGCAACTGGGCATCAGCGCCGGCGGCGCGCTTGGCCCAGGGGTCATCCTGCATGAAGCTTTGCGAAAAATGGAAGCGGCGGGCGAGGGCGGCCACCGCCTCGGGATCGTCGAACAGCGCGGACTTAACCGCCTCCAGCCCGACGCGCTCGATCCAGGGCGCGGTGCGTTCGAGGTAATAGGCCTGTTCGCGATAGAGCTGGATGAAGGCGGCGCAGACTTCCATCGCCTCGACCTCGGTTGCCACCTTGCACAGCAGATCCGTGCCGCGCAGCTTGATGCCGCCATTGCCGCCGACCATCAGCTCGTAGCCGGAATCGACGCAGATGACGCCGAAGTCCTTGATGGTGGCCTCGGCGCAATTGCGCGGGCAGCCGGAGACGGCGATCTTGAACTTGTGCGGCATCCAGCTGCCCCAGGTCATGTGTTCGATCTTCACGCCAAGCCCGGTGGAATCCTGCGTGCCGAAGCGGCACCATTCGCTGCCGACGCAGGTCTTCACCGTGCGCAGCGATTTGCCATAGGCGTGGCCCGAGACCATGCCGGCGGCGTTGAGATCCGCCCAGACGGCGGGCAGATCCTCCTTTTTGATGCCGAAGATATCCAGCCGCTGGCCGCCGGTGACCTTCACCATCGGCGCGTTGAACTTCTCCACCACATCGGCAATGGCACGCAGCTCGCGCGGGTTGGTAAGGCCGCCCCACATGCGCGGCACCACCGAATAGGTGCCATCCTTCTGGATATTGGCGTGCATCCGCTCGTTGACGAAGCGGCTTTGCTGGTCGTCGACATATTCGCCGGGCAGCGCGCAGAGCAGGTAGTAATTCAGCGCGGGGCGGCAGGAAGCGCAGCCATCGGGGGTGGACCAGTGCAGTTCCTGCATCACCTGCGGAATGGCCCGCAAGCCCTTCTCGACGATGTGGCGGCGCACCTCGCCGTGGGTGAAGCTGGTGCATTTGCACAGGGTTTTCTCGGCGCGCTCGCCACCATATTCGTCGCCCAGCGTCAGGGCCAGCAGGCTCTCGACCAGCCCGGTGCAGCTGCCGCAGCTGGCGCTGGCCTTGCAGGTGCCGCGCACCGCATCCAGCGTGGCCGCGCCGCCGTTGATGCAGGCCACCACCGTGCCCTTGGAAACGCCGTTGCAGCCGCAGATCTCGGCATCATCCGAGAGCGCCGCAACGGCCGCGTTAGGGTCCAGCTGCGTCCCTCCGGACGCGAAAGCCTGCCCGAAAATCAGCGCTTCGCGGATGGCGGAGATGTCCTCGCCGCGCTTCAGCAGGTCGAAATACCAGCCGCCATCGGCGGTGTCGCCATAGAGCACGGCGCCGACCAGCCGGCCGTCCTTCACCACCACCCGCTTGTAGAGGCCCCGCGCCGCGTCGCGCATGACGATGTCTTCCGCCCCGTCACCGCCGGAGAAATCGCCGGCGGAAAACAGGTCGATGCCGGAAACCTTCAGCTTGGTGGAGGTGACCGAGCCAGTGTAGCCCTTGGCCGAATCCGCCTCGGTTGCTGCATCGGCCAGGGCGCGGCACATGTCCCACAGCGGCGCGACAAGCCCATAACAGGCGCCGCGATGTTGCACGCATTCGCCAACCGCCATGATCGCCGGGTCGCTGGTCACCATATGGTCGTCGACCACGATGCCGCGCTCCACCGCCAGCCCGGCGCTTTTGGCCAGGGCGGTGGCCGGGCGGATGCCCACGGCCATCACCACGATGTCGGCGGGGATCTCGCGGCCATCCTTCAGGCGAACACCGGCCACATGGCCATCGGCGCCCAGGATCTCGGCGGTGTCGGCGCCGGTGAGGATGGTCTGGCCGCGCGCTTCCAGTTCGGCCTTCAGCAACCAGCCCGCCGCCTCGTCGAGCTGGCGCTCCATCAGCGTGGGCATCAGGTGGATTACCGTGACGTTCATGCCGCGCAGGGAGAGGCCATGCGCCGCCTCCAGCCCCAGCAAGCCGCCACCGATGACCACGGCAGCGCCACCCTTTTCGGCGGCCGCCACCATCTTGTCGACATCATCGAGATCCCGGAAGGTGACCACCCCGGCCAGATCCTTGCCCGGCACCGGAATGATGAAGGGATCGGAGCCGGTGGCCAGCAGCAGCCGGTCATAAGGCTCGACCCGGCCAGAGGCGGCGGTCACGGTCTTGGCGGCGCGGTCGATCGCCACCACCGCATCACCGCTGACCAGCGTTATGGCGTTGTCCTCGTACCACGCGACGGGGTTGATAACGATTTCGTCGAAGCGCTTTTCGCCGGCCAGCACCGGGGAGAGCATGATGCGGTTGTAGTTCACCCGAGGCTCGGCCCCGAAGATGGTGATGGCATAGCGGACACCATCGCGGGCGAGGATTTCCTCTACCGCGCGGCAGCCGGCCATGCCGTTGCCCACCACCACCAGCTTTTCGCGAATTGCCCCATCGCGCTGGTCGCCGGGGTTCATCCGCGGTTTCAAATTCATCGGTGCATTCACGTCGCAGCTCCTGAAAGGCAAACGCACAACGCAAAAAAGCCGCCACGAACCGCCCCGAAGGAACGATACGGGCGGCAACGTTGCCACGCGTGATAAAATGGATTGGGGCCCTGCGGATTCGCCCATCGTTGGGCGGCATTGGCCGTTGGAGGCAGACTAACCGATTCGGGCGGGGTGGGACAAGCGAAATTTTGCAGTGCAGCAAAGTTCTGCCTCGCCCCCACCCCGCCCTTTGAGTTTAAAGGCTGAAATCGGCCTCCAGCCATATTTTCCGGGTATTCGTGCCGAAGCCCCGGGCCGTGTAATCGGCATATTTCACCAGCCAGCCGACCGGGCCGGTCTTGAAGCCCAGCGCTGAGTCGATCTCGTGGCCATAGCGGGCGCTGCCATGGGCCGCGTCGTATTGGTGGTAGATGACCTGAGCGGTCAGCCCTTTCACCGCCTTCACCATCGGGAAGCCATAGGCGAGGCCACCATACAGGTCCTGCAGGCCCGCGTTCGGCGTGGCGGCCAGGAAGATGTCGGCCCAGCCGTTGAACTTGTGCAGCGTGGCCATGGGCGTCTGCACCGCATGCAGCCCGCGATCGCTGCCCAGCAGCTCGTATCCCAGCGTGCCGGTGAGACCATAGGCGCCGAGCTTGCCCTCGGCGGCGGCGTAGTCGGCGGCAAAATGGAACGGCGTGGTGCCATAGGACGACTGGCGGGCATAGCTGCCGGCCAGGCTCAGCTTCACCACCTTGGACAGCGGCAGCACGGTGGTGGCGCGCAGGCCATAGGTTTGCGAGCTGTTGTTCTGGATGGCGAAGGTGGTGGGGTCGTAATCCACCAGATAGGAGAAGGCCTTGAGGTTCACCGGCCCCAGCTTCGCGCCGGCGCCGAGCAACCAGAACTGGCCATGATAGGCATCGCGCGTGCCGGTTCTGCCGAAAATGGTGTGCTGGAGATCGGAATAGGTGACATCCACGGTGACGGGAACGCCGAGGCCGGCGAAGCTTTGCACCCCGCGCACAGCATCGAAGGTCTGCTCGTTCTGCCGCCAGCCGGATGCGCCGACGAACCGTTCGTCGTCCAGATTGATGCGCTGGCGGCCCAGGGTGAGCGCGGTGGTCCTGGTTTGATAGGCCAGTTGCAGGCGGTTCAACTGCACCGTCTCCGGGTCGGCGATTACGGAATAGCCGGCGCGCTTCTGCCCGTTGCTGGTGGGGAAGGCGAAAGCGCTATAGTCCCTGAACAGCCCTGCCGTGGCGTCCCCCTCGGCAATGAAGGTGAGGTGGCTGGGCGCGTTGGCCACCGCAATGCCGCCACGCAGCCGGAAGGTTACCGCATCGGCGCTGGTGGCGGGCTGTACCACGTCCTCCCAGCGCAGGCGCGCATCGACGAGCGGCGCCAGAGTAGTGCCGGGCGCGATCTGCAGCGGGGCAACGAGCGGCTTGGTGTCTGCCAGAGCCGGCGGGGCATAGGCCAGCGCCCAGACCAGCGCGGCACAGGGGAGGCGGCGAAGGCGGGCGTTACGGATATTGGACATGGTTTCCCTCATGATCTGGAGTGGTTTGGGTGGGGGGGAGGCAGACACAACTCGCCCGGCCGCTGGTTCGCGGTTCTGCGGGATTGGTGTTTGGGAGTGGGGCGCGGGCGGGGGATGGCCCGCGCCCCCGGGGAGACGGTGCCTTAGATGCGGGCGCCGACCAGCGCCGCGCCCCAGGTCGTGCGCCAGCGGCGCTTCACCGTGGTGAGGCCGAGCAGTGCCACCAGCGCCAGCCCCGAGAAGATCAGGAAGCCGACCGAGGTGCTGCCCGTGGCCTTCTTGATGAAGCCGAGGGACGAGGCGAGGTAGAAGCCGCCGAGTCCGCCGCCAAAGCCGACGAGCCCGGTCATCACGCCGATTTCCTTGCGGAACCGCTGGGGCACCAGCTGGAACACCGCGCCATTGCCCACGCCCAGCGTGCCCATGGCCACGATAAACAGCGCCACCGCCAGTGGCAGCGTCGCCGGCCCGGTGCTGATCACCGCCAGCACCGTGGCCGCGATGATGTAGACGAAGGTGAGCGTCTTGATCCCGCCCAGCTTGTCGGCCAGCGCGCCGCCCATCGGCCGCAGCAGCGAGCCGGTGAACACGCAGGCCGCCGTGCAATAGCCGGCGATGATCGGCGTTACCTTGAAGCTGTCGACGAAATAGGTGGGCAGCGAGGTGGAGAGGCCGACAAAGCCGCCGAAGGTGACGAAGTAGAACAGCATGAACCACCATGCGTCCTTCTCGCCCAGCACCGCGGCATAGGCGGCGAAGGATTTGGGCGCCGGCTGGTCGGGGCTGTCCTTGGCGGCGGCGAGGTAGAAGGCGAAAACGAGGACGAGGGGGATGAGCGCCAGGCCGAACACGTTGGTCCAGCCATAGGCCTTGGCCAGCAGGGCGGCGAACAGCGCGGCGAACACCGTGCCCGAATTGCCCATGCCGGCAATGCCCATCGCCTTGCCCTGATGCTCTGGCGGATACCAGCGGCTGGCCAGCGGCAGCGCCACGGCAAAGCTGGCCCCGGCAAAGCCCAGCACCACGCCCAGCGCCAGCGTGCCCTCGTAGGTGCTGATGCCGAAGCGCCATGCCACGGTGAGGCCGGCGATGACGATGATCTGGCTGATGGCGCCGGTCAGCTTGGGCCCGATGCGGTCGACCAGCACGCCGTTGATAATGCGCAGGATGGCGCCGGCCAGCGTGGGGATCGCGACCATCATGCCCTTTTGCGCCGGGTCGAGGTGGAGCTGCTTGGCGATGATCGGCGCGAGCGGCCCGAGCATGACCCAGACCATGAAGGCGACATCGAAATAGAGGAAGGAGGCGATCAGCGTCGGGCGGTGGCCAGACTGCCAGAAACCGGTTTTTTCAGGCGTGCTCATAGGAAGCTCTCCATAAGGCTTGACGGATGGGAAGGGAACTCGATCCTCATGCGTGCGGGCGCGGCGCCCGCACGAAGGGAATGGCGGAACTCATGCGCGATGCGGGCGAACTGGTGGTGGTGGCGGGCTTTGCCAGCCTGCAGGGTCCCCGCGCCGACAATCAGGATTTCGGCGGCGTGCATCTGGGTTCCGCGCTGGAACGCGCGCGCCATGGGGTAGTCGCCGCGATTGCCGATGGCGTGAGCGGCGGCAGGGCGGGGCGCGCGGCCGCCGAGCTGGCGGTGCATTCGCTGGTCGAAGGCTTCTACCAGATGCCCGATACGCTGGGGGCGGCGCGCGCGATGCAGGCGCCACTGGTGGCCTATAACCGCTGGCTGCACGCGCAGGGGAAGGGGGCGACCATGGCCAACAGCGCCACCACCCTGACCGCGATGGCCCTGCGTGGCCGCCGCGCGCATCTGGTGCATGTGGGCGACAGCCGGGCCTGGCGTTTTGCCGATGGGCGGCTGGCCTGCCTCACCACCGACCATACCCGCCCGGAGCCCGACCTGCGCCACGTGCTGATCCGCGCGCTGGGTATTGAACCGGAATTGCGGCTGGACCATGCGACGATCGAGCTGGCCGCGCGCGACCGGCTGTTGCTGACCACAGACGGGGTGCACGGCGTGCTGAGCCCGGCCCGCATCGCCGCCATTCTGGCCCGCGAGGAATCGGTGGAGGCAACCGCGCGGGAACTGGTGGAGGCGGCGATAGATGCCGGGGGCGGCGACAATGCCAGCGCCGTGGTGGTGGACATCGTCCGCCTGCCCGAGCCCGACCACGACGGTATTCTGGCGGGATTGTCCGGCCTGCCGGCGGTGGCGCCGCCGGGGGTTGGCGAGAGCATCGACGGCTTTGCCATCGAGCGGGTGTTGAGCGAGGGGCGCTATGCGGTGCTGCGCGTGGCCAGGGACGGGGAGGACGGCAACCGCGTGGTGCTGAAATTCCCCCGCCCCGGCGCGCTGAGTGACCGCGCCATCCGGCTGGCCTTTGCCCGTGAAATGCTGATTGCCCAGCGCGTGAGCAGCCCCTTCGTGCTGGCCGCCCACCCGGTGCGCCCCGAGCGGCAGACCGCGCTGTATGGCGTGATGCCGCTGCTGGCGGGCGAGACCATGGCCGCGCGCATCGCCGCCAGGGTGCCCACGCTGAAAATGGGTATCGAGCAGGCCATTCGCCTGACCCGCGCCGTGGCGGCGCTGCACCGGCTGGAGGTGATCCACCGCGACATCAAGCCCGACAATGTGATGTTGACCGAAGATGGCGGGCTGAAGCTGATCGACCTTGGCGTGGCCCGCCTGCCGCGTGTCGAGGATTTCCTGGGCGACGAGATCCCCGGCACGCCCGGTTTCATGGCGCCCGAGCAGTTCGAGGGCAATGCCGGCGATGCGCTGACCGAGCAGTTCGCCCTCGGCGTCACCCTGTTCGTGTGGTTCACCGGCAAGATGCCCTTTGGCGAGCAGGAGGCGTTTCAGCGCCCGCGCTTTGGCGTGCCGCCGCGCTTGGCCAGCCATCGCCCCGACATGCCCAGTTGGCTGGACGAGGCGATCCGCACCGCCATCCAGCCCGACCCGGCGGCGCGTTTTGGTGACGTTATCGAGCTGTTGCGGGCATTGGAGGGCGGCGGCCCGCTGCGCGTGACCCAGCGCCGTGCCGTGCCGCTGATGCAGCGCAACCCGCTGGCCTTCTGGCAGGTGACGAGCGCATTGCTGGCGATCGCCCTGATCGCCGCGCTGTTGCTCCGTCACTGATCCATGCCTGCTGGCCACGCGGGTAAACTCCGTTTGTGGTGGCAGGGCGCATGCGGTTCGCGCACGCAAAAAAGCCGCCTCGAGCAGACCCCTGAATGAGGTCGGTTCGGGCGGCGCCATTGCCACTCACTGAAAAATGCTGAACCGCGTTCGCTTGCTCGCCCGACACTGGGCGGCGAACTGCGGATGCCGATGATGTTACGCGATTCGGTGCCCGCCCGTAAAGCGATTTTTGCAGTGCAGCATTTCAGGCGACAATTTTCGCCCGGCTAAAGCCCGCCGGGGCGCGGGGGCGATGGAATCACCGCTGGCTCGCCAGATATTCCTCCAGCCGGGCGGGGTCGAAGCTTTTTCCATCGAAAAACTGGTTTCTTTCCAGCGTTATGGCGCCCTGCTGCGTGGAAACGGCGGTGCGCTGCGCAAGGCTGCCCTCGACCTTCGAGCTGGCCCCGGGCAGCGGTTCGCCGGTACCGATCAGCGCGCTGCGATAGACATCGGGACGGAACACATGGGCGGCACGGGCGGCCTCCTGCGGGCTGTGGGGCACGCCATCCCAGCGCACCATCTGGGTGTAGAGCCACTCGGCCTGGCTGACCCAGGGGAAGTTCGCCGCCTCGCGATACTGGAACATGAAGTCGGGATAATCCACCGTCGCACCGCCCCGCGCCAGCAGCAGGCGGTCGGCAATGGCGCGGTGGATCAAGGTTGAATCACCATCCAGGTACTCTGGCCTAGCCAGAATATCCGCATTGGCTTGCCAATTGGCGGAGTCGACAAAATGCGCGCCTGCCCGCGCCAGCGCCCTTATCAGCGCCTCAACCTCCGGGCGCCGCTCGTCCAGCACCGGCTCGCGCAGGGCCAGCACCTTCTCCACCCCCCGCCGCCAGATCTGCGCGGTGACCAGCACGATTTCGCCCACGCCGCGCTCTACCGCGACGCTGTTCCACGGCTCGCCCACGCAGATGGCGTCCACTTCGCCCGCCTCCAGAGCGTCGGCGCAAAAGGGCGGGGCGATGGTGACAATCTCGATATCGCGTTCCGGCTGGATGCCGCAGGCCGCCAGCCAATAGCGCAACATGTAGCTGTGGCTGGAATAGCGATGAACCACGCCGAAGCGTAACGGCGTCCCGGCGGCCAGCCGCGTTTGTGCCACCGCCGCCAGCTTGGCACCCACCCTGGCCGGGTCACCCAGCCGCCCGGCATCGCCCACCAGCGCCGCCAGATCGGGCCGCATGGTAATGGCATTGCCATTCAGCCCCAGCACAAAGGGCACCGACAGCGGCTGGGCCGGGCGCCCACGCCCCAGCGTGGTCGCAATCGCCAGCGGCGCGATCATATGAGCGGCGTCCGAATGGCCATAAAGCAGCCGGTCGAGCACCGTTGCCCAGCTCACATCGCGCAACAGGCGCAAACTCAGCCCCTCATCCTCGGCAAAGCCATGCTCACGGGCGAGAATCGGCAGGCAGGCATCCACCAGCGGCAGGAATCCGATGGTCAGCTGTGTGGTCATAGGTCCGCCCCCGCCGCGCGCCCGAACGCGCGCCTGATAATGGTTTCTGGCTTCATCCTCCGCCTCCCAGCAATTGATGGGCGGTGACCACGGCGGCGGCGATGTCGGCGATGCGCTTGCCCTGGTTCATCGCGGTGCGGCGCAGTTCGGCATAGGCCTGCGGTTCGGTCAATTGGCGGCTGTCCATCAGGATGCGTTTGGCCTTGTCGACGGCGTCGCGCTCGGCCAGGGCGCCACGCGCCTCGTCGAGTTCGGCCTGCAGCCGGGCGAAGGCGTTGAATCGCCGCACCGTCACATCCAGCAGCGACCGGATGCGGTGCGCGGCCAGCCCATCCACCACATAGGCGGAAACGCCCGCGTCGATGGAGGCGGCGATGGCTTCGTCATCCGATTCATCGACGAACATGGCAATGGGCCGGGCCAGCGCCCGGCTGACCGCGAAGTAATCCTCCAGCATGTCGCGCGAGGGATTGCCGAGATCCATCAGCACAATGTCGGGGGCGATCTCGCCGATGCGGGCCACCAGCCCACGCCGCTCGGTGACGACGAAGATCTCGCAGTCCGGCAGGGTGGCAAGGCCCTCCCGGATCACCGAGGCGCGCGCGGCGCTTTCATCGACAACGGCAATTCGCATGGCGCCTTGTGCAATGCGGCACGAGGCAATGGCAAGAGGCGCTGTCCATCAAAAGCGGCCATGAGAAAACGACACGGTGGTAATCTCTGTCCAGCTACCTCAGCTTCGATCCAATCCGTCTGCGAAACGGCCTTTATGGCGGCACGCATCAGCCTGGTGAGGCTGGCTTTCGGTAATCGCGCCGGGGGGAGCTGCCGAAAGGGCCGATGGTTTGCATTGCATATGAGGCGATGCGCCGATCGCGTTTGATCGAGCGCAGTGAGGGCGGCCTCGGTTTCTGGTCAACCCCGACAGGCCCACGCTCGGCCCATGCCGTTCTGGAGAATCGGCCCGGGGCGATTGACTGCGCGGCGGGAACGATGCCCGATCTTGCGGGCCATGCTTTTGACAGATGGTCGGGGAGACAAGATTCGAACTTGCGACCCTCTGCTCCCAAAGCAGATGCGCTACCAGGCTGCGCTACTCCCCGACTGGCTCTGGCCCTTAGGTTTCCCGCGATTTGTGCGCAAGGTAAAAGGTGCTTTCGCGGTGGGATGGGGCAGGGCCACGGCAAACCGCCGGGCTTTGCCATCTAGCGCGGGCCAATGGGGCCGGGCAGGATGCAACAGCGGCGATATCGCGCGGAAACGGTGGCTAGCGGCCTTGAACGGAGGAATTGGCGCGGCTAGAGGTGGTAAGTGTTTGAATTCCTGCGCAGGGCCGAATCTGCATGACGATGGCCGGACCGATGCAGTGCGACAGGACAAAGCGGTGACGCGCGTCTTTGCCTATGATCTGGCACGACTGTTTCTGGGTCCGCTGAGCCAGACCCCGAGGGGGATCGACCGTGTCGATCTGGCGCTGGCGCGGCATTTCTTCGCCGATGCGGCAACGCCCAACCTCGGCATTCTGCCCACGCCATGGGGCGTGCGGGCCTATGATGCCGCCATGGTGCGCCGGGGCCTGGATCACCTTGAACGGCTGTGGG
>CAIXXP010000088.1 GCA_903923465.1 uncultured Sphingomonadales bacterium | reverse complement strand
GAGCAAGATCGACAATCACGAAACGCACGTTGTGCCGATCATCGCCGATATCGACGCCGGTTTCGGCAATGCCGAGGCAACCTATCTGCTGGCCAAGAAGTTCATTGAGGCCGGCGCCTGCTGCATCCAGATCGAAAACCAGGTCTCGGACGAAAAGCAGTGCGGCCACCAGGACGGCAAGGTCACCGTGCCGCACGAAGACTTCCTCGCCAAGATCCGTGCCGTTCGCTACGCCTTCCTCGAACTCGGCGTTGACGATGGCGTCATCGTTGCCCGCACCGACTCGCTGGGCGCTGGCCTGACCAAGCAGATCGCCTATGTCCGCGAGGCGGGCGACCTGGCCGACCAGTACAACAGCTTCCTCGATGTCGAGGAAGTCGATGCCGCCAATGTCGGCCATGGCGACGTGCTGATTGCCCGCGACGGCAAGCTGGTGCGCCCCAAGCGCCTGCCCAGCAACCTCTTCCAGTTCCGTTCGGGCACTGGCGAGGATCGCTGCGTGCTGGATTGCATCACGTCCTTGCAGAACGGCGCCGACCTGCTGTGGATCGAGACCGAGAAGCCCCACATCTCGCAGATCGCCGGCATGGTTGATCGCATTCGCGAGGTCGTCCCCAATGCCAAGCTGGTCTACAACAATTCGCCCAGCTTCAACTGGACGCTGAACTTCCGCCAGCAGGTGTTCGACGCCTGGGTTGAAGCCGGCAAGGACGTCTCGGCCTATGACCGGGCGCGCCTGATGAGCGTGGACTATGACGCGAGCGATCTGGCGGCCGAGGCCGACGAGCGCATCCGCACCTTCCAGCGCGACGCCTCGGCCCGCGCCGGCATCTTCCACCACCTCATCACCCTGCCGACCTATCACACCGCCGCGCTTTCCACCGACAACCTCGCCCGCGAGTATTTCGGCGAGGCCGGCATGCTGGGTTATGTGAAGAATGTGCAACGTCAGGAGATCCGTCAGGGCATCGCCTGCGTGAAGCATCAGAACATGTCGGGCAGCGACATCGGCGACGACCACAAGGAATATTTCGCCGGAGAGGCCGCGCTGAAGGCCGGCGGCGCCCATAACACGATGAACCAGTTTGCGGCATAAGTACTGCCGCGGGGGGAACCAATTCGCGGCATAAACCCGCTGCACGAAAACACTTTGCGGCGTTAACCGGCTGAAAGAGTGGCTTGCGGTATGAAACACCGCAGGCCATTCTCGCCAGACCGTCACAGTCCGGCGCGGACCCCGCGCCATTGAGGAGCCAAGATTATGAGCGAACCCGCCCGTGCCCGTGCGGTCCTCTCCACCGAGGACTTCAAGCTGATCCGCGAAGCTGTGCTGTTTTATCTGAAGGCCCACGAGGATTCGCCCGAATCGGTGAAATTCTCGAACCTTTATCACCGTCTTGGCAGCGCCGCCGGGCGCTGACCCCACCCTCTCCTGGGGAGGAGAACCCGGCCCGTCGCGCCTTGTGCGCGGCGGGCCATTTTTCTGTGGCGCGCCGCCCCCTGCTGGCCCTATCGCACGCGGCAGGCAGACCACAAAAGGCGCAAGCATGACCGGGCAGAATCACACCCCCACCGACAATCACACCACCGGCGATACCCAGGCCGAGGCCGGCCCCGCCGCGCTTCTCGCCGCGCTGGAAGCTCGGGCGACGCTGGTGCACACCCCCACCGGCGACGGGATGATGGCGTGGCGCATCTGGGGCGAAGGCGAGCCGGTGGTGCTGGGGCATGGCTCGGGCGGCGCATGGGGGCATTGGATCCGCAATATTCCCGAGTTGGCCCGCACCCGCCGGGTCATCGTGCCCGATCTGCCCGGCCACGGCAATTCGGCCAAGCCGGCGGAAGAGACCCATGAGGCGCTGTCACAGGCGTTGGCTCTGGGGCTGGAACAGATTCTCGGCGCGGCACAGCCTGTCGATCTGGTGGGCTTTTCCTTCGGCGGCGTGGTGTTCACCCAGTTCGCCGCGCTCTATCCGCAATGGGCGCGAAGGCTGGTGATCATCGGTTCGGGCGGGCTGGATACGCCGTTGGGGGCGATCGACCTGCGCAGCCCGCGCGGGCTGGAAGGCGAGGCGCAGCAGGCGGTTTTCCGCTCGAACCTGCTGGGCATGATGCTGCACAGCCCCGAGAGCGTCGATGATCTGGCATTATACATCCAGGCCGAGGGCGCGCGCCTGACCCGGTTCCGCTCCGCCGGGCCGCTGGTCATGCCAGACCGGCTGATTGCCGCGCTGCCGCAGGTGCGCGCGCCGCTCGATGCCATCTGGGGCGAATTCGACCGCCCCCACCCCCATCCCGCCGAGCAGGATGAAGCCCTGCGCCGCTTCAAGCCGGATATGGACTTCCGCGTCATTGCGGATTCAGGCCACTGG
>CAIXXP010000087.1 GCA_903923465.1 uncultured Sphingomonadales bacterium | reverse complement strand
TGGCAATTTGAACCTGGCCCTGGCGATGTCGCGCGGGGTGCCATTTATCCTGCTGGAAAAATTCACGGTCGAGGGGATGGTCGACGCGATCAGGCGGCACGGGCTGACCTCCATCAGCGTGACGCCAACGATGGTCCGTATGTTCTATGATGCCGGCGTGATGCCGGAGGACGTGCCCTCGCTGAAAGCGATCGGCGGTGGTTCCGGCCCAATCGATCCCGAATTGCAGGACAAGGTGGAGGCGCGGTTCGGCTTCCCGGTGATCTGGGCGATGGGCGCCACCGAGTTCTGCGGCACGATCATCTCGTGGTCGTTCGAGCTGCACAAGGAATTCAGCAAGACCAAGCGCGGCGCCACCGGCAAGGTGCTGCCCGGCTGCCGCGTCAGGATCGTCGATCCCGAGACCGACGAGGACCTGCCGGTGAACACGGTGGGGCGGATGATGGTTCAGACCGAATCGGTGGGGCCGGAATGGATCCGCACCACCGACCTTGCCCGCATCGACGAGGATGGCTTCGTGTTCCACGCCGGCCGGGCCGATGGCGCGATCATTCGCGGCGGCTTCAAGATCGTGCCGGAAAAAGTGTGCGAGACATTGCGCCTGCACCCGGATGTGGCCGAAGCATCGGTGATCGGCGTGGACGACGCGCGGCTTGGCCAGGTGCCGGTGGCGGTGATCGAGCCGCAACCGGGCAAGCAGCCCACTGCGGCCGAGCTGGAGCAGCACTTGCGCGGACATCTGGCCTCGCCGCAGATCCCGGTACAGTTCTTTCTGGTCGAAACACTGCCTTACACCGCATCGACCAAAGTTCATGTCGCCGAGGTACGCCGAATTGTTGCCGACCTGATGAAGCAGTTGCCAACCTGATGAGGCAGGGGAATCGGGCGGTGCTGGCATGTCTGAACGGAGCCCTCGATCAAGGGTGATATGGCATTGGGCGACGGTATCGGGTGCGGTCACGTCTCCGGCCTTTGAGTGTGGGTGTAATCCACCGGCCCTGATGTTGGTCCACTGATCAGCGTGCCCCTGTTCAGTCTACCGCGCATTGCTGCGCTGACAGCACCTTTGGCTTGGCAGATGAGGTCCGTTGGTGTCGCATCCCCTCTTGGTCACCCGATGTTCTTCAGCGCCATCCGCACCGCTGCCGCCGACCAGATGGCGAGGGAGTTTCGCCAATTTTCACATCCGTCGCTGCTGTTTTCGGCCCAGAGGCACTGGGTCATTGTTGCCGGAAATGGCGCCATCTCGCGCACAAGCCTCCGTCGTGCAGCCGCAGCACCGCCAAACCCCGCGGAATTGCGGCGCTTGGGGGCAGCATATCTGTCACCAGAAAATATGGGAAAAAGGTTGGAGGCCCGAGCCGGAATCGAACCGGCATATACGGATTTGCAGTCCGCTGCGTCACCATTCCGCCATCGGGCCACCCGGGCAGCTTGCGCTGAGAGACGCGGCCCTAAACGAGCGCGCCCGCCGACGCAATGGGATTCGCAACCCACCCGGCAGAACATGGCCGCCCATGCCCGCCTTGCAGGCAGGCGGCAGGCAGCTTGCCAATTAACCCAGCCAACCGCATTCTTGGGGCCGCCGCCCGGCGCCTGCCCTCATCAAAAAACTGGATCCGCCCGATGCCCCTGCCCCCATGCCGCCCCGCCCCATTCGCGGAACAAGGCCCCGCCTCCACCCGTCGGGCGGCGGCGCGTTGATTTTGGGCTGCGTTCTGGCCGGAGGACAATCCACCCGCTTCGGCCGCGACAAGGCGTTGGCCCAGCTGGGCAATACAACCTTGCTGGCACAGGCGGTGGCACAACTGGCGCAGTGGTGCGATGCTGTGGTGGTGGTGGGCCGGCGCGAAGCCCCCGCGCTCACCCTGCCCGATTGGCCGGGCTCCGGGCTCGGGCCGCTGGGCGGCATCGCCGCCGCGCTGCGCCATGCCGAGAAGGAAGGTTTCGGCGCAGTGCTGACCGTCGGGGTGGACAGTCTGGGCCTGCCACCGAATCTGCCGGAACTGCTCTCCCCCGCCCCCGCGTTTTTGGCGGGGCAGCCCGTGATCGGCTTGTGGTCTGATCGTGATGGGGGCGTGGCCGGTGCCGCGCGGGCGGTGGAGGCAATCCTGGCCGGCACGGGCCGCCATTCGATGCGCGCCTTCGCCGAGGCATTGGGCGCGCGCGCCGTGCCGCTCGACGTCGCGCCGGCCAACATCAACACGCCGGCCGATCTGGCGCTATGGCGTCAGCAGCACCGCGATTAACCGGCGCCAGGGCCCCGTTTGAGGCCGGCGCTGCCGGGGCGTTCAAATGGTCTTGGCGCCGGCGGGCGAGAGGCGCACCGATCCGCGCGCTCCCGCGACCCGCCCCGTGCCGCGCTCGCCTTGCACCGCTTTCGCCG
>CAIXXP010000086.1 GCA_903923465.1 uncultured Sphingomonadales bacterium | reverse complement strand
CCAGCGCCGCCATGTCAGCCAGCCGCTTCAGCTCGACCGCGACCTGATCGCCAGAAGCATGGGCATACTCCCCGGTGTGCAGTTCCACCACCGGCGCGCCCAGTCGCATCGCCGCCTCGATCTGGCGCGGCTCCGGCGCGATGAACAGAGAGACGCGGATGCCGGCATCGCTCAGCCGGGCAATTGCCGGCGCCAGGCGGTTGTGCTGGCCGGCGGCGTCAAGGCCGCCTTCCGTGGTGCGCTCCTCGCGCCGCTCCGGCACGATGCAGGCCGCATGGGGGCGGTGGCGCAGGGCGATTTCCACCATCTCGTCGGTGGCGGCCATCTCGAAGTTCAGCGGCAGGTCGGTCGCGGCCTGGATGCGGGCGATATCCTCGTCGCGGATATGGCGCCGGTCCTCACGCAAGTGCGCGGTGATGCCATCGCCGCCGACGGCCGCGACGATCTGCGCCGCGCGCACGGGATCCGGATGGTCGCCGCCGCGCGCATTGCGGATGGTGGCGACGTGATCGATGTTAACCCCCAGCCGCAGGCGAGGGCGGGGCGGGGTGGCGCTTTCGGCGGACACGGGATCTGTCGTCACGGCCGCGCGCGGCTCCCCGGCTTCACCGCCGGAGTACCTGCCAGTTCGGGGGGCAGCTCGTCGGGCGCCCAGGTGGGGAAATTCAGTTCGATCAGCGGGTAGAAGGGCACGCCCAGTTCCACCGTGCCGGCAGAGCGGTCGACCAGGGCGGCGGCGGCGACCACCTTGCCGCCGGCCGCCTCGATGGCGGCAATCGCCTCGCGCGACGAGAGCCCGGTGGTGACGACGTCCTCGACCATCAGCACCTTGTCGCCGGGCGCCAGGGCGAAGCCGCGGCGCAACTCAAAGGTGCCCTCCGGCCGCTCGACGAACAGCGCCTCCACGCCCAGCGCGCGGCCCATTTCGTGGCCGATAATCACCCCGCCCATCGCCGGCGAGACGACCTTGGTGATCTCCTTGCGCAGCTCGCGCGGGATCTTGGCGGCAACGGCGGCGGCCAGGCGGCTGGCGCGCATCGGATCCATCAACACGCGGGCACATTGCAGGTAGCGGGTGCTGTGCCGCCCGGAGGAGAGCAGGAAATGCCCCTCGAGCAGCGCATCGGCGGCGCGGAACTCGGCGAGCACTTCTTCATCTAGCATGGGATCAACTTTCTTTCTGGCTGCGATGGCTGGCGGGCGCTCTTGAAGTTGGCGGAAAGGGCCGGCAAGACCGCATTGATATCTGTCAAAAACACCCCTAGAGACGCTTGAGAGTGTGGGCAAGCGCGCGTATAGCCTCGGCGGAGGGTAAGCGCCCGACCTCACGCAGGGCGCTCGTTGCGACACGTCGTTGGCGACTGGGGCGCGAGAGACAGTTTGAATTGAAACCCGGGGGATTTGTGCAGACGATTAGCCGCTTCATGAAGGTGCTGGGCCTCGCCCTGCTCCTGCTCGCCACGCCGCGAATCGCGGAGGCCCAAAGTGTGGCGCCCGCCGCCACGGCCAGTGCCGCGCCTGCTGCTGCTGCCGCGGCGCCCGCCGCCGACGCGCCGGTTGCCACGGCCTCCGCCGCTGCGCCCGCGAGCCACTTCGCCATTGCGCCCGGTGGCTACACGCCGATGAAGCCGACCGCCGGCAAGGGCATGCCGGTTGATGCCGGCATCGGGTTCCAGACCCAATATTCGCCCAACGGCCAATATGCGCTGTGGATGCACAATGCGATCCTGCTGCCGGTGATTATCGCCGTGTGCATTTTCGTGCTGGCCCTGCTGATCTGGGTGGTGATCCGCTATAACAGCCGCGCCAATCCGGTCGCGTCGCGCACCAGCCACAACACGCTGCTCGAAGTGATCTGGACGGGTGTCCCCATCCTGATCCTGCTGGTGGTGTTCGTGCCCTCGATGAAGCTGCTGGCCAAGCAGTACAAGGCCCTGCCGGCCGACGCCCTCACCGTGAAGGCCACCGGCAACCAGTGGTACTGGAGCTACACCTATCCCGACAATGGCGGCTTCGAGGTTATCTCGAACATCCTGCCCGCCGGCGAGGCCACGAAGCGTGGCGAGCCCGAGCAGCTGGGTGCAGACTATCGCATGGTCGTGCCCGCTGGCGAGCCGATCCGCCTGCAGACCACCGGCGCCGATGTCATCCACTCCTTCGCCGTTCCCTCGCTGTGGTTCAAGCTGGACGCGGTGCCGGGCCGGGTGAACGAAAAGATGCTCTTCATCAGCGAGCCGGGCGTCTACTACGGCCAGTGCTCGGAGCTGTGCGGCGCTCGTCACGGCTATATGCCCATCGT
>CAIXXP010000085.1 GCA_903923465.1 uncultured Sphingomonadales bacterium | reverse complement strand
CGCAGGTACATTTGCGCGCGCTTGTTCACGCGGTCATCCTCCATTTGCGACATCAGCTCTTCAAAGCTGGGGCCGGTCGCGGCCTTGGGATCATCGCGGCCGCACAGCATCAGCACGCGCACGCCGTCCTTCAGCGAACCGAAGGGCTGGGTGGCCTCGCCCAGCGACAGGCCCAGCAGGGTTTGCTGCAGGGCCGCCGGCAGGTCGCGCGCCCGCACGGCATCGTTGGCCACCACGCTGGCGCCGATCTTGGCGGCGGCGGCATCGATGCCCCCGCAACCATGCGCGGCCTTGACGGTCGCGGCCAGCTCGTCGGCGCGGCGCGAGGCCTCGGCGTCGGAGGTGCCGGCCGGGAGCGTCATGGTGATCTGCTTGAGCGCCAGCACCGCGTCGCGCGGGTCGGCGGTGAGCACCTGGCGCTTGTCGATCAGGTAGATGATGGAAAAGCCGCTGCGCAGCTCGATAGGCCCGGCCAGCTGGCCCGTGCCCAGATTGGCCGCCGCCGCCGCCAGTTCCGAGGGCAACTGCGCCAGACGGATCCAGCCGAGATCGCCGCCGACCGCCGCCGTGGAGGCTTCCGAATATTGCCGCGCATAGGCGACAAAGCTGCCGCCCTGCTTTAGCTGGGTCATGATCTGGCGCGCATTTTCGGCGACCTGCGCGCGGGTTTCCGGTGTGGCGGAAAGATAGATTTCGCCGACGCGGTATTCCTCGGTGCCCTTCGAGGCCTTCAGCCGGTCGAGCAGCTCGCGCACCTCGACCTCGCTGACGTTGACGAAAGGCTGGACGTTGCGGCGCAGCACCCGCTGCCAGGCCAGTTCACCGCGGATCTGGCGCTTCAGCGAGGCCGGCGAGGAGCCGATGCTGGCCAGATGGGCATCGAGCGCGGGCACGGTCTGGTGGAAATTATCCTGCGCCACCCGCGTATAGGTCTCGTCGACCTCGGCATCGTCGATGGTGATCTGGGCGGTCTTGGCCTCTTGGATCTCGAGCGTTTCGTCGATGAGGTTGCGCAGCACCTGCAGGCGCAGGCGCCCTTTTTCCTCATCGGACACCTTGTTGCCATTGGCGGCAATGATCAGGGCCAGGCGTTGGTCAACATCGGTGCCGGTGACGACGTCGCCGTTGACCACGGCGGTGGCGCGGCGCAGGTTGGGGTTGGAATGGCCCAGCAGCGTCACCTCGCTGGGCAGCGACAGCATGCCCTGCGGCCCGCTGCTGCCCGTATCCAGATCCTGCGCGCTGGCCAGCGACGCCCCGGCGAGAGCCAGGGCCCCCATTCCCAGCCGGGCCAGTCCCAGCGGCAGGCGATGCCCCGCGCGCATGCGGCGCGCATGGGGTGATGTCGGATGTGCCGGCACATGCTTGGATAAGAAATTCATCACCTTGACATCGATCCTGTCTCTCGGCCCGGCTCGCATGCGGGTCGTTTGCCTGCGGGCTAGAGCATCTTGCGTGATATGGGAAGCGCGCAAGGTTCTCCAGCTTCGTGTTGCCGCATCGTTTCAGGCAAAACGGTGCCCCACCTTGCTGTCCGATGCATTCCTTGGCCAAGTGCCAATGCGCGGCTTACCCCAAGCTTAACACGCCCGTAACCCCCCATGGCACCCACCCGCCGGCGCTGGCGATAGCGCCTTTGCCCCGGCATGCCAACACCGGGGCGGGGGCGGGGGCGGGCGGCGATCGTTCATTTTCGCCCGATATTGTGGAAGGCAAGGTGCAGCAGGAAGCTGCTGCCCCGCGCCGCGTCACCAATGGTGACATAATCGCGGCGCCAGGTAACGTCGAGTTCGAAACAGTCGCTGGTGAACGAGGCGCCCAGGCGGGTGCGCAGGGGCTGCAGCCGCTTGTTGGTGGTGCCCACGCCCAGATTGTTGTTCGACAGATCGAAAATGCCCGAGCCGAACAGCGACCAGTGCCGGGCAAAGGCCACCCGCGTGGCGGCGCGCAGTTCGTTGCTGTCCTGCAGGTCTTCCAGCGCCGTGGCGATGGCACCGCTCAGCCGCGCGTAACCGAGTTCGATATAATCGCTGTCGCTGCCGATGGTGGCGTCGATCTCGTTGCGGTGAAACGCCAGCGTGTCCTTGTCGAGACGATAGCGGTGGGTCAGGGTGATGAAATCGCGATAGCGCAGCTCGGTGCGGCCGACGATGTCCGACACCTGATCATAGAGCCCGGTGCCGGTGGGAAAGGCCACGGCATTGGTGGTGGTGCGATAGGATTGGCCGACCGTGGCATTCACCGTCCAGCGCGGCCGATCCAGCCGCCAGTCCACGCCATAGGTGACGCGCACGCCATCCTCTATCCGGTCATAGCCGGGGAAGCGGTTGAGCGCGAAAAGATTGTCGTCTTCCAGCTCCACCGAGCGGGAATCCTCGTTGGGAATGGCGATGTTGCGCGTCTGTGGCACCGCCACCAGCTGCACATGCGGGGTAAGCTGCTGCACACCGCCCAGCGCCTCGCCGATCAGCGGCCAGGTGATGTCCACCGCCGCCAGCGCCATGCCCCGGTTCTGCCACCCCGGCTGGCCCTGATAGGTGGCAATGCTGGTGAGCAGATTGTTCGACGAATGATAGACATCGCCGCGCAACAGGCCGGTGAAGGTGACAACCTGACCCAGCGCGGTGATCCGGCGCACATCCCACTGGGCGCTGGCAAAGGCGCGCTGCGTATCCTGCCCGGCCGATCGCGAGATGGCCAGGCTGTTGGCCTGCAGGGTGATGCGGCCATTGGCCCAGGGGTCGGTGATGGTGTCGCGCCAGTCGATCTCGGGCAGGGCGATCGGGGTCTGCCCCTCCGTCTGACCCGGGCGCAGGGTCTGGAAGGCCCAGCCGGCGATGGAGAAATAGGAGTGGGGCGCCACCCGCTCGACATCGATGGTCGAGCGCAGCACGTCGTCCCAGTTGATGTCATAGCGCGACAGGAAGGTGCGGTCGCTCGCGAGGCGCCCGGAGAAAGCCAGATCCCACTGGGGCGAGAGCTGGAAGCGGCCATTGCCCTCGACATAGCCGCGGGTCTGCTCCTGCCCGTCGGTGACGATGCCTGACTGCGGAATGACCACGCTGCGCGTCGCATAGCCGGTAATCTGGAAGGCCCCGGCATTGGTGAGCTGGCGGAATTGCACCGAGCCCATCGGTTGCACCTTGGTGAATACGGTGCCCGTCACCATGATGTCGCGGCTGTCGCCCAGCCGCTGGTAATAGCTTTCCGACAGCGACAGGCCATTGTTCGCCGAGGAGCGGATATCCGGAATCATCAGCCCGGAGATCGCCCGCCCGTCGGTGGCGATGGTCAGGCCGGGCAGCGGAATTTTCACTGTGCCCAGCAGATCGAGCCGCGCGCCATACATGTGGAACTGCTTGCCGTCGGCGTCGATCACCACGCGGCGGGCGGTGACTTTCCACACCGGGCTTTGCGGGCAGCCCTTGGCATCCACCACATCGCAGGCGGTATAGGCGGCGCGATCCATGCGCACCTTGCCATCGGCCCCGCGCGAGCCGCCCGTGGCCGCCAGCCTGCCACCCTCGCGCAGCAGCAGCAGCATGTCCTGCATTACGCCGGTTTTCAGGTCGTCGCTCATCACCACATGGTCGGTGAAGGTTTCGTTGCCGTCCTCGTCCACCGCGCGCACATTGCCGCTGGCGACGATTTCGCCGCTCTTGCGGTTCCAGGTGACCGTGTCGGCCCGCACCGACTGGTGATCGCGGTGCAGGAAGACATTGCCGCTGGCGGTGACGATGTCGCCGTGGTCGGCATCGGCATAGTCGACGCGGTCCGCCTCGAAATTCACCGGTTGCGCCGGGGCGTTCGCGGTGGGTGCATTCGCTGCACCCTTGGCCGGCGCGCTGGCCATGCCGGCCGAATCGGCGGCCTGGCGCGCATGGGCCTGCGCCTGGCCCAGCAGCGCCAGCGCCAGGGGGCCAGCCAGCCAGGCTCGCATCTGGGCCCTGTGGCTGGCACTGCGGCCGGGAATGGACAGGCGCGGCGCCAGCCGTGAGGCTGGGCGCGATAAATGACAGGCAAAGAGCCGGGCCGAGGGCCGCCACACAGGGAGCATGGCTTGCCTATCGCACTGGCCGCGCTTAACTGCAATCCGCTCAGGGCGGCGCGGCGACAGGCTTTGCGGCTTTTTACCCAGACCACCTGAAAAATTTACCGTCCGATCATTCCACCCGACGATAAAGTCGCCAGACCGGGTGGCCAGAACTGGTGGATATGGCCCGGCCCCGTGGCCCGCCGCCCGCAACACAGGATGCCCTTGATGCAGATTGAGTTCCTCGACACCGCCCCCCCCTCTGGCCCCACACCAGCCATTCGCCTGCAGGCCCGCCTGTGCGCGGCCGACACCCTGCCGCCGGGGCTGGAGCCGGTGCTGGCCGAGGGCGCGAAGGCGGCGCGGTTTGCCGGCAAGCCGGGGCAGGTGTTCGAGGGCTTTGCCGAGCGTGCCACCGCCGGTCAGGGCGCCGCCCTGGCCCGGGTGGCGCTGGTGGGAATCGGCAAGGCTGATTCCACCGCCGCAGAACGCCGCGACACGCTGGAGAAGGCGGGTGCCGCGCTGGTTGCCCGCTATCGCACCTCGGGCGAGGAGGCGCTGCTGCTCGACGTCTCGGGCGCCGATGGTGCCGGGGGGCTGGACGCGGCGGATGTGGTGGCGGTGCTGCTGGGTGCCCGGCTGCGCGGCTGGCATCACGATGCCTATCGCACCACGCTGAAGGACGAGCAGAAGCGCTCGCTGACCCGCATTGCCGTGCTGGGCGCGCCTGCGGGCACCGAGGCGGCCTGGGCCGATGCCGCGGCGCTGGCGGAAGGGGTGGAGTTCACCCGCGAGCTGGTGACCGAACCGGCCAATGTGCTGTTCCCCGAAAGTTTCGTCGCGCGCTGTCAGGATCGGCTGGCCGGCACCGGCGTTGAACTCACGGTGCTGGGCAAGGCCGAGATGACGGCACTGGGCATGGGCGCGCTGCTGGGCGTGGCGCAAGGCTCCGCGCGTGAGCCGCGCGTGCTGGCGATGGTGTGGAACGGCGGCAAGGCGGGCGAGAAGCCCACCGCCTTCATCGGCAAGGGCGTCACCTTCGATTCGGGCGGCATCAGCCTGAAGCCGCCGGGCGGCATGGAAGACATGAAGTGGGACATGGGCGGCGCCGGCGCAGTGGCGGGCACCATGCTGACGCTGGCCCTGCGCGGGGCGAAGGCCAACGTCGTGGGCATCTGCGGGTTGGTGGAAAACATGCCCGATGGCCTGGCCCAGCGCCCCGGCGATGTCGTCACCTCAATGTCCGGCCAGACCATCGAGGTGATCAACACCGACGCCGAGGGGCGCCTCGTGCTGTGCGACGTGCTGACCTGGGCGCAAGCGACGTACAAGCCCGCCGCCCTCGTCGATCTGGCAACGCTGACCGGCGCGAGCATCGCCGCGCTGGCGCATGAGTACGCCGGGCTGTTCAGCAACGACGACAAGCTGGCCGACGCCCTCACCGCCGCCGGCAAGGCCAGTGGCGATCTCCTGTGGCGCTTCCCCATGGGCCCGGCTTTCGACAAGATGATCGACAGCCCGATTGCCGACATGAAGAACACCGGCGGGCGCTTTGGTGGCTCTATCACCGCCGCGCAGTTCATCGCCCGGTTCGTGGAGAAGGGCACCCCCTGGGCGCATCTCGACATTGCCGGCATGGTCTGGGCCGACAAGCCCGGCGCCACCTGGGACAAGGGCGCCACCGGCTATGGCGTGCGCCTGCTGGATGCCTATGTGCGCGACGTGCTGGAAGCTGGCACAGGGCCCTCGGGCGCCTGATGCCAGAGCCATTATGATGCAGGTCGACTTCTACCAGCTCTCCCGCGATTCCGCCGAGGTGGCCGTGGCGCAGATTGCCGCCAAGGCGCTGCCGGCGGGGCAGCGGATGCTGGTGGTGGCCGGGGACGAGGCGCTGCTGGGCCGGGTGAGCGCGGCGCTGTGGGGCCGGCTGCGCGACAGCTTCCTGCCCAACGCCCGGCAGGGTGGCGAGCATGACGCGCGCCAGCCGATCCTGCTGGCAACGGACCTGGGCGCGGGCGATGCGGCCAATGGCGCCCCCAATGGCGCTGGCGTGGTCGCCTTTGCCGATGGCGTGTGGCGCGAAGTGCCTGAAGGGGTGGGGGGCTTTGCCCGCGCGCTGCTGTTTTTCGACGAGGGCGGCCTGCTGCCCGCCCGCGCCCTGTGGAAGGCGATGGGCCAGCGCGAGGATGTGACCCGCGCCTTTTGGCGGCAGGAGGACGGCCGCTGGGTGAAGGCCGGCTAGCCGATCCCGCGCCGGGCTGGCGGCGCCTTGCGAAATGGGCATTTCCGGGCTAGGGCGCCGCGACCCATCGTTCCCCTCAGGTCTTCACCCCCGGATCCGCCCCCAAGGATCGGGCCCGAAAGGCCGAATTCGCAAGGAAGCATACCATGGCGGTTACCCGCACCTTCTCGATCATCAAGCCCGATGCCACCCGTCGCAACCTCACCGGCGCCGTTACCAAGATGCTGGAAGAGGCCGGGCTTCGCGTCGTTGCCTCCAAGCGCATCCACATGAGCCGCGAGCAGGCCGAGGGCTTCTATGGCGTCCACCGCGAGCGCCCGTTCTTCAACGACCTCGTCTCCTTCATGATCTCCGGCCCGGTGGTCGTGCAGGTGCTGGAAGGTGAAGACGCGGTGAAGCGCAACCGTGACATCATGGGCGCCACCAACCCCGCCAACGCCGATGCCGGCACCATCCGCAAGGAACTGGCCGAATCGATCGAGGCCAACAGCGTGCACGGTTCGGATTCCGAAGAGAACGCCGCCACCGAGATCGCCTTCTTCTTCAAGCCGGAAGAAATCGTCGGCTGATTGGCCGCCGATAGCGGGCCATTAACGGGCCGCCGGAGGGGATACCTTCCGGCGGCCTTTTGCTGCCGATGAACCGGTTGCCGCAGAGGGGGTGCTGCGGGGCGGGCAGGCCGACGCATTGCGCGACGATCCGGGCGACGATTCGCAGAACAACTGATTTGAATACAGCAGGGTGATGCGGCGATACGGGGCATTCTCCCCCGGGCTTTCCGGCTTACCCGCTGCGTGCCGCCGCCGGAACCGCTCGGGGATGTGCCGGTCGGGCCATGCCGGGTCTCGCCGGCGATACGCGCGGGAGGAGGGCAAGCGCGCAAACAGCGCGGAAGCGGCCTTGCCACCTCCACGCTGTTTGCGTGAAAAAGCTCCAGATACTCAGTGCTTGGCGGCGGTCGTGGCGGCCGGCTTCGGCTTGCCCATCGCCTTCAGCTTGGACATCAGGCTGGGCTTGCTCGACGGGGTGGCCATGGGGCCGGCGGTCGGCTTGGCGGTCGGCTTGGGGCCAAACAGCGAGGGCTTGGCGGCGGTGGTGGCAGGGGCCATTGGCTTGGCGGCCGGCGCGGCGGTCTTGCTGGCCTTCATCGCCTTGTACTGCGCGAGGGTCATCGAGCCGGGTGTGCCGCATTTGGCGAACTGGCCCTTGGCATTGCGGCACGGATCGGCAGCCTGCGCCACGGCCGGCACCATCAACGACACAACGAGAATCGGAAGCAGCAGTTTTTTCATGGGTTCTCTCCTCGGCACCCCGCAACCCGGGCGTATATTCGCCGCAAGCCTATGCCGTTTGCCCTCCGGCGTCAACGGAGGCGCGCGGCACCCGGCTGGAGGTAAAGTCCTTTAAATGTTGCATTTTTGTGGCAGATTATTGGCGCTGCGGCGGAAGCTTGCGGCCGGGGCCCGCCCCGCGCTATCATGCCGCCAAAGGAGATACGCGATGAAAGGCATGGGTGGCCAAGGCACGGACGAGCAGGGCGAGGCCTGTCCGTTCGAGTTCAACTTCGATGCCGCCAGCTTCAAGGTCGGCGACACGGTCAGCTTTCGCGTCACCGGCAGCTTGGAGGGCTTTCCCTTCGTTGGGCAACTTGTGGAAGTGCACGAGGATCACGTGATCATCGCCGGCGACCCGCTGCACCCGGAGGTGCTCTATCGCGGCACGCGGGAAAGCCGCCCGGTCGTCTCCGAAGACCAGATCGCCTAGTACTTCAGGCAGCGGGCGCCGTCAGAACTGGTCGGCCACGTCCATCAGGCCGACGAGGCGGCGCGGGGCCGCCTGCCGCCAGCTGGCCGCCAGCCGGTGGCCGATGCCCTCCCAATCGGTGCCAGTCAGGTCCAGCCGGATGGCCACCCAGTCGTCACCGAAATAGGCCGCGCGGTAGTATCGCGCCGCGTCCATGTCGATCAGCTGCATCTGCTCGTCGAGGCCGCTGATGCGCACCAGCAGGGCGATGCGGCCGTCGCCGTGGTGGTTGGCCGAAACATAGGCGAATTTCTTGCCCTTGGTCACGCCAAAGCAGGCCATGCCGTGGCTCAGCACCTCGTCGGCCTCGGGCAGGGCGAGGGCTAGGGCGCGGACCTGTGCGGTCAGCCACACAGGGTCGCTCTCGCGCGAGACCAGCGCGGCCAGGCAGCGGCCATACAGCTGGTGCTCGGCGATCAGCACGCGGGCGGCCAGCGTATCGGCGGTGTCGCCGGGCAGGATCGCAACCGGCGTTGCCCCAAGGATCGGGCCTTCGTCGAGATCAGCGGTGACCAGATGCACCGTGCAGCCGCCATGGCTGTCGCCGGCCGCCAGCGCGCGGTCGTGGGTGTGCAGCCCGGTGTATTTCGGCAGCAGCGAGGGGTGGATGTTGACCATCCTGCCCTCCCAGCGCCCGACGAACCCCGCCGAGAGAATACGCATATAGCCGGCCAGCGCGATGTAATGCGCACCGGCGCGCAGCACCTCGGCCTCCATCGCGGCGTCGTGTTCGGCCCGGGGCACGCCCTTGTGGGGCAGGGCGAAGGTCGCCACCCCTTCCGCCCGCGCCAGTGCGAGACCACCCGCCTCGGGGTTGTTCGACAGCACCAGCACGATCTCGTAGGGGCAGTCGGCAGCACGGCTGGCATAGAGCAGCGCCGCCATGTTGGTGCCGCTGCCGGAGATGAACACGGCGACCTTTTGGCGTTTTGGCGCCAGCGGGGCAGCATTCCCCTCAGGCATGGTGGGTTGCTTCCCAGGCCTCGCGGGCGCTCCAGGTCTCCACGCTGCCGGTGACGGTGCAGCCGCGCTCGCCCTCGCGGATGTCGCCGACGGTGAACACGGTCTCGCCGGCGGCGGCGAGATCGGCGGCCAGCGCCTCGGCTTCATCCGGTGCCACGGCCAGCACCATGCCGATGCCGCAGTTGAAGGTGCGGGCCATCTCGCCCGGCTCGATATGGCCCTGCGCCTGCAGGAAGGCCATCAGTCGCGGCTGCTCCCAGGCATCGGCGTTCACATGGGCGTGGAGGCCCTTCGGCAGCACGCGGGGAATATTCTCCAGCAGGCCGCCGCCGGTGATGTGGGCGAGGGCATGAATGCGGGCGGGCGCGCCATTTTGCGGCCGGGTAAAGGGCAGCAGGCTCTTTACATAGATGCGGGTCGGCTCGATCAGATGGTCGATCAGCAGGCGCTCATTGTCGAACAGGGCGGGGCGATCAAGCTTCCAGCCCTTGTCGGCGGCAAGGCGGCGCACCAGCGAGTAACCGTTGGAATGCACGCCTGAGGAGGCAAGGCCCAGCAGCACATCGCCCGCCGCCACTCTGTCGCCGGTCAGCTGCTCGCCGCGCTCCACCGCGCCGACGCAGAAGCCGGCAAGGTCGTAGTCGCCGGCGGCATACATGCCAGGCATTTCCGCTGTCTCGCCGCCGATGAGGGCGCAGCCGGCCAGCTTGCACCCCTCGGCAATGCCCGCGACGACCCGCTCGGCGATGCCGTTCTCCAGCTTGCCGGTGGCGAAGTAATCGAGGAACAGCAAGGGCTCGGCGCCCTGCACGATCAGATCGTTCACGCACATGGCCACAAGATCGATGCCGATGGCGTCGTGGCGGTCATGGTCGATGGCCAGCTTCACCTTGGTGCCCACGCCATCATTGCCCGCCACCAGCAGCGGGTCCTTGTAGCCGGCGGCCTTCAGGTCGAAGAAGCCGCCAAAGCCGCCCAGTTCGGCATCGGCGCCGGGGCGCGCGGTGGCGCGGGCCAGCGGGGCGATGGCCTTCACCAGCGCGTTGCCGGCGGCAATGGAAACACCCGCCTGCTCATAGGAATAGGACCGGGTTTCGGGGGCGGAGGAGTTGTCGGTTTCGCTCATGGCATTGCGCCTAACGCTTTCCCGCTTGGATTTCCATGAGGGTTTGGGCAAAAGGCCCCCGAATTTCCCCATGCGCAACGCAAACACCCCCCTCCGCCCGGGCAATCGCCCCCTGTCTGCCCAGCGCAAGCTCGCTTTGAGCCTGGTTGCGGGGGCGGGAATCATCGTGGTCGGGGCGCTGGCGCTGGTCGGGGCGCCGGGTGATTATGGTCGGCTGATCGCGCAGATCGAGGGCGATCGCGGCATCGCCCCGGTGGTGAGTACCGGTAATATCGAGGTTTCCGGCATTGAGGTGAACACCACGGGACGCACCGCGGCGGAGGCCCGCGCGGCCGGCTGGCGGCAGGCGTGGCAGATGGCCTGGGCGCAAACCCACGGCCCTGCGCTGGATGACGCGACGATCGAGGGGCTGGTCTCCTCGGTGGTGGTGGAAAGCGAGGAGATTGGCCCGCACCGCTATCACGCGCATCTGCGGATCGTGTTCGACCGCGCCCGCGCCGGGCAATTCGCGGCCGGAGAGAACGGCGCGGTGATTCGCCGCTCGGCGCCGATGCTGGTGATCCCGGTGCTCTATTCCGGCGGTGTGGCGCAGGTGTTCGAGGTGCGCGGCGCCTGGCAGCGGGCCTGGGCGGAATATGGCGCCGGGTCCAGCGCCATCGATTACGTGCGGCCCTCGGGCGCGGGCGGCGATTCGCTGCTGCTGACGGCCGGGCAGCCGGGGCGGCGCAACCGCCAATGGTGGCGCACCATCCTCGACCAGTTCGGCGCCGCCGACGTGGTGATGCCGGTGGCGCGGCTGGAGCGGCAATGGCCGGGCGGGCCGATCCACGGCACCTTCACCGCGCGCTATGGCCCCGATAACACCTTCCTGGGCAGCTTCGCCATGGATGCGCCGGACGAGGCGGCGCTGCCGGCAATGTTGGCGCAGGCCATCGCCCGAATCGACCAGCTCTATACCGACGCGCTGACGCAGGGCTTGCTGCGGCCCAATGCCAGCCTCTCGCTGGACCATCCCGGCCAGGCGGATCCGGCCATTGCCGGGCTGATCGCGCTGGGCCGCAAGCAGCAGGCGGATGAGGCTGCCGCCGCCGCGGCCCAGGCCGCCGCCGGGGCTGCCGAATTGATCGCGCCGCTGGCCTCGGCCTCCGCCGATGCCAAACCGGGGGTAAAGCCTTCGCCGCTCACTGTGGTGTCCTCGGCCAAGCCGGGTGCCAAACCGGCCGAGGTGGCGGTGACCATCCAGTTCGCCTCGCCCGACGCGCGGGCGGTGGATGCGGCGCTGGCCGCGCTGAGGGGCGTGCCCGGGGCCAATGGCGTGGCCACCACCTCGCTTGCCATCGGCGGCACATCGGTGATGCGCGCGGGCTTTGCCGGCACGCCGGCGGAACTGGCGGCCCTACTGCGCGCACGCGGCTGGCAGGTGTCTGTCTCGGGCGCCGTGCTGAAAATCCGGCGTTGAGCGCCGTCGCTTGAAATGAGCCAGATTGCCCTGCCACTCACCATCGGCCCGGCCGGCGGCCACGGACGCATCGTCGTGGGCAACGCCAACGCCGGGGTGGTGGAGGCCTTCGGCGCGGCGGCGGCCTGGCCGTTTCGCACTGCCGTGCTGAAGGGGCCGGCGCGCTCGGGCAAATCGCTGCTGGCGCGCTGGTTCGTCGAGAACGGGCTGGGCGATGCGGTGGACGATGCCGACCAGATGGACGAAACCACCCTGTTCCACCGCTGGAACCGCGCGCAGGAGGAGGCGACGCCGCTGCTCCTCACCGTCGCGCTGAAGGCCAATGACGATGGCGCCGGCTGGCAGGTGGCGCTGCCCGATCTCGCCTCGCGGCTGGGCGCGGCATTGCTGCTGGAGATCGGCGCGCCCGATGACGCGATGATGGCCGAGCTGATCGCCGCCCATGCCGAGGCGCGCGCGCTGCCGCTGGGCGAGGAGGGCGCCCGCTACCTTGCAAGCCGGGCCGAGCGTTCCCATCTAGGCGCGGAGCGGCTTGTAGCCACGATCGACCGGTTAAGTCTGGAGCGCAAAGTGGCGCCCGGTCCGGCGATATGGCGCGAGGCGCTGGGCGAATTATCCGGTATCAGCCAGCCGCGATTGTTGTAAGGAACCCCTGCTGGGGGCGTCCGGAGAACAGGGTGCGCTTGCCAGCTGCGGGAAATGGTGGAAGAAACGCGCATGTTCAATCGGCTGATCGCCTATATCGACTCGGTTGTGGCGCGGGATCCGGCGCCGCGTTCGCGCTGGGAAGTACTGCTCTATCCGGGGTTTTGGGCGGTCTCGCGGCACCGGGTGGCGCATCCGCTGTTTCGGGCGCGGCTGTTCTTTCTGGCGCGGGTGGTGAACCATTTCGCCCGCTTCCTCACCGCCATCGACATTCACCCCGGCGCCACCATCGGCCGGCACCTGTTCATCGACCATGGCTTCACCGTGATCGGCGAGACGGCGGAGATTGGCGACACCGTCACGATCTATCAATGCGTCACGCTGGGCGGCACCAATCCGGCCAATGGCGTTGGCGGCAAGCGGCACCCGACGCTGCTGGATGGCGCGATCATCGGCTCTGGCGCGCAGATTCTCGGGCCGATCACCGTCGGCCGCAAGGCGCGGGTGGGAGCCAATGCCGTCGTTACCGAGGATGTGCCGGATGGCGTGACCATGGTGGGCGTGAAAGCCCATTCCACCCAGGTAGCCGCGCAGGCCGGGAATGGCCGGGGGGCGGGGGATTTTCTGCCCTATGGCACCCCCTGCAAGGATCCTTGCGCCGATGAGGTGGAACTGGCCACGCAGCGCATCGAGGCGCTGGAAGCGGAGGTAGCCTCCCTGCGCGATGCAGTGGCGCTGCTCGTCTCCGCGCGGGATGCCACGGGTGCGCAGCCCGATGGGGCCGCGGCGCCGCTTGCCGCCGCCCAATCCGCCCAGAGCAGGGGCTGACCGGCGCAATGGCGGCAGGCGGCCCACTTGGCGGCTCGGGCCAGCCCGGGGCGCAGGCGGGCATGGGCGCGGCGGTCGGCGGGCCGAACATCATCGCCTTCCCGCGCGCCCCCCATTTTCAGACAGCGCCGCAGGTCGGCTTCGACCGGCTGGAGCTGTCGCGCATCCTCGACCTCTATGGCCGGATGGTGGCGGCGGGTGAGTGGCGCGACTATGCGATGAACTTCGCCAGGGACGCGGCCAGCTTCAGTGCCTTTCGCCGCGCCGCCGAGCGCCCGCAGGCCCGCATCGAGAAATGCCCGGCGTTGCGGAGTAAGCAGGGCATGTGGACGCTGTATGGCGAGGCCGGGCAGGTGCTGAAGCGCGGCCATGAACTGGCCGGCGTGTTGTTCCCGATAGAGCGGCGGCTGCTCAGGCTGATCGAGAAATAGCGGATCTGGGCAGTTTTGCCGCGATGGTGGGCGGCAATTTTCCCAGCACAAAGGCGCGGATTGGCCCCCAGAAGGCCGAGAGCATCAGCAGCGCCGTGCCGATGACCAGCGCCGTCAGCGCCACGTTCAGCTCCACCGCGCCATAGCGGCGGAACAATTGCCCCAGCGCGATGAGCACATAGGCCAGCGCCGAAACCAGCAGCGCGCGCCGGTCTATCGCCAGCGCCACGGCGGCAAAGAACAGGTATATCGCCAGCACGCCCGCTGCCACCAGCCCGCTCACCTCGCCGCCCCCCGTCACGCCCATCCAGAAGAACAGCGGGTGGACGATGAGCGGAGCGGCCAGCAGGTGCAGCCAGAAGGCGATGTCGGCGCGGGGCGTGCGGCGGTCGGGGTCGGAGAGATCCCAGCGCATGGCATAGGCAAACACGCCGAGGCCGCAGAGCAGCGCGGCAGGCGGCAGGAAGGCGTTGCTGCCCGGCGACTGGTTCAGCGCGGCGGCGATGAGTGACAGCAGCAGCAGCACAGCGCCGCCCACGCCCGCCGCGATGGTGATCGGCACGCGGAAGCGGCGCCAATGCGCGAAGGCGCCCAGCGCGGCGGCGAAGGCCCCGGCGCCGAAGATCAGCGCGGTTTGCCATGGGTCGTGTTCGTCGGTGTTCCAGCCTCCGTCCGGCATCCCGGCGACAGGGTGCCAAATCGCATGCGTCGGCAGCAGCGTGCTTGCCACATTGCCCACAGCCAGCCCCAGTGCCACGACAAACGCCAGCAACAGCACGATGGAGGGCAGCGCCAGACGCCGCCGCCGGGTGAATACCTCGGCCATGGCCCAGCAGGCCGCCGCGACAAACGCGGGGCCCCATGCCGAACCGCCCCCGCTGCCGGATTTCCCGCCTATCGCCGACCCTATCGCTGCCGACGCGAAGATGACCAGCGCGCAGGCGATGGTGACGAAAATATCGTTGAAGCCGGTGACGAGGCGGAATTGCTCGTCGTCGGCAATCGGCGCGCTGCGGTCGCCAGAATTTTGGGCCGCGACATGGGCGCGCAGGGCCTCGGCCGCCTCGGGGGTGATGGCGCCGGCGGCGACGGCGGATTGCAGGTCGGCTTCGCTATACATCGGGGCGGCATCCTTCGGCGGGCAAGGTACGCGGCGGGCGGCCAAAGTCAAAGCCGGAAGGGCCGGGGCCAAAGGCGAGGCTCTAACCCCGCGCTAAGGCCGCGTTAGCGTGGGGTTAGGGCGCGGGTTGCTCCGCCCGCGCCCGCCCTTTTGCTTTCGGGCCAAGTGCTTTCGGGCCAGGTGCTATAGGCCCAGCGCGATCAGGCCAGCCGTGATTAGGCCAGCCGTGATCAGGCCAGCCGTGATCAGGTCCCACCGCCCTCAGGCGATGGACTTCATGATCATGTCCATGCCGTGCTGGCTCTGCTCCATGGCGTTGGCCACGGGGGCATCGGTGCTGCGGTCCATGATGCGATCCCAGTTGGCGGCGACGCCCTCCGGGGTGCAGGCATCGCCCTGCAGCAGCAGGCCCTCGTTCATCGTGACCCAGCCGCCCTGGAACACGCCGGCACCGGCGCCGAGAATGGCGTTGGTGGGCGCGTCCTCCGAGACGAGGAACAGCGCGCCCGCCGCCACCAGTTCCGGGCGGAAGGCGGCGAGAACGGCCTCCGGGAAGATGCTCTCGGTCATGCGGGTGGCGGCGGTGGGGCAGATGGTGTTGACGCGGATGTTGTTCCGGGCGCCCTCATGGCTCAGCGTTTTGGCGAGGCCGACGAGGCCCAGCTTGGCGGCGGCGTAGTTGGCCTGCCCGAAGTTGCCGCCCATGCCCGCCGAGGAGGTGGTCATCATGATGCGGCCATAGTTCTGTTCGCGCATGGTTTCCCACACCGCCTTGGAGGCAAAGGCGCTGCCCAGCAGGTGCACACGCACCACCAGTTCGAAATCGGCCGGTTCCATCTTGGCAAAGCTCTTGTCGCGCAGGATGCCGGCGTTGTTGATGAGGATGTGGACGCCGCCCCAGGCTTCCTTGGCGCGGGCGACCATCTCGGCCATCTGCTCGTATTCGGCGACGTTGCCGCCGTTCGACATTGCCTCGCCACCGGCCGCGCGGATCTCTTCCACCACGGCCAGCGCCGCATCGGAGTGGCCAGAGGCGGTTGGCGCGCCATCGCGCGCGGCGCCCAGGTCATTGACCACCACCCGGGCGCCCCGGCGCGCCAGCTCCAGCGCATAGGCTTTGCCCAGCCCGCCGCCAGCGCCTGTGACAATGGCTATTTTGCCCGCGAATGAAATGCTCATGGATATGCTCTCCGCCAAGTCGTGAATCGTGGAAATGGTCCGAATGGGCTGCCGTGCCCCCTACAGCCGTTGCCCCTACAGCCGTTGAAGTGTCGGCACCAGTTCGTCGTAATGGTCGATTACCGCATCGGCGCCCAGTTCGTGCGGCGGCCGGTCGCAAAAGCCGAAGCTGACGGCGACGCAAGGCAGCCCCGCCGCCCGGGCCGCGCCGGTATCGAAGGTGGTGTCGCCGACATACACGGCGCGGGGGGTGGCTGCGCTGGCGCCGAGCAAAGAATTGGCGCGGGGGGTGGCTGCGCTCGCGCCGCCAGAAATATCGGCGCGGGGGGTGGCTGCGCTCGCGCTGCGCAAAAGACCGGCGCGGGCGATCATCTCGTAGAGCAGGTCTGGCGCCGGTTTCGCGCGGCCCGGGCCCAGCGTGTCACCGCCGATGATGGTGAACAGGCGGGGGCTGAGCCCCAGCGCATCGAGCAGCCGCACCGCCAGCCGCTCCATCTTGTTGGTCACCACCGCGAGGCGCACGCCGCGTGCCTCCAGCGCGTCCAGCATGTCCGCGCCGCCCGGGTACAGGCGGGTGTGGACGGCGATGTTGGCATCGTAATAGGCGATCAGGTGGCGATAGAGTTCGTCCATCGGCATGGGCGACGGGCCACCGGTCACCTCCAGCGCACGCGTCAGCATTTGCATCGAGCCGCCGCCGATGAGCGATGTGACCTCGCTCACGGGAATCGGCCCGCGCCCAATTTGCGCCAGCGCGTGATTCAGCGCGAGGCCCAGATCGGCGTGGGTGTCCAGCAGGGTACCGTCGAGGTCGAATCCGACGATTTCGAAAGGAAAATCGGCCATGCACCGGCCGATGCCGCGCCTGTATGGAATCTGCAAGGATTTGGTGGCACAGAGCCGCATTATGACAAACCACACTTCACCTCTCGCCATCGTCGTTCTTGCCGCCGGCAAGGGCACCCGCATGAAAAGTGACACGCACAAGGTGCTGCACCCCATCGCCGGGCGGCCGATGCTGGAGCATCTGCTGGCCGGTGCCGCCGCCCTGAACCCGGCGCGGCAGGTGGTGGTGGCCGGGCATGGGCGCGAGCAGCTGGAAAAGGCGCTGGCGGCCCGCGCGGCGATCGCCGTGCAAGACCCGCAGCACGGCACCGGCCATGCGGTGCAGCAGGCCGAGGGGGCACTGGCGGATTTTACCAAAGAGAACCCCAATGCCGATGTGCTGATTCTCTATGGCGACGTGCCATTTGTGCGGCCCGAGACGATGCGGGCGATGATCGAGCGGCTGCATGGCGACGATAACCCGGCCGTGGTGGTGCTGGCCTTCGCGCCGGACGACCCGCTGCAATATGGCCGGGTGATCGCCGAGAATGGCCGCGTGACCAAGATGGTGGAGCACAAGGATGCCACCGCCGAAGAGCGCGAGTGCCGTCTGTGCAATTCCGGCCTGATGGCGGTTCGCGGGGCCGAGCTGTTCGCCCTGCTGGCGCGCGTGGGCAACGATAACGCGCAAGGCGAATATTACCTGACCGACATCGTCAACATCGCCAATGCCGACGGGCGGGTGTGCGCGGTGGTCGTCACCGATGATGCGGACGAGGTGGCCGGCATCAACAGCCGCGCCGAACTGGCCGAGGCCGAGGGGCGCTGGCAGCAGCGCCGCCGCGCCCGCGCCATGGCCGAGGGTGCCAGCCTGATCGCGCCGGAAACCGTGTGGTTCAGCTGGGACACCGAACTGGGCCGCGACGTGACCATCGAGCCGAATGTGTTCTTTGGCCCGGGCGTGCGGGTGGCCGACAATGTCACCATCCATGGCTTCTCGCATCTGGAGGGGGCGACTGTTTCCAGCGGGGCGGAGCTGGGGCCCTATGCCCGCCTGCGCCCGGGTGCGGATATTGGCGAGGGCGCCAAGGTCGGCAATTTCGTCGAGATCAAGAAGGCGACGCTGGGCAAGGGGGCCAAGGCCAACCACCTGTCGTACATCGGCGACGCCGAGGTGGGGGCGGGGGCCAATATCGGCGCCGGCACCATCACCTGCAACTACGATGGCTATTTCAAATACAGGACGGTGATCGGTGAGCGGGCCTTCATCGGCAGCAACAGCGCGCTGATCGCCCCGGTGCGGATTGGCGCGGATGCCATCGTGGCGGCGGGCAGCGCGGTCTCCCGCGATGTCGGCGAGGGTGAATTGCGCATGGTGCGGGCCGAGCAACTGGTGAAGCCCGGCTGGGCCGACCGCTTTCACGAGGCCATGCGCAAGAAGAAGGCGGAGAAAAAGGCCTAGCAGCGAGGTGCCCGGCGGTGCGCGGCGGGCGGCTGGTTCGGCCCTCTGGTTCAGGGGGGGCAAATCGGATAAGAGCTGCGCGAGGCGTGGCAGGCGTTGGGGCCGGAGCTGTTTCGGTGGGCTTCCCGCCCTTTCCGGTGTTGCGCCGCAGCAAAGAATTTGTGACGATAAACCAATCCCCAAGGTTTTCCCCCCATCATGGGAAAACCTCGCTGGCCAGGCTTCTGGCGGGCTGGCCCACACACTTCAGGCAAAAGGTTTCAGCGCATGTGCGGCATTATCGGCATCGTCGGCAAGGAACAGGTAGAGAATCGGCTGGTCGATGGGCTGCGGCGCATGGAATATCGCGGTTATGATTCGGCGGGCGTGTGCACGGTTGAGGGCGGGGAACTGATCCGCCGCCGGGCCCCGGGCAAGCTGAACAATCTGGTGGCCGAGCTGGCCGCGCATCCCGCGCCGGGCGTGGTGGGCATCGCCCATACCCGCTGGGCGACGCACGGTGCGCCCACCGCCAACAATGCCCACCCGCATGCCACCGCCGAACTGGCGCTGGTGCACAATGGCATCATCGAGAATTTCCGCAGCCTTCGCGAGGAGCTGACCGCGCGCGGCCGGGTGTTTGAGAGCGAGACCGACAGTGAGGTGGTTGCCCACCTGATCTCAGAAAAGGTGGAGGCGGGCATGTCGCCGGCCGATGCGGTGAAGGAGTCGCTGCCCTTGCTGCGCGGGGCTTTCGCGCTGGCCATCGTCTTCCGGCAGGCGCCGGATATGCTGATCGGCGCGCGGCTCGGTTCGCCGCTGGTGGTGGGCTATGCGGATGGCGAGACCTATCTGGGTTCCGACGCGCTGGCGCTGGCGCCGCTGACGCAGAAGATCTGCTATCTCGACGAGGGGGATTGGGTGATCGTCACCGCCCAGGGGGCGCAGATTTTCGACAAGGACAATAATCCGGTCACCCGGCCCATCACCACCTCGGGCGCCTCTGCCGCGGCGGTGGAGAAGGGCAATTTCCGCCACTTCATGCAGAAGGAAATCTTCGAGCAACCAACGGTGGTGGCGCAGACCCTGCGCAGCTATATCCGCCAGGTGGACGACAGCGTGGCCCTGCCGCAGATCGATTTCGACCTGTCGACCATCAAGCGCGTGACGATTGTCGCCTGCGGCACTTCCTATTACGCGGGGATGGTGGCCAAATACTGGTTCGAGAGCTTCGCCCGCCTGCCAGTGGATATCGATGTGGCCAGCGAGTTTCGCTATCGCGAACCGGTGCTGGAGGCGGGGGGCCTGGCCATCTTCATCAGCCAGAGCGGCGAGACGGCGGACACGCTGGCGGCGCTGCGCCATTGCAAGGCCAATGGGCAGACCATCGCGGTGGTGGTGAACGTGCCCACCTCCTCCATGGCACGCGAGGCCGATCTGCTGTTGCCGACCCACGCCGGGCCGGAAATCGGCGTGGCCAGCACCAAGGCCTTCACCTGCCAGCTGGCGGTGCTGGCGGCACTGGCGGCGCATCTGGCGGTGAAGCGCGGGCGCATGACCCGCGAGGAGGAGCGTCATGTCGTCTCCGAACTGATCAACACGCCGGCGGCACTGAACGCGGCGCTGGACCATGACGACGAGATCGCGGCGATGGCCCACCTGATCGCCCCGGCGCGCGACGTGCTCTATCTGGGGCGCGGGCAGGATTATCCGCTGGCGCTGGAAGGCGCGCTGAAGCTCAAGGAAATCAGTTATATCCATGCCGAAGGTTACGCATCGGGCGAGATGAAGCACGGGCCTATCGCGCTCATCGATGAACAGGTGCCGGTGATCGTGCTCGCTCCTTCGGGGCCGCTGTTTGAAAAGACGGTGAGCAACATGCAGGAGGTGCGCGCGCGCGGTGGCAAGATCGTGCTGATCTCTGACGCCGAGGGGCTGGCCGAGGCCGGCGAGGGCTGCCTTGCCACCATCGAGATGCCCAAGGTGCACCCGCTGATCGCGCCGCTGGTCTATGCCGTGCCGGTGCAACTGCTCGCCTATCACGTGGCCTGCGTGAAGGGCACCGATGTCGACCAGCCGCGCAATCTGGCCAAGAGCGTGACCGTTGAATAAATCCGGGCCGAACAAATCTGGGCGCGAATAAGTTCCGCCACCGGCAGGATTTTGCCGGGCGGGCTTTACGGCCTGCTAATCATTGCAGCCTAAGAGTGGCGAACCATGTTCGCCCGTTCCACCTCCCGCCCGACCCTATCGGAGCTGCCACCGCTGTCGGTGCTGGGGCTGCGCGGGCGTGGCCGGGCCGATTGGTCGCGGATGCGGGCGCTGCAATATGTCCGTCTGGCGCAGGTGGCGCGGACCCATGCGATTATTCAGGGGATCGCCGGCCTGGCGGTGGTGTGGCTGTTCCGGCCGCTGGCGAACCCCGGCCAACTGGCTGTGTGGCTGCTGGCGCTGGCCGTTTCGCTGCATTTCGGTGCGCGGGCGGGGCTGGCCTTCCGCCATGTCGGGCGCCGCATGCCGGCAAGGCGGCTGATTCTGGCGCATCTGCTGGCCACGGCGCTGAATGCGGCGGTGTGGGCGATGCCGATGCTGGAGCTTGCCCAGAACGGGCCGTCGCAGGCGCGGATCGAGATGTGGACCATCCTCGCGCTGTTGATGGCCGCCTCGGCGATCGTCATTCCGGCGGTGCCGCTGGCCACGACGATCTTCGCTGTGGTGGCCGGGGCGACGACGGTGGCCGCGTTCTGCTGGCGGCATGATTTCGTGATGGCCGACGTTGCTGGCCTATTCAGTCTTGTCACCATTGGCGGCGCGATCGAGGCATCGCGCAACTACCTGATCTCGCGCATCGCCGAGGCGGGCGCGGCCGAGCACAACGAGCTGGTGAGCCTGCTGCTGCGCGAATATGAGGAAGGCGAGGCCAACTGGCTGTGGGAAACCGATACGCGCCAGTGCGTCGGCGCGCCCAGCCAGCGCTTCATCGACGCGCTGGGGCTGGATGCGGCGGAAGTGACGGGACAGCGGCTGATCGCCCTGCTGTCCGGCGGCGTTTCCGGGCAGACGCCGCATGCCTCCCTGCGCGCGCTGGCCGACAAGCTGGCCACGCATGACAGCTTCTCCAGCCTTGCCGTGCGGGTTTCCATTCGCGGTGAGGAGCGGTGGTGGGAGCTTTCCGGCTGCCCGCGCTATGACGCCGATGGGGGCTTCCTCGGCTTCCGCGGCGTTGGGGCCGATGTGACCGCCGAGCGCGAGCGGTCGGAACGGATTGCCTGGCTGGCGCGCTATGACACGCTGACCGGCCTGCCCAACCGCATGGCCCTGACCGAGGCCCTGCGCGAGGCGATGGGGCAGGCCCGGCTGCGGCAGGGTTCCTGCGCCTTTCTGATGATCGACCTCGACCGGTTCAAGGCGGTCAATGATTCGCTGGGCCATCTGATCGGCGACCAGTTGCTGGCGCGGGTTTCCGAGCGGCTGACCACGCTGGGCGGCAAGCGCGACACCTGCGCGCGGCTGGGTGGCGATGAATTTGCCATCGTCATCGCCGATGCCGCCGACGGCGCGAAAGTGGAGGCGATCGCCGCCGCCGCGATCCAGCGCCTGTCGGAACCCTATGATGTTGAGGGGCACAGGCTTTCAGTGGGGGCCAGCATCGGTTCGGCGATTGCGCCCGGTGACGGCGACGGCATCGAGACGCTGATGCGGCATGCCGACCTCGCGCTCTATCGCGCCAAGGATGAGGGTGGCGGCGTGCATTGCCGCTATACCCCCGGCATGAGCGCGCGCGCCGAGGAGCGCCGCCGGCTGGAGACGGCCCTGCGCGGGGCGCTGGCGCGGGACGAGATTTCACTGCATTTCCAGCCGATTGTCGGCGCGGATGACCTTGCCGTCACTGGCTATGAGGCGATGGCGCGCTGGTATAGCCCGGAGGATGGGCTGATTGGCCCCGACCGCTTCATCCCCATCGCCGAGGAAACGCGCATGAGCGCGCCGATCGGCGAATGGGTGCTGCGGGCGGCCTGCGCGGCGGCGGCCCAGTGGCCAGAGGGCATCGCGCTGGCGGTGAATGTTTCGGCCGAGCAACTGCTCGACCCCGGTTTCCTCGATTCCGTGGTGCGGGCACTTGCCGGCAGCACGCTTGCGCCCCAGCGACTGTCGATCGAGGTGACCGAGGCAATCTTCTCGCGCGACGCGGTGACGGCCCGCGCGGTGCTGGAGGGCGTGCTGGCGCTGGGCTGCCGGGTCACGCTCGACGATTTCGGCACGGGGCAATCGGCGCTGAGCCATCTGCGCGCGCTGCATTTCTCCACCATCAAGATCGACCGCAGCTTCGTGCGCGGCGGCGCGCAGGGCAACCGCGAGAGCCTGGCGATCATGCGCGCGGCGGTGGCCGTGGCCTCCAGCCTGGAAATGGACGTGATCGTCGAGGGCGTGGAAAACGCCGAGGAACTGGCGCTGGCCCGCAAGCTGAATTGCAGCGGCGTGCAGGGCTTTCTGCTGGGTGCGCCGGTGACGGGTGAGCAGGTGCTGGACGCGGTGCGGCCCCGCGATGCCAGCCCGGATAGCAGAGCTGTCGGTTAAAGCCTTCCCCGCCCGCTTCCGACCGCACAGCCCGCGCGGGACTTGCGCCTCGCCCTTCAGATAGCGTCATTACTTCGGGGCATGCGGTGCCGACGAATCAGGCCGAAACCAGACCCCGCACCACGCTGGCGAACAGGGCGCGGCCATCGCTGCCGCCCTGGGCCGGCTCGATCATCCGCTCGGGATGGGGCATCATGCCCAGCACGTTGCCCGCCTCGTTCAGCACCCCGGCGATGTCACGCGAGGAGCCGTTGACGCTTTCGGCATAGCGGAAGGCGACGCGACCTTCACCTTCCAGCCGATCCAGCGTGGCCTCGTCGGCGAAGTAATTGCCATCGTGGTGCGCCACGGGAATGGTGATGCGCTGGCCCTCGCTGTAGCCAGAGGTGAAACGCGACCGGGCATTGGCCACGGTGAGCGCGACATCGCGGCAGACAAAGCGGATGCCGGCATTACGCATCAGCGCGCCGGGCAGAAGCCCCGCCTCGGTGAGCACCTGAAAGCCGTTGCACACGCCGAGCACCGCGACACCCCGTGATGCCGCATCGGCCACCGCGCGCATCACTGGCGAGCGCGCCGCCATCGCGCCAGAGCGCAGATAGTCGCCATAGGAGAAGCCGCCGGGGACGCCGACGATATCGACGCCGTCGGGCAGCGACGTCTCGCCGTGCCACACCATCATGGGCTCGGTGCCAGTGGTCTCGCGCAGCGCAACCGCGAGGTCGCGG